>CAYWPD010000013.1:0-32615 GCA_964460055.1 uncultured Candidatus Bathyarchaeia archaeon
ATGGATATCTGTCGTGACTACTGTATCAACTTGCGAGCTCTCTAAACGGGCGGCCCTTTGAGCTATCCTCTCCCAAGTCTTTTCTCCGATTCTAGGGACAAACCGCCAGTCTATCTTCTCCGGATGCGTTGCTAGATTCCCTCTTTTCTCCATGATCTCTCTGATCGTGGCCTTGCTTAGGCCGATCTGCGACAGTTCTGATTGATCGGCCGTCGACATAAAATGATCCAGCGCTCGAGCAATCCTGCGGCTCCATCCAAAGCTTGCCGAACGGTCTAGCTCCCAGCGCAGCTTGTCCCCATGGGTCAGATTGTGAAGCTCAGGTCTCAGTCCCGTCGCACAAACGTAGTCTACTATCTCCTTTCTGGCTAATTGATCTAAGGAGCGGACTCTGTCTGAAACGATCAGCGTGTGATAGCCCCTGTTCCCAGTAAAATGAACCTCCATCTCTCTGTCGGTAAAGCCGAAATCCCCAATCATGATGTCGACGAGCTTTCTAGTCTCAGACTTGGCTGCTTGGAGACACTGTTCGCAGATCTCTTTGTACTGCTCCAACCTCTGGCTGCCACACTCGCTGCAGGCTCGTGGAGCTGTCCCAGAATCTACATGTCCACAGTCTGAACATTTCCATCGATCGTGGAGTTTCTTGCAAGGTGTTTCCACATGATCGGCGTCTACGTCAAATACCAGGTCAGCCCCAAGCCACCCCTTTTTGTCCATCTCGAGTTCCGGGTTCAGGTAGTACGCCGCTGATGCATAGACATCTGATGGCCCATTTGCAGCAAGAAAAGCCGTCAAGGCGTCTTCAGAGTCGAACTTTCTGTGCCTCACCATCATTCTTTCCTTGAAAAGGGTAAAGCCAAACTCTCTTCCATCTAATTGACGCGGCACCCCCACTTTGTTCTTGGTGTAGTATTCTGAGAACCGATGTCTGAGATAATCATCAGTAGCTCGAATTTTGTCTGCCTCCTCTGGATGACTTTTGGAGCATCCTAGTCTTTCTCCTATAGTAGCTAAGAGGATGTCTGATACGTTTGCATATGTCATCGATGTAGGGACACAAACCGTGCGTCTTCATAGTGTCACAGTTGGGTGGCTTGTATCGCGTTCTCGAACCCTTTTTCCCAGCGATGTGCTCTATCTGGTACCGCGTCATCCGTTCGTCGAAGTCCGCCGTGGCCCCGTAAAGCTTCAAGAGATCCTCGGAGGAAAGCCCCGCATTCACGAGAAAGGCCGTAAGGCTGAATCGCCCCATATGAGGTATGTCTTTTCCGTCGGCTAGAGATTGCATGAGCGATTTGATGCAGGGTGGATACGCTTCTTCCATCGCAGCGGGTGGCGGGCCATACTCTTCGAAAGGCCCTCTCTGCTGTTTGAACAGTGCCAGAAGCTCGTTCGCTCTTTTGGCGAGGATGTCAGGAACCAACAACTCTCTTTGGGTCTCGAGCCTCCTTAGAATTTGAATTCTGACTTCTTCTGAGAGGAGGCGAGCAGCTTCGTCTATTGATATGTAAACGAAACCGTCGGAGACTACTCTGTTGACGAGCTTCCATTTTGGATCATGGAACTGTGGTGCTGTCCTAAGATAGTCGACAAAGCTCAATTTGAGCATATGAATAGGGCTTCCAGCGTCTCGGTCGGGCTCTCCAATCCTCCATCTGAAGGTGTCCGTCGCAAGGCGGATGACCTTCTCTGGTTCTTCAGCCTTCAAGAGCTCGTGGCTTCTCTTGGCTTCTGCTAGTGCATGCCTCCTCTTCAGGTATGCCTCTCCTGCGATGGCTACCAAGACCTGTCCCAGTGGATAAGATAGTAGTTCGACATCGGCGTCCCGGAACTCGGGCGACACTACACCGTTCAGGATAGACTCCTTAACTCTCCCTTCGGCTCTGCTTAGAACGTTCTGGAATTCTGGTCTTTCAAAATCATCTATCCTGATACTAAGTTGCTTGACGTACTCTCCAGCCTCAGTAGAAAAGGGATATTTGGCCAGGTCGGTCTTCGAATGTAACATTTTCCGATCGTGTTGACGGTTCAAAGGTTAAATCCGTTTGGTTCGGTCAATCTGCTGGATGTCTAGGCTTCGACGCGCGGAGCAAGATAGAATACCATTGAGCCTTGAGGCAGGTCGAAGGTGAGCTTGATCGGCATGTTGGTGGAATATTCGACAGTCACGATATCTGACGCCGCTGTCGCTGATTTTATTATGTCGCTGAGGTAGCTGATGCTGAAGGTCGCTTTGCTCTCTTGTTGGACATCATAGCTTAGTATAGATTCGCTTCCCTTTTCGAGCTCTATCGTGGCAGTTCCAAGGTCGCCAGAAGAGTTTATCGCAAACTTTTCTGTGTTTGATTCAAATCTCAGGTGGTCGCTGACCGCTGAGGCGTCGTCTACAGCGTTCTTCAGGGTTTCAGCCGACATCTTGATCCGCGCGTTGAATGTTATCCTTGGGGTCGGAACTTCTTCGCCAGTCGGTTGGATTGTTGACATTCTGAAAGTCCTGCTGTATCTGCCACGCAGCTTAAGGCTCAGTTTCGCCGAGTCCTCCTCGTAGTTCATCTCCAAGGATTCGTCTCCGCTCACGCGCCTCAGAAGCTTGAGCATTTCACCCAAGTTGACAGAGATCTTGAGGGGCTTATCACAAGCGTACTCTTCGAAGGAGGATGAGGGCAACGCCAAGTCTATCATAGCTACATGAGAAGGATCCATTGCTCGAAGTTTTATTCCGTCCTGCCCGGCCTCGAAAGTTCCTTCATCAATGAGGGTTGACACTGCTGTAACTATGTTCTTCCACATCCTCGCGTCTGCCATTCGGGTCTTGAACAGGTCGATTCACCGCTTTCCTCTAGGAAACTGTGACACAGTTCGTTTAACGTTTGCGCAGAAAGGCGTGAAGAATCCAACGATAGAGTTGGTGCTACGAGTAGTCTCGCCAGGTGTATCCGCATTTTACGCATCTATAGAAGGTTGTCGGAGACTCATCCGCACCTCGCGTCTGGACGAGCCACCAGTAGGCCTCGGTGTTGCGACATTTCTCACATTCCATCTTTATGGTTGGCAAGGTCCTGAGTTCCTGTTCTTTGGCTCCTACAACTGCGATCTGTTCTTCTGGTGAGTGGTCGATTTTGCGTGATGAGGTTTCCGCCTTTTGTGCGGCTCTCTCATATTTGCATTTTCGGCAGACCAGAACGACGCGCTTTTCTTTCTTGGTGGGCACCAGCCTCATGCCGCACCGAGGACAAAACTCCATGTCTTTGCTCTCCAGCAGCCAAGACTCAGACTTCCTGAGTTCGGATTCTATTAAGCCTTTTGATGGAGATAACAGATCTAGATACGACTTTTCTCGAGTCGTCTGGAAACCTCGCGGCTGCGGCTTCTCAGAATCTATTGTGTCGGGGCTTTAGAGTCTTGAGTCGCCATGGAAGCTATGAGATGGGCGACTCTGAGCGGCTCCGGAATGCTTGCACGTGTGGCTGATATCTTAGCGATCTTCTTCGCATCCTCCAACTGCATGCCGAAGGAGTGCATGTATATAGGTTCGTTGATGCCGCGCGTGTAGACCTTGACTGGCACTCCGGCGCGCCTAATCCGTTCTAGGCGTTCTTTCCACGACTCAAGACTGCGAATGGCTTCCTCTATTCTAGCAAGGTTAGGCCTTTCCTTGGTGGCAGCTATGACAGGTCTTTTCGTCCTTTCTACCATCGCATTTCCATCGACAACGTTGAAGCCGGCAAATGTGATACCATGGAGCATGATTACTCGGATCTGAGGATAATGTGTAGAATTCCTTATCATGTCAGAGATTTTCTCAGTGGCGTCCAAACCGTCAACTTCGATCTTGGTCCTCATGGCACCCTCAATCCACAGCCCACCGCGGCACACAATACCAACCACATCCGTCTCTGACTTTGAGCGAGGGACGAAAGGCGCATCATCGACCCCTATCAGGCGGATCTCAGGTTTAATTATCCGAAACTTGGCGAACAGAGCGGCTCACATCTTCTTCAATCTTCTGCGGTTCCTTGATATGGATTCTTCAACGTTTCGATCTCTGCGTCCTCCTAATGATTCCAGCTTAAGTGTCAGGCCATGGCGATTTTCTCGAGGCGCCTGATCACTTCGGAAATCAAACGTGTCATGGAGACGAGCTCATCCGATGGCCTGTCCGCGAGTATGGCGACAACTTCTTCTATGCTGATCAAATCCCGGAGCCATGCAAACGCCAGAACTGCTTCTGCAGCGTCTGCAATGTCGTGCCTATCCAGACGAGATCCCATAATCCTTCTAAGGCCTGATTGCCTTGCCGCCTGTGCAAGGACTTGGTTGTCTACTCTCGCACCCGTCGGGCACCCGATTCGCACCGTCTTGGCTACCGAAAAGGCGAAATTGATTATTGTGTCTCCGAGTTGGGCAAGTCCCTTGTCAGCAAGCGCTTCTCTGAGGTTTGTGAATCTGGAGGCTATCCGCGAAGTCTCTTTCATTTCGGCTCAATCTTGATTTGTTCCAAGGCCTCTTGGAACTTCGTCTTGAGCTCCATCGCCTCATCGGATATTTTCTTTGCCGCCTCTTTGAGAGCGTCCTCCGGCTTCTTTTTGCCCTTCATCCTAAGGTACAAGACAGATTTAGAGACCAAGGGATGGGAGATATCGTATCCTGCAAACTCAACATCGTTATCCTCAAGCAACATTCTTTGAAGGAGGTTACAGAATGTGTGAGCTTCCCCTTCTATCTCGATTTTCATTTCGCCAGCCTTCTTCTCAAGAAGCTTGAGTTTCATGATGTTCTCCTCGGTCAGCTTCTGAAATTCAAGTCACTGCATAGGAAAGGAACCATAATCCTTGGCAATCTTTCTCCTCTCGACATTCCTACAAGAGGGACAGCCAAGCGAGGATCCTTGAACCATAAGGGGCGAGCCGCATTTGGAGCAGGAGGCATAGAGCACTCCCAAGTCTGGTTCCGTCGTTGCCACCTGGTAGGTACGGTTCTTTATGCTTATCACCTTCGCCCTTAGAACGTCTCCGACTTTGAAGATCTCGTTTAGGCTTCCCACATAGTCCGGACTTGCCGTGGATACATGCATCACACCAGTGAAGTTGGCCTGGCTAGGCTTTGAATTGATTTCCAGAATCCTGACGTTTGCCATCTTGTCTTGAACGGTAGTTATCTGACCTATTATGATGTCGCCTTCTATGGGCATGAGTGGAGCTTTACCCAGCGGACGGATCGATATTCTCTTGTTCCTAAGATCGAGATGAGTCTGTCCAAAAACCAGTGAATAGATGGTTCCGTTTTCAGAATAGGTTCCGTCTCCCGAGTCAAACTCTTCTATTACTCCAAGCCTCTCTCCTGGGACGACGAATTTTTCACTCCTCTTGTTCTCACGCATTTCAGGCCCTTCACCTAAGGCTGTTATCTTGTCAACACAATAGGCGGCGGAACATCATAGTCGATAAGAGCACTCACTATCAGCCGCCTTGCTGTCTTATAAATACCTAGTCTTGGGATTCCTCACGTGCCTCTGAAGGGGGGCCTTCCGCAATCTGTTTGAGAGGACCAACAATCCTGTAGATGTCAACTTCTATGGTTCTCCGCCTGTCCGTGTGGAAAGGGTAGAGGTGCGAAATCCCAAGCCGGGATGGGAAGACCTCGATTAGTTTCGCCCCTTTTCGTTGAAGAAACTTCATCACGAACTCTCTCGTCGAACTCTTATGAATTGAGTATGTGACTCCTGCAATTCCCAAAGCCTTCTTCAAGAATCTGAGATCCGCGTGCCTTCTTCTCGTGCCGAAGGGTGGATTCATCAAAATTGTGTCAAATCTGCCCCGAATGGCATCTATATCCCCCATGATCCAGCTGACATCGACTGAAGCACAACGTGCATTCATGCTGGCTACATGAATTGACTCCCTGTCGTTTTCAACTCCAACCACTTCCAAGGCGCCAGCCTTCGCTGCTCCAATCGCCAGTACTCCGTTTCCCGTTCCCAAGTCGACGACCCTCTTTCCTCTAATGTCATAATGAGCTAGGTTCGCCCAATGTATGATTGCCGAGGCAATCTCGGGAGGAGTGGGATATTGCTCAAGCCCGAGTTTTGGACTGGCAATTCCTTGGAGCCTGCTCAGGAAGATCTCAAGTTGCTTCCGAGTCATCTTTGCTCCAGTATCTTTGCCTAGCGGCATTCCAGTCCACTCATTCATCGGAAGCTGTCTCTTGCCATGTAGGTGTGCAGTATGACAGGGATGGCCCTCTATGTTTCACCAGCATATGCTTCCCAAGAGTCTTCTCCGACAAGAATCATTGCTTCTCTCTGGTTGAGAACAGGGATCGAAAACCTCGATGAGTCGTCGACAGCAATTCTCGGGCAGCCTGTCTCTACGATGGCTTCCAAGTTGGTGAAGTTCGCGATATGTTCAGGCGAGATTTCCCGCGAACACAACAAGACAGCTTCCTTCCCAAGATCTTCCAGCATCTTCTTGATTCTGCACGCCTCACCAAGCCTCTTCTGACCGCTCTTGAGTCCAACAACTATCCCTATTCTAGCAGCCTTGCGGGCAGCTTCCAATGCTTGCCATCTCCTGCGTAGAGTCCTCCTCTTTCTGTCCGATAGGTTCTCGACCTTCAGCGTAAACGGATCTGCAGCTATCACAACGTGATCCGTCGCCAGCGCCAGGCCAAGCGGATGAAAAACTCCACCGCCAATAAAGAGGAAGGCGTCGACTTCGTGTTGAATCGAGAGGGCTGAGGAGAAGTCGCATCCAAGAATCTGCCCCTCGCGCCCAAATCTCTCCGAGCCATGGCCTATCTTTACCAGTTTGCCTTGCTTCTCCAGAAATTCTCTCGCGGATCCCAGCTGATGCGTATGTTGGACAGTGGTCACCAGCCCTATTTTCTGGTACGGCGCGAGCAGAGGAACCACCCTCTCCAACACGTCTGAAATGCTTCCTCTCCACTTTGTTTCGACATAAACTGTTGGAATGTTTGTCTCCTCGCTGTACTGGCAGTGTCCATAGTGAATGATAAGATCAGCCTGAATAGATCTTGCTCCATCTACCTCAATGTCGCAAGCGCCATAACAAGGATCAGCCGAGACTATGGCTAACGCGCCGGTCTCTCTTCCAATGCTCAAAGCCGTCGCTATCGCGTATCTCTTCAAGCCTTCCGGGAACTGTAAGAGCACGCGTTTTGCCTTCCTTTCCTTGATAGTGCGGACGACCTGCTCACCCTCAAGATCAAACATTTGTGCCACTCACGCAATCTGAAGGCCAAGGATGGGAGAAATCCTCTCTGGAGAAAAAAAGTGTTTGGACAGAACCAGATCTCTCTTATTACTAACGCTACCAACTCTCGACGTCTTTGTGTGCGCTCTGACCTGAGAGGCTCTCCCTCGCTTCAGCAAGCCTCTCAAGCAACACCTTCTGTTCCATGCTGGCGACAAGCTTCCTCGTCTGGATCACAACGTCCGGGTTGACGCTGACACTATCTATCCCACATCTCACCAAGAACTCCGTGAACTCGGGATAGACGCTCGGCGCCTGGCCACAGATGCTCACTGTCACACCGTGTCTCCTTGCTACTCTGATCAGATGTCCCACCGCTCTTTTGACGGCCGGATCCCTCTCGTCGAAGTATCTAGTGTCGATCGATGGGAGGATCTGGCTATCTCTATCTGTTCCCAGCACCAGTTGTGTCAGGTCGTTGCTTCCGATACTGAATCCATCGCAGAGGGGACAGAATTCGTCTGCAAGCAGGATTATGCTTGGAACTTCAGCCATGAGCCAGACCTTGAAATCTCTGGTCCGTTCCAGCCCCTCTTCTTTCAGAAGCTGCAGACATCTCTCGACTTCCCAAGTGGCTCGGACAAACGGGAGCATAGTCCATACATTCTTCAATCCCCACTCGTCCCTGCACTTCTTTATGGCCCTACATTCTAGACGGAACGCCTTCTCGTACTGAGAGCTGATGTATCTGCTGACGCCTCGCCAGCCCAGCATTGGGTTATCCTCGTGAGGCTCGTATTTCTCTCCTCCCTTCAGCTGGGCGTATTCATTAGTCTTGAAGTCGCTAAATCTCACAACTACTGGGCGAGGTTGAATACTGCTCGCGACTTTGCCAATGCCTTCGGCCATCTTGTCAACGAACTTCTGGCCTTGCCCCGTCTCGAGCAGGAAGTTCGGATGTTCTCCGATGTATGAGGCCAAGATGAACTCGACACGCATCAGGCCGATACCATCGAAAGGTAGATTCTTGTAGTCATCTATCTTCTCTGGGACGCCGAGATTCATGTAGACCTTGGTCGCCGTCACTGGAACGGGCTCTACATAAGTTGGTGTGGCCGCGGACGCGACTTGACCTGAAGCCTGTATCGACGTAGACGCTACCTTCATGATCTCTGGCAGTATTCCATCGTACACTATGCCATTCTTAGCGTCGACCGTGTAATCTCGGTCGGTGGTCAAAAGCGTCGTCGCTTTGCCGGTTCCAACTATGCAGGGTACCCCTAATTCCCGGGAGACTATGGCAGCGTGACAGGTCATACCTCCCATGTCGGTAATGATGGCCCCTGCGACGCGCATGTATGGGACCCAGTCGGGATTTGTCATCTGGGTGACCAAGACATCGCCTTTGCTGACTATTTTGGAGGCTACCTCTGTCGTCATGGCCACCTTTGCCTTTCCGCCATAGATTCCAGGACTGGCAGGAAGCCCCTTTACAACGACTGCCCTCTCGAAAGTTTTCTCGGCCGTCACCGGTTTAGGCTGAGGGGCTTTGAGGCTCCAAACTGTCTCCGGACGTGATTGTACGATGAATACGTTCTCTGGGAACGGAAGATTCCTATCGATTGCCCATTCGACATCTTGAGCTCTTCCGCCGTAGTGCCTCTCTATTTTCACCGCAAGTTCCCCGAGTCTTGAGATCTCTTCATCGGTAAGGCACAGCGCTTTTCTTCTTTCAGCCGGAACCTCGGCGTGAATCGTCTCTCCGGTCTTAGGATTCTTGATATATTCCGTGAGTTTCTCGACAATATTCCTCTTCGACACTTCCATTGTCGACTTATCAATGACGAAGCTATCGGGAGTTATCGAGCCCGAGACAACCGATTCTCCGAGCCCCCAATTGCCCTCAACAACTATCTGGGCTGGATCACCTGTCACTGGGTTAAGCGTGAACATCACGCCCGCCGACTTGGCATCAACCATTTCTTGGACTCCAACGCTTATCAGAACCTTGTCGTGATCGAATCCCTTTTCGGTTCTGTAGAAAATGGCTCTTGGCGTGAAAAGGCTGCTCCAGCACTTCCTGACTCTATCTAAGAGTTCTCGCGGGCCCTTCACGTTTAGGAAGGTTTCCTGCTGGCCAGCGAAGCTCGCATCCGGGAGATCCTCCGCCGTAGCGCTGGATCTGACTGCGACGAATGCCTCCGCCGCGGATGATTTGGACGACAGTTGTCGGTAGGCTTCCAAAATCGCATCTGACATATATCGGGGAATAGGTGCCGATTCTATCAGGTGCCGTATTCTCTTCGAAGCCTCTTCGTACTGTTTCGGATCTCTCGGGTCTTTTACTGTGTCCTTTACTGTCTTGTAGATCTCGTCGGCGATCCCGGTCTCGGTGATGAAGCGTCTGTATGCGGTTGCCGAAATTGCGAATCCGGGAGGCACGGGTATTCCTGCGGAAAGCATCTCTCCAAGGTTGGCACACTTTCCACCGACGAGCGGAACGTCTTCCCGCCTGAGTTCCTCAAACCAAAGGATAGTGCGTTCTGAACGCTTTGTCAAGGCGTATCGTCTCCTCCGGTCTCCTCAACAACTATCTTGCATGAGGCTGGGAGCTTGCTGCTGGCTCGCCTCATCGCTTCTTTTGCCAGTTCTACGGAGCTGGGCGTAGTGGCTATTGAAAGTATCTTCTGCCCTTCCCTTACTATCGCAGCTCTTCCAACAGCCTTTCCGAAGGCGTGCCTCATCCCTTCAGACAACCTGTCGGCTCCGGCCACACCCAGAAACTTGTGCTCTCTCAATATTACATGTGGATACACATTGATCTTCAATGAGTACCCTTTGTCTCCAAGCTTGTCGGCGATTGTCTTGTTAGCAGCCACCCTAGCAGCCTCAAGAGCCGAATGCGTTATCTGAACCTTAGCTCCGGATACCAAAGCCACTCTACAAGTGAAATCGGTCGGGCTTTCTCCCATAGTGAACTTGCTTATCTTGGAGGGAGGGCTCCCATGCATATACTCAGTCCTTGTATATGGCATCCCCTTCGCGACGGTGCGATTGCTGCCGCCCATGCAATATCTCCCAAGCCATGACGGGCTTACAACTTCGGATACTCGTGTGTTATTTAAGGTTTAGTCGATGCGGGCTTTGCCGCAGCGCAAGCTGGATCGCATGAGCGGACGGGAAATATCTCGTCGGAATGGTATTCAATCCGAGGTTGATAGGTACTGTTCCGGATTGGTTCCGCCTTTCCCCCGGCTCCATGTCTCAAGATATGACCGGCCCGGCGAAGCACGCCTACCAACAGGGACGCCTCTCGTCTTGTGATCGATGATCGGCCCATCACATTCTTCAAGGCCCTGACAGCTAGCCTCCGCTTGCGCTGAGGGTATTGCGCCACATCCATTATCTCCATAAAATACTCGACGATTTTCCGTTTCACTTTGTTGTTTGCGTAAGACCAACTTGCCTTGGCCTGAAATGATTGGCCATGCAGGTTGTGGAAGATTATTGCGGCAGATGAAGCGATGTTGAGAACTGGATAAGCTGGGTTCGCACATATTGTCAATACGGTGTCACATAGATCCAGTTCTTTCTTGCTTAACCCCTTGCTCTCTCTGCCGAAAACCAGTGCAGCGTTTCCAACGTTCGCGATCCTTGACTGGAGTCCAGCTAGCTCTATCCCCATGCGACTCAGATTTGAGTCGTCTCCCGCTCTTCTAGAGGAGGTTCCGACGACAAAGTCGATATCAGCCAGTGCTTTTTCCAGGTCTGGGTAGAACTTTGCCTTCCTCAATAAATCAGCGCCATGCATTGCATATGCGATCGCTTCACTTCCAACCCGTGTTTTGGTGGACACTATACGAAGGTCCGAGAAACCGAAGTTCTTCATGAGTCTCGCTATCGCTCCAATGTTTCTCTCATATTCTGGCCCGACCAAGACTATTTTGACGCAGCAATCATCTAATGTGTATTTCAACCACGTCGCCGTCCTTCAATTGGTGTTCCAGTCCAACCCTCTCGCCTCCGTACTTGCCACTTGGGCCCCAGATCCTCGCATATTTGAAGAGGCGAAACAAGGAACTGTGTATGTGTTTTGCCACGCTTTCAACTGTGGCGCCTTCTCTAAGTACAACCGGTCGTCTGGAAGGCTGAGCTTCGTTGGCCTCTTTCGTATAAACGCGAACCAGTTTGAGTGTCCAGAAGATTTTCTCTCCCAAGCCGGACAAGCCTTCTCCAGTCTTGGATGAGATCGCAATTAGAGGGATCGAACTAGGTACAGTCCCCTGAAGACTCTTCAAGGCTACCCTCGAAGGGTCGGTATCCAACTTGTTCGCTACCACGAGCGTTGGCTTGAAGAGGAGTTTGCTCTCGAAGACAGCGTCTTCCACATCCGCCATTGAGACGCTTCCGGCGATCCTTACCGTCGCGTTGCTTATCTTGAATGCTTGCAGCAGTTGCTTGACATCAGCGACAGTACAGTCTGAGAGCTGACCCAAAACCACCACTCGAATCCCAGTCCCTTCTTTTTCGAGTTTTATCTCAACATCAAATGAGGGCTTCTCCGCTGTAATTCCGGCCTTCTTAAGCTCAGTCAGAGCCGACTCCAATTGTGAGGCTGGGTCTGAGGAGAGGTCGACTGCAACTATTAGACCATCAGCATTTCTCGCCAGCGTCAAGACCTTCGGCCCCCAAGAGATTCCGTCTGCGGCTCCAACCGTCAGCGCCGGCGCTTCGATCAACTGGAACTGTAGATCTTGAAAAGGGAGCATCCCGGGAACAGGCAACCTAGTTGTGAAAGGATATGGAGCGATCTGAGGCTTCGCATTCGTCACCGCCGCTAGCAGTGAGCTTCTTCCGGCGTTTGTGGGCCCCAAAAGTATGAGCTGAGCGGCACCCTCCTTTCTTACAAAGAACTTCGCACCACTTCCCACTTTCCTCTTCTTTTTCTCTTCAATCTCAACCTTGAGGGATGCGATCTGCCGCTTCACATTCAATCGAAGGCGTTCTGTATGCTTGTGCTTAGGAACCATCGACAAGAAGAGCTGAAGATTTTTCAGCTTCTCGAACGGCGATCTCGATTGAATGACCTTGTTATACTGGGCTTGGCACTGAGGAGGCAGATTGGTCGGCATCCTTGTGACTCCTCTAGGACAACGCGTTGCTCATTACCGCAAAATCCTGCGGCGAGAGCTCGTACACTCTGCGATCCACCTGCGGTAGCTTGAACACTTCGTCCAACGCCGCTCTCGACAGACAATGCTCAGAGACAAATCTCTCAACTACCTTCTTGCTGATACGACGACGCTGAGTGAACATGAACCTCACAAGTTCTTCGAACATGCGTACGTCCTTCAATGTAAAAGGAGATCGCCTGAGTCTAATTCTGACAACAGTCGAGTCAACCCTCGGCGTAGGATAGAAGGATTGCCGGGGTACTTCCTCGAGTAGTTCGACTTCTGCTTTTGGATAAACCATTACGGTGAGACGCCCGTATTCAGGGGTTCCACTCGGGGCGACGAGCCTCCTCGCGAACTCTGTCTGAAAGGTCAGTATACCGCTCCTGAAGGTGTGTCTGAGCAGTCGAAAGACGAGATCTGAAGATATGGCGTATGGAGGATTGGACACGACCTTGTCAAACTCTGGAAATGAAACCTCCAAGGCATCCCCTTCAATCAGGTGGACGTTCTTTTGTCCTCTCAAGAGTTCTCTGGCCATTTGGCAGAGTCTCCGATCCAACTCGATCGTGTACACCTGATGCGCAACTCTGGAGAGCAACTCAGTCAGAAACCCAAATCCTGTTCCGATCTCAAGTACTGTCTCACTTGGAAGAATCTCTGCGTATTTTATGAGTCGACCAAGGAGAAGTTCATCAACAACGAAGCTTTGCCCAAGTCTCTGGCGAGGACTCATGCCGCTCTGCTCGACGAGCTCACTTACTCTCGCTTTGAGGTTCATTCCATCTTTTCCCATGCTGCGCGTGCAATCCGATATCTCAGCTACGAATCTAGATCTGTCTGGTGAATATTCGGTAGCGCTCTTCTCCACGCAGCTCTTGGAGAATCCTCTTTGCTATGAATTTTCCGGGATCGGACAGCCCTGTTCTCTTGCGTATGTCTTCGAAGTTTTCAAACGGTTTGGCCTCTCTGGATTCGACGATTGTCCACATGATCTTCTTTCCAATTCCGGGGATCAGTTCAAGGGAGTGCATTCGTGGCGCTATCGCTTGCGAACTGTTGAAGAATTCCACGAAACGTTTCTCTTGAGATTTCACCATTCTCTCTATGACTGTCTCTAGATCACTTCTCGACGTTGATGTCAATTCTTCGTATCCAATTCTACCGATTATGTGGCTTATCTTCTCTCTTCTGTCCTTTCCAACGTAGATGCGCTCGAATGGTGAGAAGACCGCACCGGGTTCAGGTGCAGCTTCGAGAAGCGTGAAATATGACTCTCCCACTATCTGTACAACCGGCTCAGCTCGGTAACTCTGTCTCTGTGATCCTGCCCTGCCGTGAGGGACGTAGTCCAAGACGTATCCGTACTCTTCGTACTTCTTCCTTTCCAAGGCCTAGAGCCAACTCTCCATCGCGTTTCAAAACATGAAAACTCGTCTTGGGTTCTATGCCTCTCGATATTCGTTCAGAACCTTCAGCAATCCCTCTAGCTCTCTCGTGGTTATCAGTTTTCTCTTTCCGTATTGCAGAAAGGTTCTGCATTCCTCAATGCTCGAGGGCATGCAGTTTGCAAGTTGCACAGCTTCACTTCGGCTTACGGAGAAGTCGGCCATTAGCTT
Source organism: uncultured Candidatus Bathyarchaeia archaeon (assembly GCA_964460055.1). Classification (GTDB taxonomy): domain Archaea; phylum Thermoproteota; class Bathyarchaeia; order RBG-16-48-13; family CAYWPD01; genus CAYWPD01. The sequence goes on from CAYWPD010000013.1 coordinate 14,008, forward strand.
CTCTACCAATTTCGGAGCTTCTTCACCGTTGATTTTGGAGAACTTCGTTGCATAGTCAAGGGTTCTCTTCTGAAATTGGTCCAACTCGGCTTCATTCCTTTTCTTTAGGACAGTCTTCACTTCGGCGATCGAGACAGATCTCTGATCTAGGACTTTCCTCGGCACCCATCGTCCCTCAATTGGATGTCTTATGGGATCTAATGTGTTCGGGACGTACTATTACCGTCTTCAGACTTCTACCATCCCTTACCTGAACAAGATACGAGCTACCACGCTTTCCCATTATTTTTCCTATCTTCCCGTGATACCTTCTGTGCGGCTCTCCAGCGTGCGTTGAAGGGTCTACGTAAAGCCCAACCTTCTCTCCAACCTCATATTCTCTGAGGATGTATCCTAGAGACCTCTGCCCTCTCTGTCTAGGCGGTCTCCTCAATATGCCTCGGCTTTTCGACCTGTAACCTTTTGATCTCTTCAACTGGCTACCCCTCGATTCCAACCTCAATTACATCCAGTTCGGAACATCGCGCTTCTGATCCCAATATCTCTGAGAGGCTGGGCTTCGTCCTTCCACCATCTCCGTCGACCAGTTCTTTGACGTATAGGCCACCCTGACAACTCAGGGTAAGCTCCAACTTCTTCGGGGCAAGCCTCTTCGCCTTGGCCTCGTATATCTCTTTTTCTCTCACTCTATCTGACCTTCTATGTAGAACCCTGGTGGGCGTTTGCTGTTTGACTATGACGTTTGAAAAGGCGCGCTCCAGCCGGGTCAGGTCTTCATCGCTAGTTTTCTTTGAGGTGACAACGATTGCTCTATAGACCTTCTTCGACCTCTCTTCACTCTTTACTTTTCGAACCTCACTTCTTTCTGCTCTTCGGAGGCTTAGCACCTCGATCTTCCCTTCGGCCGCTTCGTTGATTTTTTTTTCAAGCAGATTTAGGTCGACCGCACGCCTTCTCGGCTCACGAACCTCCACAACGAAGGGGCGACCATTCCCAAGCATGCGCGCATCAATGTCCTCCCTGCCTGACGCATGCAGTTTCGCGCTGCTGCCGCCCGTGAACTCGAGGATGGTTTTGCATATCAGCTCTTCAACGGACTCCGGATACATGCGCCCAGTTCCAGCACACTCGTCGCAGCCCTTGCCACGGCATCGCCGGCACAACCACGCCGCTTGGGGTATGCCGCGGACGAGCTTCCTATACCTCCCAGCTATGAACGATGGATTGATTCTGATTTCGAATTTGCCATCGAATATGTCTGCCACTATGCTAAGATCTGGCTTTCTTGTATCAACTATTTTCCCAGAGATCAATGCCAGTGCCTTTCCGAGTTCGCGACTTATTTCAGACTTGATGCTCTCCCCCCAAGTCAGATGGTGTGAGGCCTTCATCTCATCCTCAGTCTCTGTGACGTCTGTAGGAACTCTAGCGCCGACAAGAAATGATTGGAAGTCGAATTCACCAACCATGCTCCAGATCTTCTCTGCGAACTGCGGAATGTGCCCTAGTCTTCCTTGGCATATCTTGCACGAGAAGACCGTCTTCTCGAACTTCTTCCCGAGTTTCTGAAGACTCTGCGCGGCTACGTCTGAATCTCCTTTTTCATCGAGCACTCTGAGGATTCGATAGCCTTCTGGATTGTCGACAAGAGCTCTTTGATGGCCGATGGCTGCCAAAACCCACTTCAGAGATCTGCCTCTTTCCAGATTGTTGGTTCCTGTCGTGAGAAACGCAAACTGTCTTCCCAGACATCTATCGCAGAGGGGCACCTCCTTCAGAAGTTCGTATGTCTTCTCGACCAAGCTGTTTTCCAAAATCTCTCATCTTCCACCGTTAATCGCAGAGGAAGCTTGGATCAAGTTTGAGATTGCTCACTGAAACTTCATCTGAAATGGAAGTTTTCTTCGCTTCAAGCTCTTCATCAGCTTTCTCATCATCTGATGTTGTTTTACAAGTTCCTTTACCTCTTTTTCCGAGCAACCAGAACCCCTTGCGATTCTTCTTATTCGAGACGATTGAAGGATTCTTGGATCCTCTCTCTCTTCCTTGGTCATGGACTGTATGATGAACCGCCACTTCCTGAGCCTGTCTTCGGCGACGTCTGTCGCATCTTCAGGCAACTTTGAACCGATACCAGGAAGCCTTGCGACTATTCCTCTCAGAGGACCCATTTTCTGAACCGCCTCAAGCTGCTCGTACATGTCCATCAATGTGAACTTGCCGCTCATGAATTCTCTTGCTTTCTTCTCCGGAACTTTGATCTCGGCCTCTCGGACTCTCTCAATCAAGCCTTCGACGTCGCCCATTCCGAGCAGCCTTCCGACGAATCTCGAGGGAATAAAAAGTTCTATGTCCTCTATCTTCTCTCCAGTGCCTATGAACTGGATCGGCGCTCCCGTAGCAGCAACAGCTGACAACGCCCCTCCACCTCTTGCAGATCCGTCAAGCTTAGCTACGAAGATGGACCCAAGAGGTGTCGCCTCATGAAACGCCTTTGCTTGCGACGCCGCGAGCTGACCTATGGTCGCGTCTATTACCATAGTCACTTGGCTTGGATGAATCCTTTCTGACATGAGGACCATTTCTTTAATCAGATCCGCCTCGTTCTTGTGCCTTCCAGCCGTGTCTATGATAATGATGTCGAAACCTTCTGTGAATAAGCGTTCAACCCCTTCTGATGCAATCTGGGCTGGGTTCTTTCCACCATCTCCTCCATAAACGGGGATCCCGACCTTTTCTGCGAGCTGCTTCAGTTGTTGGAACGCTCCCGGCCTGTAGGTGTCAGCGCAGACTATTGCCGACTTGAGCCCCCTCTTCTGGTAGTATCTAGCCATCTTTACTGCAGTCGTTGTCTTACCCGAGCCCTGAATACCCACCAACATGATGGTTTGGATTCTTTCGGGTGACAGATCGATCTTCGTCGGCCTTTCTCCTAGGAACTTGGTCAGCTCTTCGTAAACAACTTTGACAACATGGTCACGTCTCGATATTCCTTGGGGAAGCCTCTCTCGAAGAGCTCTCTCTTCGATTCTTTTTGAAAGATCAAGAACAAGCTGAACGTTGACGTCTGACTGCAGGAGAGCCCTTTGCAGATCTCTAACGAGCTCCTTGACGGTCGCCTCATCAACGATAGGTTGCCTGAGAATCTTGTGGATGGCCGAACTAAGGGAGCCTCCTAGCTTCTCCAGAGCCAACCGAGATCGACCTTCTTGATTATGAGGTTAGTAGTCTCCAAAACGGGCCCTTCTTTATAGGCTTTCTAAGCGATCTGATCCTATTAGAGCTGTCAGCAACTCGATTAAGACGTGTAGGCTGAAAGAGGTGCAAACCATTGAAGGTGGGTTTCCTCTTCAGTGGAGGTAAGGATAGTACTTTTGCAATCATCGAATCGATGAAGAGGCGACACGAGGCTACCTGCCTCATAACGGTACACCCGGCTCCAGAGTCGTTGATGTTTCATTACCCGAATACGAAGTGGACCAATCTCCAAGCACAAGCGCTCGAATTGCCGCAACTAGAGAGCGTGGCGGAACCTCAAGGGGGCTCGGAGGAGAGGAGTCTAAAGGCCTTGATCGCCGAGGCGAAGTATCGATATGGCTTAGAAGGCATCGTATCTGGAGCGATAGCCAGCACCTTTCAGAAGAAACGTGTAGACATCGTTTGCGCGGAACTGGGACTGGTTCACGAAGCTCCTCTATGGGGGAAGGAGGCTGAACTACTGCTCAGAAAGGAGATTGAATCAGGAATTGAAGCGATAATAACCGCCTGTATGGCGTGGGGACTCACTAAAGAGATTCTCGGAAGGAGGCTGGACACCACCCTCCTCGAGGAGTTGAAGAGACTCAGCGTCAAGTATGGCATCAATCTGACCTTTGAAGGAGGCGAAGCCGAGACCTTCGTTCTGGACGCACCCATCTTTTCTAAAAGAATACGCGTAGTGGAATCCGAGATAGTCTGGAAGATGGACAGCGGACATCTTCAAATTCGGGATGCAGAGCTGGTGCCAAAAGAAAGAGAGGCCGAGTCTCCTTAAGGGACATTTAAAAAGCCCTTTGAAGAATCTGGATGCCGCGGGTAGCGATGCCAAATGACTGCCAAAGCAGATAGCGAAGAGCAAGCCCGTGTCGGAGTCTATGTCTGCCACTGTGGCCTCAACATCGCTGGAACGGTTGATTGTGCCAAGGTCAGAGACTTTGCAGCAAGCCTTCCAAATGTTGTGGTCTCAAGGGATAATCGATACATGTGCGCGGATCAAGGCCAAGAACTCATAAAGAAAGACATCAAGGAGCTCGGGATAAATCGCGTAGTGGTAGCCTCCTGCTCTCCACGTATGCATGAGCCGACCTTTAGGACATGCGTCAATGGCGCGGGACTTAATCCATATCTCTTCGAGATGGCAAACATCAGAGAACACTGCTCTTGGTGCCACACCTCGAATCCCGAAGAGGCTACGGAGAAGGCGAAGGACCTTGTGAGAATGGCAGTTGCCAAGGCTAGGCACCTACGAGACTTGCATGTGATCGAGGTTCCCGTAACCAACAGAGCGCTTGTCATAGGCGGCGGCGTGGCTGGAATCCACTCTGCTCTGGATCTAGCGGACCACGGGTTCCACGTATACCTAGTTGATAGGGACGCGAGTATCGGGGGTAGAATGGCCCAGCTCGACAAGACCTTTCCAACGCTTGATTGCTCAATCTGTATCCTTGGGCCTAAAATGGTCGAGGCGAGCCGTCACCCCAACATAGAGCTGCTGACCTACGCGGAGGTCAAGAAGGCCGAAGGCTACATCGGCAACTTCAAGGTCACCCTCCTGAAGAAACCGCGATACGTGATCTCAGAGAAGTGTAACGCATGTGGCGACTGTACCAAAGTGTGTCCTGTGGAGGTTCCGAACGAGTTCGACGAAGGATTAAGTTGGAGAAAGGCCATTCATATTCCCTTTCCGCAGGCTGTCCCAGCTTCCTACGTTCTTGATGAGAAGAGCTGTCTTGGGCTTGTCCCACTGACTTGTGCAAAGTGCAAAGAAGCCTGCGAGAGGGGCGCAATAGACTACGATATGCATCCTGTTGAAGAGGCGATCGAGGTTGGAACGATTGTGGTAGCTACTGGTTTTGACTTGTACGACTCGGCAATGATGAAGGAATATGGATTCGGTGAATACAGCAATGTCATCACGTCACTCGAGCTAGAAAGGCTAATCAACGCAGCAGGTCCAACGAACGGGCATGTTGTTCGCCCCTCTGACCTCAAGGAACCCCACAAAGTGGCATTCATACAATGTGTAGGATCCCGTGACGAGAAGGAGAAACCATATTGCTCAGGATTTTGCTGCATGTACACCATCAAGAACGCAGTTCTGTTGAAAGAGCACTATCCGGATATGGATATCACTGTCTACTTCATAGACATCCGCGCTCCATTCAAAGGCTACGAGGAGTTCTATAGAAGAGCGCGGATCCAAGGAATCAAGTTCATTCGTGGAAAGCCTTCTGAAATAGGGGAGAACCCGACAAACAAGAACCTGATCATCTCAGTCGAAGATGTTTCCGCGGGCGAGCGCAGAGACGCCGAGTACGACATGGCAATCTTGTCGCCTGCGGCTGTGCCTAGAAGCGGCACCGAAGAGCTTGGGAGGACTCTCAACATCACGAGAGACTCCAGTGGCTTCTTTATGGAATATCATCCCAAACTCAGACCGATGGATACTCCAACCGATGGGATATTTCTCAGCGGATGTGCACAAGGACCCAAAGACATCCCATATAGCGTCGCGCAGGCAAGCGGAGCTGCAGCCCGCGCATCCAGGATCCTTTCAAAGGCCAAATGGAGCATCGAACCAACCGTCGCATGGGTAATGCCCGAACTATGCAGAAACACAACAACGAAATGTGGTATCTGTGCGACTAGGTGCCCATACGGCGCGATCACTGCAGAGGAAAAGAAAGCGGCCCTCGTCACCCCAGCAAAGTGCCACGGCTGTGGAACCTGCGTCGCGGACTGTCCGAGTAACGCGATAACGCAGTTGGGTTTCACGGATCTGCAGATCACCTCGCAAATCGCCTCCGCTCTCGCAATCGAACCAGAGAAGAAGATTCTCGCCTTTCTCTGCAACTGGTGCAGCTACGCCGGAGCAGACCTTGCCGGGACGAGTAGACGCCAATATCCTCCTAATGTGAGAGCGATTAAGGTAATGTGCTCTGGAAGAGTTGACAGGGAGTTCATCTTCGAGGCATTCAGGAGAGGCGCCGGGATGGTCCTCGTCTCAGGCTGCCACCCCTACGACTGTCATTACATATCAGGGAACTTCCACTGCGAAAAGCGAGTCAAGGCGATACCGCCGCTCCTAGAGAAGATTGGAATCAGTCCGGAGAGATTGCGGTTGGAGTGGGTGTCGGCGGCAGAGGGCGACAGGTACGCCAAGATAATCTCGGAAATGAGTGAAACCGTCAACAAGATGGGAGTCGAGCACGTCAGGAAGGAAAACTCTGCGGCCATGCAGTACTTAGACAAAATGACTGACAGCCGCTATAGGCAGATCGTTGGATGATGCGCGAATGGGTGTCTTGTGCGTGTCTGACTGGTCAAGTGGCAGCTATTCCTTTACGCGAACTATCTTCCTTCGATCCAAAACCTTCCAGTATTCAACTTCGCTTCCAGCGCGTACTCTTGACTGAATCTCCTCTTCCTTGGGAAGACCGATTTCAAAGACTTCGTAGTTCTCCATGTCCATAAGTTGGAGCGTATTCTGGGAGACTGAAACCACTTGTCCACTTCTCTTCTCTATGACTGGGATCTCTATTTTCCCGTCGACTGGGCTCACAATGCTGCGCTTTCCATCGTCGAAGATTCCAATTGCAACGATTCTCGCCTTTGCAGAGCCGTGTTTGCCGGGCTTGGATTTCTCGTATTCGACTACTCGGCATGGTTCTCCATCGATGATGATGTGATGTCCGATCTTCACTGAGCCCACATCGATAGGTCTGCTCATCTTCTCATCTCGATACGGTTTCGAATATACTTGAAAAGGGATCTTTTTAATTATACTATGGCGGTTCCAGTTGAACGCAACAACTAAGTGTTCCTTTGATCCAAGATAGACCTTCGGCGTGAATCGTCTTGTTTGACACCGTTGGCATCCTGGCCAGGCCAGACAAGGAAGAGGCTGTCTCGCTAGCGAAAAATATCGCCACATTCCTCAGTTCCAAGGGCAGAAAGGTCTGGATGAGCCGCGAGATCGCTTCCAAAGCCGACAAGTTCACTCCGGGCTCAGCGGCCGAGAGCTCCGCTGAGTTGCTCATAGTCATAGGTGGAGATGGTACGATTCTCCGGACCTGCCTCGAACTCGGCAGATCCGAGATTCCAATGCTCGCAATCAACATGGGCACAAGGGGATTTCTCGCCGAGATAAGGCCGGAACATGCCATGGAAGCGATTCGAAAGGTTCTGGCAGGCAACTACGTCAAGGAGTTCAACGCTAAGATAGAGGTGGTTGTTGACGGCAACCCGCTTCCAGACGCGCTTAATGAAATCTTGATTACCTCTGCTGTCCCATCGAAGATGATCTTCTTCCGAGTTCAGAGGGATGGAGAACTTCTGATGGAGTGCAGAGCCGATGGTCTAATAGTGGCCACCCCCACGGGGTCGACGGCCTACTCTCTCTCAGCCGGAGGATCAATACTGGATCCGATGCTGGATGCCTTCATTCTAACTCCAGTCTGTCCGTTGGTCCCGACGCGCCCTCTCGCGATATCATCACGTGGGAGAACAATCGTAGACCTCTTGAAGCCTCAGGTCAGAGCCGTGGCAGTTGTGGACGGCGCCCATCGACACGATCTAAAGAGCGGAGAACGTGTCATTCTGCAGAAATCGAAGCACCGAGCGGTCTTCATACGCTTGGAACCGAGTTTCCATCAGAGACTGAAAGGAAGGCTCCAGTTTGCGATGGAGGAGTAGGGATTGAAGCGAGAAGCGTTGGTCCTAGATACTTCCTCCTTTCGTCATGGGTTATGATCCATCGTCCTCTGAGCTGGAACAGTTCACCACGCCCCTAGTTGAAGCAGAACTCTTATACGGTACAACGAGTTGGATCCGCTTCAAGACGGCGGTAGAGGTTGGAAAACTCAAGGTGAATGTTCCGAGCCCCAGATACCTTAACGAAGTTGAAGATCTATCCCGAAAAACCGGCGATATTGACAGGCTTTCGAAGACCGACATTGAAGTTTTGGCGCTCGCGCTTGAGCTTTCTTCAAAGAACCTTGACATCACCGTGGTGTCAGACGATTACTCGATTCAGAACCTAGCAGAGAAATTGCATCTCCAGTATGTTGGTCTGTCGACTCTTGGGATCAGATACTCCCAAGACTGGATTCTCCTCTGTCCTGCCTGCCGTAGAAGATTTGCACCTGATCTGAGAAGCTCGAGCTGTCCCGTTTGTGGGACAACCCTCAAAAGAAAGTCTTTAAGGCGTCTCCCTGCAACTGGGAAATCGAAGGGCAGGAGAATTTGAGTACAGAGAAATATCATGAGCTCTCTGAGCGAGCGCGGAGACTCAAAGCCAAAGGATTCACGACGACCGAGATCGCTGACGAGTTGAATGTACAACCCGACACGGTCTTGTGGTTGCTCATGAAGGAGCACATGAAGGAGAAACCGGCCGGAATCTACGATTTCCATGTCGATTGGAGCCAGATTGGTTCGAACCTAAGGTGTTTGACCCTTGCTGGATACATGCTGGCGGAAGTGGCCAGATCCGCACTGGAGAGCAAGGAATTTGAAGAGACTGAGGTAATTATCGGGGTCGAACCCTCGGGTATACCACTCGCTCTTCTTGTCGCTGATGAGTTAGAGAAACCTATGGCAGTCATGCGACCTCGCAGACACGCGGACAAAGAAGGTGCAGCTGCCGGAGCAATCTGCCTGAACTTCTCGAAGGTCGAGGGCAGAAGGGCACTCATTGTTGATGACGTGGTGAATACGGGAGAAACATTGAGAGTAGTCGTTCAGTCGCTTCGAGAATTGAACTCGAGACCCGTTGGAATCCTTACACTCGTTGACAAGAAGGCGAGAGAGACTATAGACGGCGTTCCCGTGAAGACGCTGATCAAGGCCGTTCCGATAGGGACAACCTAACATCTGCGCTTGACGAGGCGAGCTATGAAATACCCTGGGGTATCGTGAATGGACGGATCAAATCTCTGAGCACTTTCTCCCCCTTTGCAAATGTTGCCTTTGCCTGGACTGCCTATGAAGATGGGTTGAGATTCGAGCATAAGTCCGAGCGCTTCCAGACCATACTTGATGACCTTTTCATTCTCGTCCAAAGTAAGAGTACACGTACTGTAAACCAGTTTTCCTTCTTCTTTGAGGACTCTAGAAGCAGATTGGAGAAGTTGCTTTTGGTATGAGGCAAGGGATGAGATCCCCCTGCGTGTTATATGCTCAGCCAGTTTTGGCCTAAGTCCGAGCGCTGAACACGGCGGATCGAGAAGAACTTTATCGGCCTTCAGATCTTCGAAGTCTTCTGGCAGATATCTGCTGTCATGGCAGATGCAGTTTATGTTGTTATGTCCCAGTCGTGATAGTGTCGCTTTGAGATCGTTGATCTTCTCCTTGCTTCTGTCGATCGCAAATATCGAAGATCGACCACTTGTGATCTCTGCTATGTGGCTGGTCTTCCCTCCGGGAGAAGCACATAAGTCAACAATAATTTCATTCGGTTGTGGCTCTAGGGCTCGTACGGTAATCATTGCGGGTAGCGACTGCGGTAGTATCAGGCCTTGGATAAATTCGGGTGTCTCTCTTATACTAGGCACGCGGTACATGGCCTCCGTTATCTCAACGGCTAGACCTCTTCGCTCCCTCAGGATCTGAGTCTCGTCCTGTCTTGCGACCCCATTGGCTACGTGTTGGCCTTCTTCGTCGACTACTGCCAAGACCTCTCCTCTTCTCACTTCTTTGCAGTTCTTCACCCCTGGTGCGTAGAGATGTGACCCTAGGAGGATACTTTCAGCTGCGAATCTGTCGACCACAATCTTCTTGGGATAATCTCTGAGCCTGAATGGCCCAGAAATGTGTATGAAGGCGGCTTCTTCCATCTCCGTAAGCGTCTCGACGACCACACCTCGCCTTTTAAAGAGTGTCACGATCTCTTCAAGGTCAGCCCTCAGAGTGTTGACTCGGATGAAAAACCGATTCCCGGGAGATTTCAGAGCTTCGATGACTGAGGGCGTCCTATCGCTAAAGACCTCAATGAGAGCTTCGATCGAGTCTTTGGAGAATCTATAACGGTTGACAAGTGCTTCCACATCCATCTGACCATCTTCGGGTAGGCTGAAATAGTGCTCACAGCGGTTAGGTTTGCTGTCTTACGAACGCATATCCCCTCCGGAAAGCTGACAGATTGAGCTCTTCGGTACCCTTGGGAACGCTTGAGAGAATGGCTCTTTCAACCGCTTCAGCAGGAACAATCTTGGTCAAGGCGGTCAGTGCACCGAGCATTACGACGTTTGAAACGATCCGCTTGCCCAACTCATCTGCGATCTTGCTCGCTGGTACCTCAATAACTTTAGCAGGGCTGGATCTCTCCATCTCTGAGATCATGTCCGGATCCACGATCAGGATTCCATCTTTCTTCACTTCATTCGCGTATCGTCTGTACGCCTCATGCGACATAATGACGACTGCGTCAGGGACATCGACTTTGGGATAGTCGATCTCCGAATCGGAGATCACAACCTCTGACCTGCAGGAGCCACCCCTCGCCTCGGGGCCGTACGACTGAGACTGAGCCGCGTTCTTTCCAGCGTATATTGAAGCTGCCAGGCCGAGAATCACTCCAGCTCGAACGATCCCTTGCCCTCCAAATCCACAGATTCGAACCTCAATCCTTCCTGATCCCAATTCCTCGACCAAGTTCATCCCTCAAGCTTCACAAGTGTCGGTCTCTCCTGTTTGGCCAGGGTCTCCCTGACTCTGAGGTTCGCAGCATTCAGCAGATCTGAGTACTCTGGTTTCTCGATGTCGACGAACTCTCCAAGGATCAACTTCTGTCTTAGCCCAATGTCGGCCATTGATGTATCATACCCATGATGGATCTCAGAGCTCTCTGAAAGCCATCGCAGCATCTCGGAAGCATCTCCCATGCGGTTATATCTTCCGAAAAGCTCGGGGCACGGTGACACAACTTCGATGAAAGTGAAGCCCTTCTTCTGTAGAGTTCTCTTGATGGAGTTGATGAGTCTTGTGACATGCATGACCGTCCATCTTGCAACGTAGACTGCCCCCGATGCAGAGGCAAGGTGGACTAGGTTGAATGGGCGCTCTATGTTTCCATAAGGAGTCGTCATAGTCCAAGCTTCAAGTGGGGTTGTGGGCCCGGATTGGCCTCCTGTCATCCCGTAGTTGAAGTTGTTCGAGCAGATCACCTTGATGTCTAGATTGCGTCTAGCCGCATGTATGAAGTGGTTGCCTCCGATTGCAAAAAGGTCGCCGTCCCCGCTTATCACCACAACATCAAGTGATGGATTGGCAATTTTAGCCCCTGTGGCAAACGCAATCGCTCTGCCGTGAGTCGTATGAAAGCCGTCGGAGTTAATGTAGCCCGAGATTCTGCCGATGCAGCCTATTCCAGAGACTACTACAAGTTTGTTGGTATCGAGGTCCGACTCTTGTACGGCTTTAATGAAGCAGTTCAGTATGATGCCGTTTCCACAACCTTCGCACCAGATGTGTGGAATCATCCCATCGCGCAGATATCTATCGAAAGGGTGCTCGATCTCCAAGACCCATCAGCTCCTGACCGCGTCCAAGATTTCGAAAGGAGTGTGCACGTGCTCCCCTACTTTGGGCAGAAAGACCACTTTCGAGATCCCCGCGACTCGCTGTACTTCCCTGAGAATCTGTCCACAGTTCATCTCCGGAACCACTATCCGCGAGACGCTTGATGCAACGTCCTCGACTTGTCTTTCAGGAAAGGGCCATAGGACATCGAGCTTGAGGAGACCGACCTTCATCCCCTCTTTCCGCGCCATTTTCACCGCCTCAAGCGCAGATCTGGACACGCTCCCGTAACTGACAACCGCCACCTTGGCGTCTTCCATGTAGATCTGTTTGACATGTGCGATTCTGTCTGAATTCTTGCGTATCTTCTCGCACAGCCGAGTGACAAGAACTGAGTGAGCGTCAGAGCGGGTGTCAGGCCGCCCCTGCGAATCATGTGTGAGTCCTGTGGCAAAGACTTTGAACCCCTCTCCAAAACAGGCCATTGGAGGAACAAGTTCTGGCTCCTGAAAATCACTTGAAAGATCGTGTTGCTTCTTCTTTCTTTCACGTATCTTCAAGGATGAGGATTCAGGTATGATGAATCGCTCTCTGAGGTGACCAACAGTTTCGTCCGCCAGTACTATTGCAGGAACTCGGTATGTCTCGGATAGGTTGAACGCCTCGACTGTGAAATCAAACATCTCCTGAACAGACGCTGGCGCAAGGGCGATTATCTCGCAATCTCCGTGAGGACCCCATTTAGCCTGCATGACATCTTGCTGGCCAGTTGATGTCGGCGTGCCAGTGCTTGGGCCTCCACGCATGACATTCACCACGACGCAGGGTGCCTCTGTCATGACCGCCAATCCGATGTTCTCTACCATGAGGCTGAAGCCTGGCCCAGAGGTAGCTGTCATGGACTTGATGCCAGCGTAGGAAGCTCCTATTATTGCAGCCATTGAGGCCAGTTCGTCTTCCATCTGGATATATGCTCCACCGACCTCAGGAAGCCTCCTGGCCATGTGTTCCGCGATCTCAGTTGCAGGAGTTATCGGATAACCAGCGAAGAATCTACACCCTGATGCGATAGCGCCCTCTGCGCATGCAATGTCTCCTTGGGAGAAGTATGTTCCAGTTAGAACAGACATGCCCAAACTAACGCCTCCTCGGTTCTAGAAATATTGCGAACTCCGGACAGAGCCTCTCACATATGGTGCATCCCGCGCACTCGTCCTCATTCTTCACTTCTGGAGGATAGACTCCCCTTGAGTTCAGTTTGGATGAGCTCTCAAGAACTTTTCTCGGGCAGAAATCTATGCAAAATCCGCATCCCTTACATCGATCCGCTATGATACGGATTTCGCCATCAATCAACTTCATCCGTTGAGGAGGGATGAGTGGGTGGCGTCTTCTAGGCGCAGCCGACATCCTTTCACCAGCCAAGGTCCTCAGTTGCGGAGTCCACGTCCGCCACACTTCCGGAATTCCAGTGGTTTGGCATGAATTTCTGGTAATCCTGAATGACTCTGTCATTTTCGAGACCGGTTTCTCGCGATCTGCATCTCTCGCGCGCTGTCGGACTCTGACATCGGGTCAAGGTCGCATCTCTCATCAGCGAATCGAAGTCGTCTTCTCGGCGATCAGCTTTAATCAATCAAGCATGTTTTACGGATGATCTGTTATAATCTTTACGTACGTAAAGATTTCGAACTTTGGCACCAAAGATGCTTCAGACCATCACCAGTTCAATCTCATACGCGTGCCACACGGGAACAAGGCGGACCGTGTCTGTGCAACTGCAGGCTGCGCCAAAGACTGGACGCAATACCATGTTGATTCCGCTAGCTTTTTTTCGAAGGGCTCCGACACACCTTTCTTGCCAATCGTGATTTCGGTGCACTCAACGGACAACGTCTTCTCCAAGCTAGTGAGACCACTTCGCGAAGCCATCAAAGACAGAGGATTCTCGAACCCTACGGAACCCCAGGCACAAGCCATTCCCCTTATCCTAGAAGGAAACAACGTCCTTCTGATTGCACCTACTGGGACAGGAAAGACTGAAGCTGCTTTTCTACCCGTATTCAACCAGCTCCTTCTCCTGCCCATCAGGAGGCCCGGCTTCAAGATCCTGTACATTACTCCACTGCGAGCGCTCAATAGGGATCTACTAGAGCGTCTTGAATGGTGGTGCACACGTCTTGACATCAGAATCGCGGTGCGCCATGGAGACACAGAGACAGCGGAAAGAGTGATGCAGGCTAGGGCACCACCTGACGTTCTGATAACGACGCCGGAAACTCTGCAAGCGATACTTCCCGGGAGAGTACTTAATCGACATCTGAGCATGGTGAAATGGGTTATCGTCGATGAAATTCACGAACTAGCTGGAGACAAAAGGGGCAGTCAGCTCGCTGTGGCCCTCGAGAGATTGCGCTCCATCTGCAAAGAGGAGTTCCAAATCGTAGGGCTCTCAGCAACAATAGGTAGCCCGGATAGAGTAGCCAAGTTCCTCGTCGGAATCTTCAGAAAGTGTCATGTCGTGAGGGTTCCAGTCGCCAGATACTTCAACCTTGATATCGCTTCCCCCAAGGCTTCTGAAGCTGACATCGAACTCGCTGCTAAGCTCTACACTCATCCGGACGTTGTGGCCAGGCTGAGGCTGATCCGCAGTCTAGTTGAGAAGTACCGGTCGACCCTAGTCTTCACGAACACACGAGCGCTGGCCGAGATACTAGCAAGCCGTTTCAGAGTCTGGGATTTGAACTTCCCTGTCAGTATTCACCATGGATCACTTGCTAGGACATCGAGAGTGATCGCGGAGAGAGGATTCAAACAGAGTCTATTGAAAGGACTAATCTGCACCTCTTCGCTCGAACTTGGCATCGACATCGGTACAATTGACATGGTTATTCAGTACAACTCTCCAAGGCAAGTCACTAGGTTGCTTCAGAGGGTTGGAAGGAGCGGCCACAGAATAGGCCTCACTGCACGCGGCGTGATCATCACGCTCGATTCAGACGATACACTTGAGGCCGCTGCAATAAGTCGGCGGGCCCTGGCCGAACAGCTTGAGGAAGTCTTGATCCCCGAAAGGCCTCTGGATGTGCTGACTCAACAGCTGGCAGGCTTGCTGATAAGTCGCAAGAGATGGACCTTCGATGAAGTGATCCAACTTCTAAGACAATCCCTCCCCTACAGCGAAATCACTGAGAGTGAACTCAGGAGCGCACTCACATACATGCATACAAGATACCCAAGACTTGCTTGGGTGTCCTTCGAAGAAAGAGTCCTTGTCAGGCCTCAAGTCAGCAAGGAACTCTACCAGTACTACTTCGAGAACCTCTCAATGATCCCGGTGGAGAAACAGTATCTGGTCGTTGAGGAGTCGTCAGAATCGGCGATAGGCGTACTTGACGAGGCCTTTGTAGCGGAGTACGGACTGATAGGAACCAAGTTCATTGTTAGAGGATCACCTTGGAAGATCACAGGCATATTCAATGATCGTGTATACGTTAAGTCGATCGACGATCCAACGGGAGCGATACCGATCTGGATTGGGGAAGAGATACCGGTTCCGTACGAGGTAGCCATGGAAGTCGGATCGCTAAGGGGTAGGGCGGAGCGGGAGTTTAGGTCACAAAAGGATGTCGAGGAGATCGCCAGCTCGATATCAGATGAATATCCTATAGAAGAAGAGGTCGTAAAACCCGCCTTGGAGGAGGTCAGAAATCAGATCGATTTGGGTATTCCGGTTCCGACTGACAAGAGAATAACGATCGAAAAATGGGAAGAGTATATTGTTATCCAATGTAGCTTCGGCTCTCAAGTGAATCGTACGCTAGCAAGACTCGTGGGGAGAATGGTGTCGGAGAAAACAGGGGTTTCGACCGGAGTTCAACAAGACCCGTACAGAATCTTCGTTCAAGCAACGGCTTCGATATCGCCCTCAGACGTCGCGGCCACCCTCCGAGAATTGTCAGGTACCGACATCAAGAAAGAAGCTGTTGAAGCCGCAACCAAATCGGGGCTTTTCAAGCGCAGACTGATACAAGTGGCTAGGAGATTCGGAGCAATATCAAGGTCAGCGGACCTCACGGGAGTCGGCCTCGAGAAACTCGTCAAGGATTTCGAAGGCACCGCCATATTTGATGAAGCCTTGAAGGAGACTCTTTACTCGGATCTTGATGTTGAGGGGACATCAAAGGCGCTTGATGCGATCGCCGCCGGAACTATCGAGATCGCGGATCTGGGCGAGCAAAAAGAAGCATCTCCCATCGCCAGAGTTGGATTAGAGGAGATCGGAAGAAAGACCGACCTGATTCCCCCAGACAAGATGAAACAAATACTGATTCAATCTGCCAAAGCTAGGCTCCTTGGCGAGGCTAGAGCTTTGATTTGCGCAGACTGTTGGAGATACCTTGAAATCAAAAGGACAGCGGATATGGCAGAGCGAATAATCTGTCCGAAATGCAACTCTTCGAAGGTGGGCTGCGTCTCCGACTCAGAGGAGACTCTCCGAAGATTGATGGAAAGGAGGGGGAAAGCAACACACGGCCTTGAAGACACTTTGAAGAATGTTGTAGAAACAGCGGCCTTGATATCGACTTATGGGAAGCGAGCTGCTATCGCACTGGCAGCGAAGAATATTCGAATTCGCGAGACTGAAGAAATACTGGCGGAGTCCAAGGACGCGTCTGATCAATTCTTTGAACTAATCCTAGAAGCTGAGAAGAGCGCCCTCAAACGGCGATTCTGGTAGTTATTGTTTTTCGGATCAGTCATCTAGGCGCAGTGCGGCAGCTAGTCGGCTTCTGTCTGTTGTGGTGTCTCCGCAAGCACTAATGAAAGCAAAGTCCTTTGATCTATCTCTGCCCTAGTTCTCCAATCGACAAACATCATTCCAGCCTCATCTTCGCCAAGATAGCCTCTACGAACATATCTATCTAGGTTGGCTTCAACTCTCCAGTCCGGAAACTTCTCCCGGAGTAGTTTTACGACCTCTTTTCTCGCAGCTTTGCCTTCTCTGGATAGAACAAAAGCTAGGGTCGCTGCCAAAATAGCAACATCGTCGACTCTCCAGCCTGCCAAGTTGGCCTCGGACAGAGTCAGTGGCTCTCTCAGGGTCACGAAGAACCTTGCCCGTTCAAGTTGATCTTCCTCGGGGTTTGCTTCGGCTTCCGGTTGATCGAAGACGATCTTCACACGCAGCCCCATCTTCTCAAGCTCTGCGTCCAGTAACTTGATCGCTTTCATGTAGTCTTTTCCAAGGACTTTTCTGAGCTCCCAGCCTTTTGCGTAGGGTCTTCTGTGTCTCTGGAAGAACAACATTTGGGAGGCACGCTTGACTCTACGCGCAAAGGCACTCTGCTCCTCAGCCACGTTGCTCAGCCCCCTTGAACGCAATCCACTCGTCATAAGAGAGGGATATCGGAATTGATGTCATCTGTCTGCCTTCACGTGGTCTCTCAACGCGTTCTCTCAGTGGGATTATGTGGATCGATCCTTCCAGAGGGTCTATTCTCAGATCGGCATATCCGTACGTGACCAAGAAGCTGACCAAGTAGGCTCGCACAACAGACTCCAAGTATGTATCCCGGTAGACGAACTGCTTGTATTCCAGTCCGTTGCCATTCTGAGGAGTGTACAATGCCTCCCTCCAGAGGTCTTCCAAGATTTGGGTGAACTCTTTCGAGGAGAGCAGATTCATCTCAACGAGGTCTTCTCTGGAGATCGTCTCCGGACGAGCTACATGCAATCCAATTAAGCTTTCTGACCTATCTCTGAGGCTGAGCAGACTGTTCCAGTAGTCCATTCCTTCTTTCAGCCTCTTTGGGGTGAGCTGCTCAAGCTCGACGATTGGGTGCCAAGATCGGAGAAAGACATCGGAAAGGGAGTGCAGATCCATCGATCTTATCTTGAGCTCCAGGAGCAGGGGATCTATGTATCCAGAAGAGGCTCTATTCCTTATCCAATCTCCCTGCAGCTTGACAACATTCGAGAGCTCCTTTACAGCCTCCGAGTCCAATAGCTGTTCAGTTCGACCCTTTAGTCTTGGAAGATATTTGTGAAGTCTATTGAAAGCGTAGATGACATCGAGATCGAATGGGTTGATCTGCTTAGATCCGACGGTGTGACAGCTCTCGATCACTCGGAGAATGTATTCGACCAGATCCTTCTGATCCACCTTTCCCATCTATTCCACCGTTTTAACCTCTGACCTGCCCTGCAGATTTTGAACCGTTATAATGTGCGACCATTGATCGACCACTGCAAGTTGACTTGGAGTTAGCATTATGTACTGAGCATCAGTTCGTCCCCTGAAGACCGTAACCAGCGCCTTCGAAATCATCTCCCTGTTCCTTGGATCCATGTGGACATCGAACTCGTCCACCGCTCTTATTGGTGAAACCACAAGTTGCTGTACAGCAAGGAGGAAAGACATCACAGCAGTGCTCCTCTCTCCACCGCTTTGGGTGTAAGCATCGAGAACACTCGGCTTTGCCCCCTTGAAACCAACGAGCAGCTCGAGCCCAGCGGTTTCAACGTCCTCCATGTTTGTGAGACGCACTCGTCCCGTTGCATCGATGACTTCGAGAATCGACTGATAAGATGGATTCACTTTTTCTACCCAGTTTGAAAGGGCTTGCCTCCACACTTCCCTTCTCGCTTCCACTTCTTTGAGGGCCTTCTTTCTGTTCTCTGAGAGGGTGGAGGTTCTTTCTGTCAGTTCACCATGGAGTTTGACATATGTTTGGTACATCTTCTCGGTATCGTCGGAGACCTCGCCAACCGTCGCGATTTGCGCTATGACCAGTTTGATCTCGTCAGAGACTTCTTGGGGACTCCTA
>CAYWPD010000014.1:0-31174 GCA_964460055.1 uncultured Candidatus Bathyarchaeia archaeon
CGTATGCGAGCGTCAGCCACACTACTAGCGGTCCGGTAGCGGCAAGCGAGAAGGCTAGCACCATTGCTACGACATCAAAAACTATGAAGAGAGCAGCATAGTTGAAGAGGTGAATTGTAACCGGAACTCTGCCCGGTGCAATTTTTTCTCCACAGGCGTATGATGCAACTTTGTCCTCACTGGGCGTTGGCTTCGGTGCTAACACTCCGCCCAGTGAGTATATGATCGCCGCGACCAAGACTGATATGATGAAAACGACGACAGGAGACGAAATAAGACCTGTGAGAGCCACGAATCATCCCTCTCGGTCCTTGGGTTCTCCAAAGCGAGATTTCACATCAAGCGTCTGTGTCAATATAAATTCTTCGTAGAACGATATTCTGCAACCACCTGAAACAGTCCGGCGAGCTACGTCAACGCTGCGACTTGGAAGAAAGCATGTGGTTATCGATCAAGCAGCATTTTCGGCCGAACATAGTTGAACTGAAGCCCGATCGAGTCGGGTTCCCCGCCCAAGGCGTACGCTAGAAGCTGTGAGTAGTACAGTATAGGAATGCCAAAGCGTACGCTCTGTTGCCGAGCCAGCTGAACTTGGCCAAGGTCATAACGCCCGTAGCAGAACGGACAGACTAGGGCCATACAGTCGGCCTTAGCGTTCTGGATGTCGGTCAGTTTCTTTTCAAGAATCTTCGTGGAAGCGTCCGAGTCAATTGAAGAGAGCCCTACGCCGCAGCAATCAAGTTTGTTGAGGTAGGGGACACTCTCAGCTCCCAGTGCAGAAATAAGCCTGTCTAATACCGATGGCTTCTCTGGATCATCGAACCTAGCAATTGAGCTCGGCTTGGTGAGGTGGCAACCATAGTGTGATGCCACCCTCAGCCCCTTGAGTGGTTTCACCGCTCGCTTTCTTATGTTCTCCACGCCAACGTCGATCTCCAAGGCTTGTAGGAGGTTTCTGACCTCCATCTCCCCCTTGAATTTCTTCCCAATCTTTGCGAGCTCTCTGTTCACATCCGATCTCAATTCTTCTTTGGCCTTCAGCATGACGTTGACTGAGTTCAGAGTTTCGTAGCATCCGCTGCACAGAGTCAGAATGTTCTTGCCCAACTCCTCTCCTACGCAGAGATTTCGGGCGGCGAGTAGAAGCCAAGACCGTTCATCAATGGAACGAATTCCGACGGGGTCTGGACAGCATCCCACACCCTCCATATCCTCGACGTCAACACCCATCTTCTTGAAGGCGAATCTAGAAGCCGCCTCTATCTGTGGATACCTGTTCGGAATTAGGCAGCCTAGGAAGAGAGAATACTTCAGCATCAGATTCGCCTTCTGGCTTCAACCACGCCACTAGAGCTAGCCCTTTCCAGTGTAGATCCCGCTATGAGCTTTGAGATTTGTTCCAAACTTGGCGATGGGAGCTTAGGTAGCCCAAGCTTGTCTCTCCTCGAGGCTATCGACTGAGAAACGGTAACGGTCAAGCCGTTTCTGACGAGGGTCATCGCTTCAGACCTCAGGTGGGAGGGGGCCCTGTCCATTCTTGCCGCAATGTTCTTAGCCTCGATTAGGGCTTCTGGAAGATCGATCCCCTGTGGACACCTTTCCGAACAAGTGTAGCAGATCGCGCACATCCAGATCAGTTCCGATTCAGCGAGTTTGGTCGGGCTGACCGAATACTCCTTCAAAAGATTACGCGGATTGTATCTGGCGTTGAATCTCGATACTGGGCATCCGCCAGTGCACGCTCCGCAGTTGTAGCAGGAAGAAGGTGGCTCCCCACCCGTTTTAGGCAATTGATCTGAGGCCAATTGAAGCACCGGAGTTTGTTCGATCTAGAGCTTCCGGGGGCAAGGGTGAAAGTGTTTAGGAAGGGCTCAGATATGAGGATTTTCAATGGTAGCGAGATCGTCTCAGTCTATCGGAGTTGAACGCAACGAAAGTACGACTACTGTGACACCCAGCACGAAGATCGCTATACCTCCCAATACTGATATGGGCGATCCGACTATCGAACTCAGGAGCCGGGAAACGTACGGAGAAAACACGGCCATCCCGCCGCCCAACATAAGCAAAAGCGATCTGAACAGTCCTGATCTTTGTCCTGTGGGAACGCTCAATCCTGCGATTGCAGCGCCTAACAAGAATAGGTAGAATGCTTCGATCAGTACGCCGCTGGCAGCGACATTAACCACTACGTCATAGAGCGGGATAAGTAGTCTCGTCAGCGCCCACACGGCTAGACTTTGGATTGCGATGACCGCGATCGACAATATCATGAACATTATGGCCAGCGAGGTGGCCCTTTCGAGCCAGTTGCCTCGCCTCAACTCGGTCACGGCCAGAAGCGTGAAAATGGCCATCGAGAGGGCAAGGATTCCGGAGTCGAGTAAATTCCGAGTGAAGACTTGTGCCAAGAAGTCCAGACTAAGGCCGCTGACGGCCCATCCCCAGAGCAGATATGCGATAGGCACCATGAGACCGAGAAGCGCGATACCTAAGGTGGATGATACTACCCTTGAGGCTACTTTTGCCGACATTTTCATCCGGCCTGTTCCCAAGTTGAACTCAGGGTCACACTCTTTTTTGGGAGATTGCCTTTCCAGTTTCGGTCGAAGTTGCAATAAAATGTTGTGTGAGGATGTAAGGCCTGCTCTTTTGAATGAGTCTAAGTCTCCGACTGCTGCGGCTTCTTCCTCAAGGTCTTTCTTGCGAATGTTATGAATCCGGTATGCGCGATCATCCGCGAAGCTGGCCGACTCTTTCCCTCCCTCACAAGGATTCTTCTTTCAAAGCATTCGACAGTTTCAAGATCGATAAAACCCTCAGAATCCAATGCAGCAGCCATCTTTTCGACCTGATTGTAGGTTGGACTGAAAGAAGTCAACATCGAACCTCCGCGGAGCGCTGCGGCTGCTTGCGGCGCCAGTTCCCACGGGTCTCCCACGTCCAGATAGACAGCATCTACGTTCTTCTCATTGAAGCCTTGTTTCGCATCTTTGTTATGTATAGTGACGAATTCCAGAACGCGAGCCCTTCGCAGATTCTCCTCTGCTACTCTGATGAATTCCGAGCGAATTTCGTAGGTGAAGACATGACCAGTGGGCTTGACGAAGTGAGCCAGCGCTGTCGTCAGCGCAGCGCTTCCGGTGCCTGCCTCAACGACCACGCTTCCGGGGCCTATCCCGCTCTTCACCAAAATCAACCCTATGTCCTTTGGATACATTATCTGGGTCGTTCTCTTTGAATGCCGTATATAGTCCTCCAAGGTGGGCTTAAAGATCCAGAAATCGAAGCCGAGTGAACTCTTCGTTGAATCTCCGAAGTTTCTTCCGATCACTTCCCTGAAATCTACGATACCCTTGTGCGACTGAAACGTCTTGTCAGGTTCGGCTCTCCTGAGCCACTTCTTTCCGTCGGAGTAAATCAACACGTCCGAGCTGGCCTCGATTCGCTCTGACTCCAACTGATTTCTTCTCCACAAGTTCGTGGTCTAGACTCCTACATTCTCCGACGATTCGGAACATATGCGTATCCTAGAGCGAAATCGCGATTGAGATACTTCGGATCAAAGATCTGCTATATTCTCATCCGTACACTTCTGATCGACAGCTTTGACACCCATCCTACTTTCGCTTATTGCAGATGAATCGAGTTGCTCCGATCAAAGTGGAAAGTGACCAAGCGACCCTCTTCAGATAGTACCCGTACGGACCCAACTATCTTACAGAGACAGAACCTAAGCAGAATGGCAATACCAATGTGATCACAGAGATCTCTATACTGAGGAATGAATCTAGAAAAAATATGGGGACATCAGGTGCCCACAATAAAAGATTCTGTCGAGAGCACGCCTTTGATGCCACGAATCCTGTCAGTAATAAGCCGCTGCAGCTCTTCGATGTTCCTAGCTTCGATCTTGGCTATCAGATCGAATCTACCGAACACCCCGTGAACCTCCTTGACTCCTGGAAGTTTCGACATCTCTTCTCTCACCGAGCTAACGAAGTTTAGGTGCTCACCAGTTCCCACCCTTACGAGTACAAACGCCGTGATCATCGCGTATTCCTTCATAATTGACCTCTTGTTTGTTGATGATAAACATGTTGATTGATGCACCAAGATTCATGGTAATTGGGACTTTTCGCGGCTCGCGGCCTTTACCAACTTCAAAGAACCGTTTTCTCGCAAACATCAAGAAACGCCTTGTTGGCAAGCGATAAATATTGACGTGAATTCAAGAGGCTGCATGCCAGTACTAGAACAAGAGAGACTAGATATTGACAAGTACGTTGAGGTGTTGCGAGAGTTCCTGCGGCAGCCAAGCATCTCTGCACAGGATAGGGGAGTCAAAGAATGCGCTCAGATGTTAGGCGAAATAATGAACAGATTCGGCATCTCTAGCAAGCTTGTACCGGTCAAAGATGGACAGCCCGTTGTCTTCGGAGAGCTCAGATCCAGAAGAGCGGATCGCACACTTCTCATCTACGATCATTACGATGTCCAGCCGCCAGAGCCACTGGATGAATGGAGACATCATCCCTTCTCAGCTGATCTTGAGGGTGAGAGAATCTGGTCTCGAGGAGCGTCCGACAGCAAAGGAAACATACTTGCCTATCTCGCCGCGGCCGACATCATTCTGAGACGTGACAACGAGCTGCCGATCAATCTCAAATTCATCTTCGAAGGAGAAGAGGAAATCGGTAGTCCGCACCTTCCCGAGTTCGTTGAGATGAATAAGCACCTACTCAAAGCAGATGCAGTCGTGTGCTGCGACGGCGGGCTTGATCCATCGGGTAGCCCAGTCATTAGTCTGGGGTTGAAAGGGATCCTTTATGTCGAAATGAGATGCTCGGCAGCAAAGACCGACCTTCACTCATCGAGAGCACCTCTAGTGGCCAATCCTGCATGGAGGCTGGTATGGGCACTCAACACGCTGAAGGATAGAAACGACAGAATCATCGTTACGGGCTGGTTTGATGATGTGAAAGTTCCCACAACCTCAGACTTGGAAATTGCGGGTCGTATTCCATTTGATGAGAAGCAACTCAAGGAAGAATACGGAGTCAAGGAATTTCTCGGCGGCAAGATCGGAACTGACGCATTGAAATCCCTGCTTTTCGATCCAACATGCACAATATGCGG
This sequence comes from uncultured Candidatus Bathyarchaeia archaeon, assembly GCA_964460055.1. Classification (GTDB taxonomy): domain Archaea; phylum Thermoproteota; class Bathyarchaeia; order RBG-16-48-13; family CAYWPD01; genus CAYWPD01. The sequence goes on from CAYWPD010000014.1 coordinate 5,140, forward strand.
CCTCCTGACAGGCTACACGGGCCCGAAGTCGAAGACGGTTCTCCCAAGAACTGCCTTCGCAAAGATCGACTTCAGACTAGTCTATGATCAAGATCCAGACGATCTCCTCCGGAAGCTCAGGAAGCACCTAGACGCGCAAGGCTTTACTGACATAGAGCTTGAAATCATAGGCAGACTAGAACCGTCACGTACTCCGTCAACGGCGTCCATTGCGACAGCGGCCGCGAAAGCTGCCCGAATCGTCTATGGCGTCGAGCCTATAATCTATCCGAACTCGCCAGGATCTGGTCCTGACTATTTGTTCACCAAGAAGCTGAAGATAGATTCCATATGGACAGGATGTGCACCGGCCTTCTCAAATGCACACGGACCCAATGAGTTCATAACTCGATCGAGTCTAGTGTCAGGAATAAAGTACGCGATCGAGACCATCGAAAGCTTCGCTGACCTCGAGTTGTAGGATGTCGATGCTTGGGAGAGTGGGTGGGCTTGAGGTTCAGAGCTGGAATCGTCATCTGAGACCTGACCCAACTGATAGATTCGTCCGTGGGACATGTTTAGCCGAAGGTGTACGCTCAAGATCGCTGTCCAAGGCAAATTCCACCGCACCTATCTAGTGCGGAAAATTCTGCCATATCCTCGCGGGCGATATCGAAAGCCGACCCTATTGATCATCGACCAGAAAGTTGCGGCATTGCTCGATATCACAGGCTTACCTAACAGAGTCTCCGCCTTGTCCAAGATCTCGATTGTCCTGAAGTTTGTGCAGCTGATGAAGACGCCGTCCACGTTCCCCCTTCCTACCTCTGTAGCCAGATCCAATGCCACCTCAGGCGGAAGCCCACCGATCTTCGTGTTCTCTCTTATGCCTAAACCTCTAATTCGAACAACCTCGAAGTTGTTGCCCTCCAGAAACCGTTTCTCCTTAAGGTTGATCTCCTCTTCGTAGGGTGTAGCTACCCCGATCTTTCTGCAATTCAGCTTTCGAAGACTCTCCACGACTGCACCCGATGTGGCGACCGCTGGAATTCCAGACACTTTTTCCAGCTGTGTGGCTAACTTCACATCATGGCCGACGCCTCTAAATAGGCTCCCACTCGTACAACCATAACCTATTACATCGACTTTCGCGTCACTGAGTAGGAGAACGGCCTCGTCTGTCCTCTCCTCCATCTTTCGTAGCTCTTCTAGTGTGACCTCTTTTAACCTCAGGCGTGCGGCGTGAACAGTACCATGTTCTCCTATCAATTTGTTGAATTCTGGCTCCATCGTTGTATTTGATGACGGCACGATCAGTCCGAGACGAATGTTTCCTGAAACCAATCACTCTGCGCTCTCCGAGGCGCAAGGCAGGCTTCGCCCAACTGTACGGAGAACAGGTCTCCGAGAAAGGCTTTTCCCAATAATCCATCAAACCACAGAGTTGAAGAGGTTAAGGATAGACGAGTTTGGAACACAACAGGACTTCTCGATTCCTGCAAGATACCATCAGAGAGGCATTGCTTTGCGATAAGACCCAAAACCATGCTGTTCGATTCACCTCCGCGAAAGACGAAGCGAGATCATCATCGGTGGCAGAGGATTCTGCGGGACAAGAATGAATATCGGTGGAAGACTTCGCACATTGGTTTACGGCTGTATCGCGGTCGCAGAGAGTCGCCGATCGAGATCAAGCCGTCCTTTCACTTCTGGCCTGAATCGATTCCACGCACTTTCTCAATATGATCCTGCAACTTTGCATGCCCATGGTGTCGGAATAACCACGTATCGAGAGTCGATCCTACACTAGTAACTTCTCACGTCATGAAACCTAACCAGATCGACGATCTTGCAAAGTAGCTTGGATATGAGGGTTATGTGGCAGCTTTGCAGAACCGACACTTGTGTTTGAGATTCTCTGAGACTTCTTTCCTTCGGCAAGAGAATACGGACTCTATAACTGCCTAGTCTTGAATGGATATATGGGCCTAGAAACCTCGACCTCACTCATCGATTCTGGACTGGATGGACTGAAGACCGACATCAAGGGTGATCGAGACACCTATCGCGAGTATTGTGGCACGGCCATTGTTGAAGACGTCCGGCGAAACGTCAGAGGGGCCAAGAAGACAGAAATCCACGAGGAGATAGTCAACCTAGTCCTTCCTAGCATCAATGACTCGAAAGATCAAGAATTGCAGCTTGTTGAAAGACTGTTAACCGAGGCTGGATAATCTACTCCAATCCGCTTCACAAGACACTTTCCTGCCTACAAATTTCATAGACCTCCCACGGCGATCGCGACACTTGAACAAGCATAGAACCTAGCACGCAACATGAACGTTCAATTCCCATATACAGGAAGTTCGGATGGCCATAGGGGTGAGCATACCTAGTGCCCAAGCTGTATTGATCGGCTCATCGCAAGAATTGGTCATTGGCTTGTTGAGTCCAAACTGGAAGCCGGCCACATACGCCCGAGATGCAGGTCTGCCATCCCCATCGTGGGAAATACTGTCAGGAAACCGTGGCTCTTCTGACATGGCTCAGCGGATCTGGCAATTCAGGTCTGAGAGGATACCACACCAAGTCAGCGACTCAGGCAAATACCTTGTCCCTCACCAAATCAGGGGTAACTCTGATTCGTCATCGTCGCCAATTCCATGTTGATGTGCGGCGCGACTTATTTTCTTATGGAATCGGTCTGAACCGAGTTCAAAGAACCTGTGGTGGCTAGACTGAGTATCTCGGAACCTCAGTCGACTGACTTCTTAACACCCAGAGCTTCTCCACCATATTAATGACAGCCGCATCGACCTTTGCCTTCTTCAATTCGTCCACAGTCACGTTCGCCGTTCCAGACAGCGACAGGTCGCAACGATCTCGAAGATATCTCTCGATATACTCCTCGATCAGAGCGTCGTAGTAGAGGATAGAGTCGCTGTAGTCGCCATTCTGGTATGCTTCTTCAGCCTTCCGCCTAAGGAAATTCAAGAGATTCCGGGTCTCACCGTCTCTCACACGGCTCATCGCGATGCCTTCGATGCTTTTCAAATGGTCTTGATCTGAAGCTTGCTCTCAATTGGAGATACGTCGGTTCATTTATCTCTTTTCGAGATTGATGTAGGTGTATCATGGTTGCAGGGTTTTGTTTTGGCTTCATCGGCAGGCTGAAGACCTCATTCTAGCGTAGTGAAACATATACAGCTGAGCATATCCAGCGCAGTCACCGAACCTCTCTCTCAGGAAAGCCCCCACCCTGACTCTGTTGAGACTTTCTGTCTGCATCGGATACAACCTCTTTACTATTCTATCTATCCAGACATCGACCGGCGCCGCTTCTCGAAAATCCAGACCATAGAGTAGAAAGCAATCCGCAACCTTCTGGCCTACTCCTGGGAGCTCAATAAGGACCGACTTTGCCTCACAGTATGGCAGTCTCTTCAGATCACCTAGGGTCAGCGAGCCTTCCGCCACCATGCGAGAAACCGACTTGATGTACTCCGCACGGTATCCAGTTCTGCACCGCTTCAGATCCTGGATGCTAGCCTTGGAGAGTGCCGTCGGCGTTGGAAAGGTGAAGCACGCCCCATACTCTGTCAAGACCCTCTGACCGAATTTCATAGACAGGAGCTGAACCATAGTGTTCCAAGCCTTGGCTGATGTATTCTGAGAGCACAACGAGGAGATCAGACTCTCGAACGGATCGTCTGACGAGACGAGCCGCAACCCCTCGTATTCTCGAAAGGCAGGTGAAAGGGGATCGCACCCGAACTTCCGATAGAAAGCGGGCAAGTCGTCGTGCAGATGAAGCATATTGCAGATTCTTTTTCTTAGATCCAGCATGCGGCCTTGATCCAGAGGAGTCTCGGAAAGAATTGTGACTCCTAACATTGGTGCATGATTGTTTCCGATGTTAGTGAAGCCGCACAAAACGAGCCTTTGTCCCAAGGCTATGAGCCGCCACTTGTTCTGTTCACCCAGACGCCATTGAGGACCGAAGGTCTGGCCGCTTTCCATCGAGCAGTGGAGATCGAGTGGGCCTATTATCTCCGTGTTGGGGATGGTCAGCTCCTGTCTGAACTTGAGCGGAGAGCCGCGACCTGAGCGACTTCGTCTGTCCTTGTCACACCATTGTTTCACTATCTTGCCTCGGGCAATTTCTCCCCTGGTAGAAGTATGTCGTGCGCCTTCGTCTCTTGTACGCCTGAGAGTGTGAGGAATCCGAGCCTTGCTTTCTCCTGAAGTTCTTTGATGTTTCTTGCGCCGACATAGCCAAAGGATGCTTTCAAACCCAATACAAGTTCGTTCACCACTTCCGAAAGTGAACCCTTGTATGGCACCCAGCCTTCAACTCCTTCAGCAATACCCTTCGCCGGGTGGCTGTACCGATCCAGCGCATACCGTTTCTCGAGCGCAGAGACGCTGCCCATACCGCGATACTGTTTGTAGTATCTTCCACCTATTGACACGAGGCTTCCCGGCGATTCCTTGCATCGGGCAAAGAGATTTCCTATCATGACCGTTAAAGCTCCAACTGACAGAGCTAGTGCCGCATCCCCAGGGCTTCTAATGCCTCCATCTGCGATTATCGGAGCCTTCAGGCCGTACTCCGCGAGAGCGTCCGCCACGTGTGCTGTCGCGAACAAGGTCGGCGCGCCTGTCTTTGTCACCTCTGATGTCGTGCAGATCGATCCAGAGCCAATTCCAACTCTAATCCCAGCGATTCCTTCGAGCTTGGTTGCTACATCAACGGCCGCTTCATAGGTTCCGATATTTCCCACTATGACCTTCGTTTCAACCTCAGGTAGCATCTTCTTTACTGCCTCGAACACCTTTGAGTTGTGAAAGTGGGCAACGTCGGTCACAAGCATATCGACGTGCTTGTCCAGTGCCTTCGCTCTAGCCAGATCGAATGGCGAAACCGCCGCTGCGCAAAGGAGCCTACCGTCCTCGTCTCTTACTGCGTTTGGATAACTTCCTCTAAGGGTGATATCCTTGACTGTTATTAGCCCCTTGAGTCTGCCCTCGCTGTCGACTAGGGGAAGCTTCTCTATTCTGTGTCTGTGCATGAGGTTTTTTGCATCTTCAATAGAGATACCGTCCGTTGCAGTAACAACCTTCTTTGTCATCACGTCCTCTATCTTGAGTGATAGGTCAGCGAAGCGCACGTCTCTGCCAGTTAGGATTCCTACGAGCTTTCCATTCGCGACGACGGGTAGTCCTGAAATCCCGTGCTTCTGCATCAGACTTATTGCGTAGGCGATGGTCTGTTCGGGATCGATTGTCACGACATCTCTTATGACCAAGGATTCGGCCCTTTTGACCCGCTTGGCCATATCAACCTGTTCTTCAACCGTGCAGTTTCGGTGAAGGACGCCAAGACCTCCATGTCTTGCCATCGCTATGGCCATTTCACTCTCGGTCACGGTGTCCATCGGAGACGAGACAAAGGGGATGTTGAGCTGATGGTCAGCAGTGACGTTTGCCCGCAAGTCGACTTCCCTAGGCTCGACTTCTGTCCATCCGGGGAGAAGAATCACATCTTGAAATGTAAAGGCCAACTTTGCAGCATGGAGCTTCTCTGTGAACTTCTGCATTCCGAGCCTCCAACTCCCGCCGTTTTGCTGTGTCAGTTTAGCTACCAACTATATCAATGTAGATAGCTGGTTGCGATTCGGAAGTGGCCATTTTCGTCGTAGCTGCTTGACCGCTAGGCCTTGCCCAATTCCAGCAGCTCTTGGATCTCCTTCACGGAAAATCTTCGGGGCTTACCTATTAGAGTCGAGAAGAGCTGAAGGCGGGCACTTTCTTCCACAGCCGACGCTACCCTGTAGGCTGATTCGATGTCTCTTCCAACTGCCAAGACTCCGTGATTCTTGAGTATAGCAGCCGCCTTATCTCCCAATGTCCTTGCCGCTTCCATGGCAAGCTTTCTTGAGCCAGGAAGTCTGTAAGGAGCGAGTGGGACACCCCTTAGAATCGGGAGGCTTGTTATGCCCACTGGAAGAAGTTCAACTCCACTGGACGCGAACGCTGAGGCGAACGTTGAATGAGTATGCACAATGCCACCGACGTCTTCTCTTGACTTGTATATGGAGAGATGCATCGGGGTCTCGATGGAAGGCCTATTCTTGCCTTCCATGACATTACCTTTCTGATCGACAACTATGAAGTCGGTCGGCGCCAGATCTCCCATCTCGAATCCGCTCGGCTTTATCAGAATTTTTCCGGTGGACGTTATTCGGCAGCTGATGTTTCCTTCAGAGGCTCGAATCAGCCCAGATAAGAAGAGTTTGTGAGCAACCCGCGTCATCCTCTCCCTCAGTTCGTCCATATCTACACTCAACGCGATCCGTCTCCCATCTCGATTGTCCGATGGATATGCCAGCTCGAAACTTCGTAGAAACGAACTGAATCTAGGAACTATTTTAAGTGGCTCTAGAGGTCGGAAAACGCTGGCAAATCGACGACGAAGCGAGGTGAATCGTCAATCGCCCTTGAACCCCACAAGCGTCATGAAGGCGCCGGTCAAAGCAACAATGATAGCAAGAGTCGATACTGCCGACTGGACCAGAGGATAAGTTATTCCTGAGGATGAGGCGTACAGCCAAACTCCAAAGGCCAAGACCGAGATGCCGAGGATGCGAAGGAGAATATCGAGTCTGTCCAAGTCCTGTTCACGGTGGGTGATTCAGAATGTAGGCAGGTGACAAGAAGATAAGTCTTGCCTCAATACCTTCAAAGAACCCGAGCTAGGACTAGCCGAACCGAAACGATTCAGCGCGAAGGTTTTTTAAACGAAAGATGCGATTGTTGAGCTATTCTCGCTGTGTCGTCGGAGCTGTCGCTTTGTCGGGTATGGAGAGATCAGATCGAACCATCGTTGTAGCCCTTGGCGGGAACGCCATACTCAAGCCTGGACAACGCGGGACCGCTGGTGAGCAGTTTGAGAACATTGAGAAGACGTGTGAGAGCATCGCTGAAATGATCGCGAAGGGTTACGACGTTGTAGTAACACATGGAAATGGCCCTCAGGTCGGAAATATTTTGATCCAGAATGAGGAAGCGAAGGAGCATGTGCCACCCATGCCCTTGGATGTTTGTGGCGCCGAAAGCCAAGGGATGATCGGCTACATGATCCAACGCTCTCTCACGAAGCATCTGAGAGCGAAGGGGATTGAACGCACAGTCGCTACGGTGGTGACAGAGGTCGTAGTGGACGAACAGGATCCAGCTTTCAAGAATCCAACAAAACCGATTGGTCCCTTCTACTCTAGGGAGAGGGCAGAACAGCTCGCAAAGGAGAGAAGCTTTGCCTTCAGAGAAGATGCGGGCCGCGGCTTCCGTAGAGTGGTGCCTTCACCAGATCCAAAGTACTTGGTGGAGAGGGAGGCTGTCAGACATCTACTTCGGATGGGAGTTATCGTCATCGCGGCTGGAGGGGGAGGAATTCCTGTAATAGAGAGAGAAGGAAGGCTGGTCGGGGTGGAGGCCGTGATCGATAAGGACTTGGCCGCTGAGAGGTTGGCCTCGGACGTTCAGGCTGGAACCTTGCTGATCCTAACGGACGTGGAGAGGGTCTCCCTGAACTTCGGAAAGAGGAATGAAAAGCCGATAGATGAGATGTCTGTCAAAGAAGCGGAGATGTACCTCAGACAAAGACATTTCGCGCCCGGAAGCATGGGGCCGAAGGTTCAAGCTGCGATAAGATTCCTAAGGTCTGGAGGTGCCCGCGCAATCATCACATCTCTTGTCCGAGGAATTGAGGCGTTGGATGGCAGAGCGGGAACAAGCCTCAGAGCGTAAGGATGTTTTTCTGCCCCTTTTGACAGAAACTATTTTACATTCCGGTCATCCTTGGAAGTCAAGGCTGATTCGAAGTGAATTCCAGCATTACCATAGAACAAGCTTTGGACATCATCTCATCCAGTTCGTCACATGGTTCGACCAAGGTAACTGAGATCGCCTTGAGCGGGCTCGCCAGCTTCGTCCATCAGAGCCGAGAGGCTGAGGCTGAGAAGCTGGCAGAAGGACTGACGCGCTACGGAGAACAGCTCATCAGACTTAGGCCGACATCTGTCCTACTCGTGCACGCGGTCAAATCCATGATGCATGTCATGAGAGACCGGATTGAGCAGGGCCAGGACATCGGAAGCGTTCGGCGAGCGGTCCTTGAGCAGAAGGACATTCTTCTGCATTCTATCCGCTCTTCCGTCGAGCAGATCTCGTCGATCGGTTCAAGGCGAATAACTGATGGAGAGAGCATTATGATTCACGGGTACAGTTCCACTGCTTTGGGGATTATCAAGAAGGCGGCTGAGGAGGGAAAGCGGCTGAGAATATTTTCGACCGAAACGCGTCCTGAATTCGAAGGCCGCATCGCGGCGATCGAACTGTCGAAGCTCGGGATCGACACGACCATAATCGCTGATTCATCCAGCAGATATTACATGAAGGACGTTGACAAATTCTTGGTTGGCGCGGAGGCCGTTGCAGCCAACGGTGCTGTGATCAACAAGATCGGGACATCGCTCATAGCGTTGGCAGCCCATGAGGCGAGGGTTCGAGTATTTGTTGCCGCCTCCACCTCCAAGTTCAGCTCGGAAACGGTTCTGGGAGAGCTTGTGACTATCGAGGAGAGAGAGCGGTTCCAGTTGCTCAGTCCGAGTGAGTTCGAGAAGCTGGGAAGGCCGAAGATAAGCAATCCTGCATATGACGTTACGTCTCCTGAGCATGTGGATCTCATAATAACTGAGAAGGGGGTCATTCCGCCTCAGGGCGCCATAATGATCCTCAGAGAGAGCTTCGGATGGCCGATATCGGGCGCTGAGGACGGACCTCTGGTAGGTGTCCAAAGGTGAGCGCGCGACGAGTTGCGGAGATAGCCGAGAACATAAGGACAATGCGAACTCGCGGCGCAGGGGAGATAGCTCGGGCTGCCGCTCATGGCCTCATCATCGCTGCCACGGAGTCAAGGGCTACTTCCGTGCAGGACTTTGTGTCGGACCTTGAGACCGATGCTCAGGCCCTTCTTCACACCAGGCCAACAGCGGTGTCACTGCCCAACGCCATCCGGTTCATCATGTATCGTGTGAAGTCCTTTGCGCAGAAAGCACTCGACGTAGAATCCCTTAGAGCATTCACCTTATCGGTCGGACAGAACTTCATCAACAGTTCGAGGATGGCGAAGGAGATTATCGGAGAGATCGGCGCTCGTCGAATTCGTGATGGAGATGTGCTTCTCACCCACTGCAACAGCTCCGCGACGACTTCGATTTTCATCAGCGCAGCAAAGATGGGCAAGAAGATAAAGGTCTTCGCAACCGAGACTAGGCCTCTCTATCAGGGCCACATAACGGTCAAAGAGCTGACCGATGCCGGTATCGATGTTACTGTGATGGTCGACTCTGCTGTGAGGCATGTCATGCACGAGGTAGATCGAGTAGTCGTTGGGGCGGATGCCGTGGCTGCAAATGGGGCCGTTGTCAATAAGATCGGTACTTCTCTTATCGCTTTGGCCGCGCACGAGGCAGGAGTAAGGTTCTTCGTCGCCGCTGAGACCTTCAAGTTCAGTCCAGAAACCCTGATCGGAGGATTAGTTGAGATAGAAGAGCGTTCTCCTACTGAACTTGTTGACGAAGAGTTTTTGAAGGCAAATCCGAGAATCTCCTTCAAGAATCCCTCTTTCGACATAACTCCCCCAGAATACATCGATCTTATCATCACTGAGAGGGGCGTGATTCCGCCGCAAGGCGCCTTCCTAGTCTTGAGGGAAGAGTTTGGCTGGGCGATAGGTGAGGAGGCTCCATTGGAGCATAGAGGCGTAAAGATAGCTCCAGAGGAAGAGTTTCAAAATAGTTAGTACTCTGGAAACTGGTTGAGTAGCATCCCTTCTACGGTCATGGGCTTCAGTCGCAGAGCAAGTGAAAGAGCGTCCGATAGCTTTGTTGTTCTCTCGGCAACTATCTCCATGATCGGTTCTCCGCGTTTGACTTTGTGGCCTCTCTTGGCATGGACGATCACTCCCGCGCCTTTGTCGATCGGCGCTCCTGCGGTTCTTGCAATCGCGACGATTGTCGAGTTGTCGACGTGTGTGATGTAGCCGTCGCTCGGCGCCTCGATTTGCGTTCTATGTTCTCCAATGCCGTAATCGATGGACGATGGGTCGGGGTTGCCTCCTTGGGCTTCGATTATCTGCTTCATCTTTGCGAGTGCCCTTCCTGAAGTCAAGACATCTTTTGCAACGTCCTGTCCTACGTTTCTCTTGGCTAGGCCTGCCATTTCCAAGAGCATACCAGCGATGGCTGTGGACTTTTCGACGAGACTAGTGGCAGCGGCGTCTGGGTTTATGAGCGCTTCTATCGCCTCCTTAGCTTCCAGTGCGGGTCCAACAGCGTATCCGATCGGTTGTGCGCCATATGTTATGGCGCAGCGCGTGACAACTGAAAGTCTCTCGGAGAGATCGATGAACTCTTTTGAGAGCCTACGCGCTTCCTCAGGATCGCTGACTTTCGTTCCGTGTCCGACAGGGATGTCTATGACGACGTACTTTGCTCCGACGGCTATCTTCTTTGCCATTATTGAGGCTAGCATCTGTGTTCTGGGATCCAAGCTGAGGGGATACTCAACTCTGATCATGATGTCGTCCGCGGGGGCTATGTTCAGCGCTCCGCCCCAGACAATCGCCCCTCCGACTCTAGACACGATCTCTTTCAGTTCGGCAGCCGTGAAGGTCACATGCGCAAGAACACTCATCGTATCTGCGGTACCGGATGGACTGGTGATAGCTCGACTTGAAGTCTTGGGGATGAGCAGACCGCTTGCCGCGATTATTGGAACGATGAGCAGGCTGACCTTGTTACCGGGTACACCGCCGATCGAATGCTTGTCGAAGACTGGCCGCTCAAAATCTATGGTCTCTCCCGTCTTGACCATGGCACGCGTCAAGTATTCGACTTCGTCTAAGCTCAGGCCTTTGCATTGTTGCGAGATTAGAAAGCCTGCAATCTCGAGTTCGCTGAGGTTGTGAGATACTATGTCTTGGACGATGGAATGGATCTCTTCCCTCGTGAGTGCCGCTCCTTCCATCTTCTTTCTAAGATAAGTGATCGACTCTGGCATGGATGTGAGGGAAAGGCGAACCTTCTCGTTGCCGCTGATCTCCATTTCAGATTTCAGGTCGCTGAAGATCCCGATTTCGCCGGATTGAATGTAGGTGTTGGTTGTGTCCGCGATTGCCGTCGCCATTTTGGGGCCTTTTTGCACCCTCACCCTGTCATGTGGATGTATTCCGAGCTCATCTGCATCTCTGCTATTCAAGAGGACATAGCGTGCTCCAGCTGAGATGTCTATGAGGCGAGCTTTCAGCTCGATCAAGAGGCATCCACAGGTTGAACTTTATCTGCAGTTAACAGGTGTTCTATCTCATGGCTCTTCAGTTATCAGTCCAGGCCTGCTGTGGCTAGTGGGTCTCCGCAAGTAGTTCGCTGCGGAAGGTCTTGACTAGTCGCTCAAGTTCGGCCCTTTTGGCCTCGAGAGAGGATATCTCAGTTTCCAAGTTCTGTTTCTTCTTGGCAAGGTCATCCGCACTGATCTTTAGGGCTGCGGACTTCGCTTCGTACTCGTTCACTTTCTTTGCGAGCGCCTCAAGGTTGGAGACCGTCTTTGCCAACTCGTCATGATGCTTCTTCTTTTCCGCCATATCTGCTTCCAGAGCTTTGATCTTCTCCCTTGCTTGAGCTGCTGATGTGTCATATTCTGCGATCTTCTTCTCTTTGTCCGCCAAGTCCTTTTGCCACTTCTGCAATTCGCTCTTCAAGAGGTCAAGGGAGGTCTTCTTCTTCTCCATTCGGTCGATCTTGTCGGACAGCTCTTTGATGGATTGGTTTGTCGACTTCTCGAATACTTTGATGGAGCTAAGCCCCTTGTGAAGCTCGTCTGCGACAGTCTTGGCCTCTTTGTGCAGTCCAGTTAGGGCGTCTAGATCACGCTTCAGCCTTTCTTCTTGATCTTTGAGCTTCGTCTCGAGCCTGTTGAGTCTCTCTTCGTGTTCTTTGATATCTGCCCTCTCTTTTGCTAGGACTTCTAGTTCCTTTTCCTTTTTCAGCGTCTCGGCTCTGAGGGATGCGAGCTCTTTCTGCTCTGCTTCGAGTTTTCCCATCAGGTCGGTGCCTTTCTTCTCCAAGTCTGAGAAGTTCTTTTCAGCTTCTGTGAGGGCTGTCTGTCTGGACCCTATCTCGCTTTCCAACTTTTGTCTGGTGTCGGCAAGTTCATTCATGAGCCCGATCAGCTTACTTTCTTTGGATTCAAGATCCTTCAGTCTTTGATCGAGCAGCTTCCTTGCTTCTGTTACCTCGATCTCCAGTTTTTCAATGTCCTTGAGTCTGGTCTCTTTCTCTGTCACGGTCTTCTCACGATCGAGAAGTCCCCTTGAACTCTCAGCGAGTTGTGCAAGCTGTTCGTTGACTCTCCTCTCTGTCTCTGAGATCTCGCTGATCTTTGTCGCGGAGATCTCTTGGAAGGAGGTGAGATTCCTCTCCCTCTCGTCTATCTTGGTCCTTGTCTCGTTGACCAGTACCGAGAACTGTTGGTTGATCATGTCGAGGTCAGATAGCTTTCCCTGAAGTTGTTCGAGGGCTCTCAATCTCGACATCTGTACTTCAAACTCGGCGAGCTTCTCCCTTATTCCAGAAACTTCCTTTGTCACAGCCTCCGCGATCACGTGTTCTCGAAGGTATTCAGTCCACGATTCCTTCTCACGCTTGTCTCGGCTATCCAACTCGTGAAGATAGTCTGCCCATTCCTGGCGCAGTTGGTCTCCTTTTGCTACGACTGACGAGGATATCTCGTTCAGTCGCGTCTCAAACACGCCCAACTCGTCTACGGATTTGCTGAGTCTGCCGACTATCTCGCCGACTTGTTGCTTGAGCAGTGCGATATCGGATGCGACCGTGTCGGAGATACCCATCCCTGCAGGGCCTTTTGCACCCGCTTCCATCTTGGAGATGAGTACCTTTTCCATACCTCGCATCTCTTCCTCTTTTGACCTCAGTTCCTTCTCTTTTGACTCAAGTTCGATCCTGAACTGGTTAAGTGAGAGGTAACTCTTCTTGAGTTCCTCGTCCTTTGACTTCATCTCCCTCTCAAGTTCCTGAAATTCGGCGAGCTTCTGCTCTCTCTGTCGCATCTGGAACTCGCGCTTCTCTATCTCACCCAGCAAGGCCGAAAGATTCTTCATTTTCTCGTCAAGCGTAACCGAGAAGTAGAGTATGGCTTCGACCTTCTTCGAGAGGTTTGATACTTGATCGTCTATCTTGGTGCTCGTCTCGCGGAATCTCTTTTCCAAGTCCAAGAGGGTCTTTGGTGGTGCTTCCTGTTCTCCTGAAGTAGAGTCTAGCGCCATCGGCTATCGGTCTCCACTTGACTTGATGTTCTATAATTACCTTCTCCAGTTCGTGTCGGGTTTCTATCTGATGATCAATGTAGTCAAGAGGCCTGTTATTAGGTCGCCCAACACAAGGGCACTAACGAATCCAGCCAAAATGAATACAAGCATCGGAAGTTGCGGCGTTATCCATAGCTCTCTACTGTAGCCGCTCCTCGTTAGCAGTGAGTCGAGCTTATCCAGATCGATCGGCTCCTCAACATCCTTTACTCGAGCCATGAGTTTGAGGTGGCGCGAAATCCCTGTAGGAGTCTCTTCGACGTTCTCCACGATATCATAGAACTTGCGCTTCTTGAGTTCTGATGTCGTATATTTCGCTGACGAGAGTATGGTAGCAGCCTTCTTCAGTATCGGTTCACGCTCGAGTCCTTCGAAGAGCTTTCTTCTATTCTGGACTTTCCACTGAATATTCCTTAGAGTCATGTATGGGATCGTAAGGACTGAGAATAAGACGCCGTTCAGAAGGACGGAGGTCGGAAATATCGGAATGATAGTCTCTATCAAAGGCTGCAAGCTAGTAGGCGGTATAGGCAAAGCGAGGGAAAGCGCGATCAGAGCTTTTGCGTCAGCTCCCCCATACAGTCCGACATAGAAGAGAGCGGACGCCAGTGAGGTAATAATCCCGATGGAGACGAGGATAATCAGCCAGCTCTCACGATAGAATCCGAGGGCATATGTCAACGATGTAAGCATCGCCCCCGCAGCACCCATGACGACCCACACCCAATCTGATACTTCTCTCGTCCGAATGTCTAGGAGCGCACCGTATGCCAAGGAAAGAAAGGCTGCTAATATTCGAATCGTATCGAGCAGCGGGAGGAGCTGCAATTCAGATACTCCTAGATCTTGTGCGGTTGTGAGCGGCAATGGCTTATAAGGACCACTCAGAAGAATAGTCTTGAGCGGTTACAATCATGCAGCCCAACTTCATAAGGACGAACATCGAAGGCTTCGATGAGAATGCCGGGGGAATGCCGCCAGGGAGCACGATTCTCCTTTTGGGCCCCCCTGGAGCAGGTACTGAAGTCTTCGCCCAAGAGATCTGCTACAAGTTCGCAAGGCTGGGAGGCAAGGTAGCCTATTTCACTATCGAGAGACCTCCTATCGAAGTTTCGGACGACATGAGGGCACATTTATGGAATGTTGAACCGCTTGAGGCGGCGGGCAACTGGATCTTCATTGACGCTTATACTTCTCGGCTCAGGGGACACTTTGTCAAGATGGGCGGCAAACCCGAGGCCACAATCCTGCCTTCGCTGCAAGAGATGGGTGCTTTGGGAATACTACAGAAGGAGGTGGTCTCGAAGCTTCAGGCGAAGATGTGGACGGTCGTCGACTCTTTGTCATACCTGTTGCTCATGCACGATTTGAAGGACGTTGTTTCGGTTATTGAGACCTATCGGCAGGGAGTCAGAGAGAATGCTGGACTTCACTTCTTCCTTCTTGTTGAGGGGATGCACTCGCCCCACATCGTTGCCACGATGAAGCATTTGTCTGACGGCGTCATAAGCTTCGTGACGAAGGAGAAGGCGGGCGCTCTGGAAGGGCACATCGAGGTCTCAAAGATGAGGCGGAGTACAGCGGGGTTGAAGATGGTTCCTTACGCGGTTTCTCAGAAGGGCATCCTGATCGAGACTGCGAAGAGAATTGCTTAGAGTGATCTCAATCTCTTTTTTGGACCCTTCGGCCGAAAGGTTCGAACTTGAGCCCCTTTGTGCGTCTCCCGTCCCTTTTCGGCTGCCTACATTATGTATCCGAATGCGACTGTGAGAGTTGAGATCGCCCCGAGTATGGAGAAGATCGCTGCGAATACAACGATGCACATGGCCATGTATCGGAGATAGGGCATGAACTTGAAGTCGAGTCTGTTTCCGCGCGTCTTCCCCCCAAGGATTATGGATAATGTGACAACTCCATAAGCGAGCGACAACGGTGCAAGCATCGGCGAAGGATCCCCGGTCATGAACGCGGTGATGAGGGCTCTGTTTCCTTCGAAGTGTATGAAGGCGTTGGGCGCACTCAAGAATAGCATGTATGCTGATGTATAGTCGATGAGGTTGGACGCGATAAATACGGCCATGGGAAGCCAGATGGGCTTGAAGAAGTTTGAGGTCACGCCGTCCATCAAGGTGGCGAGTGCGCGTATCGTCCGTCCGATGAAGGCTTTGTGACTCTCCTTTGACTGGTTCTCTATTAGGACAGACTTCAGGGCCGCTCTTTCCAATGGCGTAGTTCTTCTCTTGAGCCTATTCTCGACTCTTGAGATGTCCCAAAAGACGTAGAGGAAGTCGATGTCTTCGTCGCTTAGCCTTCCATCTCCACTGGTGGATAGGATTCTTCTCCATCGCTCTTGAGCAGCTGCGAACTCTCGGAGGTTCTCTTCGGTCTTGGAGACAGATCTCAGGAGGTACCAGCGGAGAAACTTCTCTCTTAAAGACCTCAGATAAGACATCGGCCGCGTCGAATTATCTCTGCTCATGTATCTCTTAGAAAAAGGTTCTGACGTTGACAAGACTCCAAAAAGGGAAAATGATAGTTCCTAAGGATCTACAGTCGGCAGCCGAAATTTCTGGTGTTGTCTCTTGAGTCGAAGTAAGAGAGTAGCGATTGTTGGCTTCGGAACAGCTGGTGCGCAAGCCGGAATTCAGGCCCGGAAGTATGATAGAAACGCACAGATTGATGTGTTCAACGCGGAGAACAGAGTTCTCTATTCGAGGTGTGCGCTACCAGCCCTCATCTCAGGCGAGATTGATGATCCCGGCCAGCTTCAACCATATCCCATAAGTTTCTACCAAGACACTCTCAGATTCAACCTTCATCTAGGAACCCGTGTTGCCAAGGTCGATCCGACGACGAAGACGCTGACATACGTCTCTGGTGACGATGAATGGAATCTGCCATACGACGAAGTTGTCTTGGCGACGGGAGGATACGCTCCAAGACCAACTATTCCAGGCGCGCATCTTCAAGGAGTTCACGTCTTCAGAACTGTGGAAGACGCGCTTCTTCTGCGCGGTCTTGCTCTGCAGAAGAGCCGAGTGACTGTTCTGGGTGCTGGCTTCGTGGGCATGGAGCTGGCGGACGCCTTTAGGAAGAGGGGCTGCGACATACAAGTCATCCACCGAAGTCCCGAGGTCCTGTCTACCATCCTCGATCCAGACATGGGATCTGTAATTCGGGAGGCAGCCCAGAAGTCAGGTGTTGAGTTTCACCTTAACTCTACGATAGGGACGATAAGGGGCCGTGAAAGCGTTGAGGAGATCGAGGTCGGGGATGCCGTCCTTGCAACGGATGCGATTGTCTCATCTATCGGCGTTTTACCGGACTTGGCTCTGGCTCAAAGGCTTGGCCTAGTGATCGGCGAGACTGGTGCGATTCGGGTTGACGAGCAAATGAGAACGAATCTTGAGCATATCTACTCTGCGGGGGATGGAACTGAAGCGTTGCATGCTGTTACGAACAAGCCCGCACTTTTTCAGCTTGCCACCGTGTCATTCCGGCAGGGTGAAGTTGCAGGGTCCTCGGCCACTGGGGGAACTGACATAATGTATCCTATGTGCGGGGCTTCGACGACGAGATTGTTCGGTATGGAGATAGCTTCCACGGGACTGGTTCTGCGAGATGCCACGAAACTGGGCATGCGTGCCGTGGGTGGGAGATATCGTGGAACCGTGAAGTCCGAATATTATCCGGAGCCGGGAGAGTTGACGGTCAAGCTCTTGTTTGATGCCAGCGATGGAAGAATAATCGGCGCACAGGCAATAGGTACCGATGCCGCTGCAAGATCCATCGACCTGTTAACCCTATGCATACACAATCGTTTTACTCTAAACGATCTCATGAAATTGGAGACCTGTTACAGCCCTTCGGTTGCATCGATAATCAACCCGGTGCCTGTGGCTTCTCGGTTGGCTCTGCGGCGAATCAGGACGCCGGTCGCGCAAACTGGTTGAGATGATCGTCCTAGATGGTGGCTGCGCGGATTCCTTCAGTCGACATCAGCCGTTGGAACTCCATCAGCTTCTTGGCAATGGCTTCGACGGCCTTCTCTGCGCTTGAGTAGAAGCTGGACCTGAATCTTGTGAAGCTTGGAATCGAGAAGTAGATTCTGTTGAATGACCGGTCAAATCCCGCATATCGTGGGCGTTTGTCTGAACCGGTGAAGAAGACCATCTTGGCGAAGGTCTCTTCTTCCTTGGCCTCGATCATTTCCGCTGCCTCGAGGCTCTTCTCTCTCAGGTATCGTTCACAGTCTTTCTCTTCTTCCTCCAAGAGTTTGAGCTCCTCTTGAGGGAGAAGGTGGTCAAAGTCCCGCGATAGTTTTCCCAGATGCATCTTTGCAGGCTCGTTGGAGCCGTATCGAGGTTTTTTCATTGTAGAGGTTTCCTCGGGACCTGAAGACCCGGCCCCATAGATCCATGGGAATTTGACCGCTTCGTGGTGCGCCTCGATCCTGCCCTTTATGCGGGCGATGTCCTGAAGTCGCTTCTTGATCTCCGGTCTCTCTGAGTCTCTCGAAGATACCTCGTCAATCAGCTTGTAGCAGTCCAACAGTCTGCTTGTGTCTTCTGTGTGCGCCCATGTCGGGATGGAGAGTTCGGCCATGTTTGTGTCATTGTAGAGGATTGGATTCTGTATGGCGACGTTGAGTGAATGGTATTTTGCCAGCGTATCGATGTCGTCTGGAGTGAGCTTGAGTGTTTGGAGGATGTCCGATGAGATGAATGAGGCGGCCTTGTAGGTGCTCTCGATGAGATCGGAAGTATTCGTCGCTCTCTTGATGTCCGATGTAAGCTCGAGAAGGATTGTCAGAAAACTGTGGCCGAGCTTGGAGAGCTCGGGGGTCTCCCTGCGACTCATCGGTGTTCGCGGTTAGTAGTAGGTTTTGCCACATTAAGTTTGAGGTTCCTGATGGGAGTGAGTTACGACATCCTACGCAGGAGACTTGTCTGTGTAACAGGTTCACTATGGGAGGTATTTTCCGTGGATCTCTGACTTTCTTTTTTCTTCCAGTCCGATGCGGTAGATCTTCGCTCGGGTCATTTCTATGAGGCAATCCGGGCAAAGGTAGATCTTCGCGTCATTTTTCAGGGCTTCGAGGAGTTCTGTCTGTCTAGAGCTTCTGCCACATCTGTTGCATTTAGCGGGCTGTTCCATGGCGTTCTCCACCTCATGGGTTTGCAGGGTTGGTTGAAAAGGTTTTTCTTCAAGTCTCGGTCGCGCGCCATGAAATAAGAGTTAAATAGTTGAAATGTTCATCAATAGTCTCAGGTGCAGCTCGATTGCCGCTTAAGATACGCCCAACCAGAGTTAAGGGAACGTACTACCTGCTGATCCCGAAGGACATCGCAGACCTGTACGAGATAGACCAGAACACCTCATTCGCACTAAAGACCGACGGAGACAGCGACGAAGTTCTACTCTCATACAAAAAACTCAAATGGAACGTGGAACAGCCAATAGATAGAGCGGGTAGCTAACAAAGCTAATAATGCCCGCTGTGTTCACTCTACTAGTCAGCGGTTCGAGCCGTGATTCAAATGGCAAGCAAAGCCGGCGAGAAAGAAGCTATGTCTTCGACACCCGAGTCTGTTGTTTCTGCAGTGGCCGCTCCCGTTGCTCCGACAGTCACTGCGTCGGTCGAGGTCTACCCTATCAGGGAGCCCTATAGCTACGCTTCGATCGTTAGGGACTCTGTCACCAACCAACTGAAGTATTTGGTGGTTGAGCCCGTCCTCTCTGAAGATGAGAAGAAGATCCTCGCTAGGATCTCAGATCTCTTAATTGACGAGCTGGATGTGAATCTGAACGAGATTGAGACGAGAGAGAAGGCTGAGAGGTTCTTCGAGGAGAAGGTGGAGAGGATCATCAAGAAGTACAAATTGATCATTGACGAATCGATTCTCAGCAAGAT
Source organism: uncultured Candidatus Bathyarchaeia archaeon (assembly GCA_964460055.1). Taxonomy (GTDB): domain Archaea; phylum Thermoproteota; class Bathyarchaeia; order RBG-16-48-13; family CAYWPD01; genus CAYWPD01. The sequence goes on from CAYWPD010000014.1 coordinate 24,480, forward strand.
CATGTATTTCTTGGTAAGGGATTTCATATACTATGGAAAGATCGATCCCTTCATGCGCGACGCGATGATTGAGGATGTCAGCTGCAACGGCGTTGGGATACCGATCTATCTCTGGCATAGGAGGTATGAGTCGATCCCGACGAACGTACTCTTTGATACGACCTCGGAGCTGAACAACTTCATCATCAAGCTTGCATACCTCTCGGGGAGACACATCTCGGTTGCAACTCCTCTGGTCGACTCCTCATTTCCTGATGGAAGTCGTGTTCAGATGTCCTATGGGACTGAGGTTACAAAGAGAGGGTCGACCTTCACTATAAGGAAGTTCAAGGCGGATCCGCTCACGATAGTGGATCTGATTGGGTTCAATACGCTGTCGGCGGATATGGCCTCATATATCTGGTTCGGCGTTGAACATAAGAGGTCCATCATGGTTAGTGGAGGAATCGCGTGTGGCAAGACCACTCTCCTCAACGCATTGTCAATGTTCATCAAGCCCGATATGAAGATCGTCAGCATTGAGGACACACCCGAGATCAACCTCCCTCATGAGAACTGGATTCAGTCCGTCACAAGAACGGGCTTTGGTCTCTCTTCAAAGGAGGCCGGAGGCACGGCTGATGTCAATCTCTTCGACCTTCTTAGAGCTGCTGTGAGGCAGCGGCCCGATTATATCATCGTCGGTGAGGTACGGGGAGCCGAGGCCTACACTCTATTCCAAGCTATGTCAACAGGACACCTTGGGTTCTGCACGGTTCACAGCGACTCGGTGGACTCGGTGATCCACAGACTTGAGAGCGAACCGATGAACATTCCGAGAAGCCTCATCACAGGTATGGATCTGATTACCATCCAAGCAAGGACCCAAGTTAACGAGAAGCCAGCTCGCCGTACCATGGTGGCTACCGAGATGGTTGGGATGGATCCGAGAACGCAAGAAATTCTGACGAATGACGTCTACCGATGGAATTCCGTCGATGACTCCTACTACTTTACAGGACGCAGCTACATGTTGGAGAAGATTGCGCGCGAGATGGGCCTGAGGGAGAGTGAGGTGCATGAGGAGTTGCGGAAACGGAAGACGGTTCTCAACTGGATGGTCAAGAACAAGATCAGACGATACGTGGACGTTTCCAACATTATAAGGCAGTACTACTCAAGCCCCGAGAAGATGTATAGGAAGGCGGAGTCTGGTTACGCATGAAGGCCTCCAAAGGATCTTCTGCCCAGCCCGAATTGGCAGAGGAGCCAGTCGCAGGCCGACAGCAATCTAGGGTCTGGCTCACATCCTACAACGTCTTTGGGCGGAGCGTCGAGTCGCTCCTGCCGCACTTCGGGAAGATTAGGAATGATCTGCACCGAGCTGACATTAAAGTCGGTTTCCAAGCGTATGTCTCGTTCATCTTCTTTGTCACGTTGCTTGTGCCTATCGTAGCTTTCCCGACCTCCTTTGTTGTCTACTACATCTTCACGAGGAACCTCCTCTCAGCTCTATTCATCGGAGGAGTTGTTGCCTTATGGTCTGCTGGAGTGGCCTTCTTGGTCGCCTACGTTTATCCGGCATATGTGGCCAGTTCGAAGTCGGGCAAGATCGATAACTACCTGCCGTATGCTACAAGCTATATGTCGATCTTGGCTAGCGCTGGTACCCCGCCTGATCGGATCTTCAAGTCGCTGGCGTCGACTGATCTGATTCCGGTCGTCTCGGACTACGCCAGGAACATCGTTAGAGATGTGAATGTCCTAGGCAGCGACTTGTTGACCGCCGTGAGGAAGAACTCGGAGTCTGCACCTTCTCAGATGATGAGGTCGGTCTGGGGAGGGATGGTTGCGACGATAAACTCCGGCGGAGACATAAGGAGCTTCCTTGTGGCAGAGTCCAAGGAGCTTATGCGGTACAAGCGCACGACGATAAGGAAATTCTTGGATTCCCTCGGACTGGTGGCGGAGAGTTATATATCCCTCCTTGTGGCTTTTCCGCTGATCCTCGTAGTCATGCTGGCCATTATGTCGTCGTTGGGCGGCTCTGTTGGAGGCATTTCGGTCGTGTGGTTGATGATCCTAGTGACATACGTCTTGATTCCAGTCTGCGCCTCGGTGATCGTGCTGCTCATTGACGCTATGTCTCCCAAGTAGGTGAGAAAATGGGAACCAAGGTTGAGCCAATCAAATCTGTGAAGCCTCCAAAACCCTTCATACTCTTCAGGCTCTTCGGTCCCGTTAAGGTGGAGAGGGGGACGTTCAACGCGATCGCGATCTTCTCGGTCTTTGTAGTCTTCATCGTCTCCGCCGTCGGGGTCATGATCTCATTCCCCCTCCTGAATCAGAGCTTGGGGATCTTTCTCTTGTCCGTTACGAACTACGCGGTGGTAGGACTTCTGATCGGCCTCATTCCTCCATCGCTGGCCGTCTCGGCAAACCGAAGATACGCCAACAAGGTGGATGAGAATCTGTCCGATCTCTTCAGAGAGATCGCTGAAGGCCAGAGAACAGGCATGACCTTCACACGAGCTCTGGAAGAGGCCACCAAGCGGGATTTCGGCCCGTTGACAATTGAGTTGAAGAAGGCCGTGGCTCAGATGTCTTGGGGGGTCACGTACGAGCGTGCGCTCGGCTCTCTCGCAAGGAGAGTTAATACCGCTCTTACGAGGCTCGGAGTCGCCATGATCATTGAGACGGCTAGGTCTGGAGGTAATATTCAGGAGATAATGGATGTGATCTCTGACCACGTCCGGGAACTCTATGGTCTCGATCACGAGCGCAGAACTTCGATTAGGCCATATACGGCGGTGACGTATATCGCCTTCGCGGTTTTCGTCATTACTGTAGCGGTTCTTTACTCGATGTTCCTAGGAGGAAGCAGTCAAATTGTTCTGCCGGGCGAGAGCGCTGGTCTTGCTCCGGAAGTCTACAAGTTGCTCTTCTATCACATGGCTCTTGTGGAGAGCGTAATTGGTGGGCTCGTGGCAGGTAAGATGGGCGAAGGCTCGATTGTGGCTGGGTTGAAGCACGTCTTCATACTGCTGTTGGCATCGTTTGCTGCGTTCAACCTGCTTGTCTAGCCGGGAGAACATAGGAGCATCACTGCTGAAGTGAAGAACGTCGGCTTAGCGCGCGCTGAACTTAGGAAAGCCCGGCCTTCTTTGTCGACCGTCTCTTTCTCCACAACTCAGAAAGTTAGAATCTGAGAACTGCCAACATTGGCAAAATGCCTATAGGAACGGTTGAGGTTTGTTTCACCCTTCTTGATCCTGCATTGAAAGTGTTGAAGTGACGAGGAACGATTCAGAGTATTGCCTGATTCGGTAGCCGAGAGCCTATTACTGAAGGGGCTTACAGATTCGGAAGTGGCGGAGAGAAGGAAACGCTTCGGCGCAAACACACTTCCGGAGAAGAAAGGTAGAACACCTCTCGCCATTTACATATCCCAGTTCAAGAACCCTCTCATCTACATAATTTCCATCGCTGCTGTTGTCTCGCTTCTTCTTGGTCAATATGAAGATGCCTTGATCATAGCTGTGGTTGTGCTCTTGGATAGTATACTCGGATTCTTCCAAGAACACAGGGCTGAAAAGACCATAGCGGCCCTCAGACGACTTCTGAAACCCATGGCTCGCGTGATTAGAGACGGGCATATGGCCGAGATAGAAGCAACCCAGATTGTCCCAGACGACATGGTAGCCATAAACCCTGGTGACAGAATTCCAGCCGATGGAGAACTGGTCGAAGCGGTAAACGTCAGCGTGAATGAGGCCATACTAACTGGAGAGAGCGAGGCCGTAATCAAAGGGACGGGCGATCCGCTCTTCATGGGCACAACCGCCCTGTCGGGAAGAGGTCTGATGAAGGCAACGTACATCGGTAGAGAGACCGAGCTAGGTAAGATAGCGGAATCGCTAGTCGAGATCAAGGAAGACCAAACGCCTCTCCAAATGAAGCTTGAAGACTTCAGCAAATCCTTGACTTACATAGTCGTCGCCATCAGTGTTCTAATCTTTGCATTGGGTATCCTCTCAGGCATCGGGATTCTCGAGATGCTCGAAGTATCAGTAATCCTCGCCATAGCCGCCATACCAGAAGGGCTGCTGATCGCAGTGACCATGATCCTTGTCATTGGAATGCGTGCAATTCTACGGCGAAAAGGCCTCGTTAAGAGACTCATAGCCGTGGAGACTCTCGGTTCGGTTAACGTCATTTGCACTGACAAGACAGGTACATTGACCGAGGGAAGCATGCGGGTTGTGCGCACGGACTTTCGTTCAAGGAAGACTGCCGCTCTTGTTATGACGCTATGCAACAACTTTGCCGATTCTCTAGAAGTCGCTCTCTGGGAAAATGCGAAAGCGATGGGGATGGACCCACAAGACCTGTCCGAGAAATATAGGCGTATCCACGAAGTGCCATTCACAAGTGAAAAGAAATACATGCTGACCACCAATTTTGTCGATGGAGCCGAGGTGGCTTCCCTCAAAGGAGCACCTGAAATTGTCATCGACTTTTGCAAACTAGAACCAAAGGAGAAAGAAAAGATCTCCGAAGAGATCGAGGAATGGGCAAATGCAGGACTGAAGTTGATCGCCTTAGCATCCAAGCGAGATGGAAAACCTCGAGAGCTATCGAATTTCACTTGGATCGGCTTGGTTGGGATTGAGGATCCTGTGAGACCATCTGCTATAGATGCTGTTGCTCTTTGCCGCAAGGCAGGAATCAAAGTGAAGATGGTCACAGGAGACTACAGGGGAACGGCTGAAAAGGTGGCAGCTACGCTTGGCCTGACTGCCGAATCAGACCAGATCGCGGAAGGTAAAGAGCTTGAAGCCGTGACAGAGTCAGAACTGGCGAAAGTGGTCGATGATACCGCGATATTCTGTCGTGTATCGCCTCGTCATAAACTGAAGATAGTCAAGGCACTTCAGAGACGCGGGAAAGTTGTCGCCATGATTGGAGACGGGGTTAATGATGCTCCCGCCCTCAAGAAGGCAAACATAGGCGTTTCGGTGGGGAACGCAACGGATGTGGCTCAAGAGACAGCCAGCATCATCATGTTAGACAGCAACTTCGGAACCCTTGTGAACGCCGTGGAGGAAGGGAGGATCATTTTTGAGAATATAAAGAAAGTCGTAGCCTACGTTTTGTCTGACTCTTTTGCGGAGATATTCACTATCTTTGGAGCGATTCTCTTGGGCTGGCCAGCCCCTTTGACGGTGGCCCAGATACTTTGGATTCACCTGATCTGCGACGGGCCTTTGGATATTGTTCTTGGTTTTGAGAGAGGCGAGAAGGGAATAATGGAGGAGAAGCCTAAGAGTCTGAAAGAGAGTATTCTCGACAACAGCAACAAATTCTTGATCTTCGCTATAAGCGGCCTATCTGCTATTGTCTCTCTCCTTCTATTCCAGCACTTTTGGCAAATCGACGGAGACATAACAATGGGCAGAACCATCGTGTTCACGTTGCTGGCCATCACGGATCTGGTCTACGTTTTCTCATACCGCAGTCTACGCCAATCCATCTTCATGTCAGACAACTTCTTCTCGAATAGAGCTCTCTTTGGAGCAGTTATCCTAGGTTTCGGTGAACAGATCTTGGCTATCCACGCCCCGTTTATGAACGATCTCTTGGATGTGGCTCCTATGCATCTCCCAGACTGGGCATTAGTTCTAGGCTGTGCCCTTGGCATAACGTGTTTCGTAGAAGTCGTGAAGTACGTAACAAGGCGCAACCGAAAATAGCAGTGGGGCGGAAGTTGTTTTACTTGGCATGCCTCCTAGCGCGCGCTAAGAGAGTGCCTAGACTCCCGCCTACTCCTATTAGGAACTTCATCGTTGTGAGCCCTGCAGAGGCTAGGACTGAGCTGAGGGCGACATTTTCCTTGTCACTCTGCATGCTCGTGACCGCCGATTTTCATCGGGCCTGAACAGGGAAAGTCGATAAAAGGGTTGCTAGATGGACCAGTGAATCGGATGAAGACGATATCAGGATTGTATTCGTGAGGAAACTTTAAGGTTATCACGTACGAGAAACCACTGGTCGAAGGATTCTGCATTGAAGACGTCTTCATCATGTGGGATATGCGGCTTCGGAGTCTACTTACCTCTTTTCAGGATCAGCTCAACAGACGTGGCCAGGGCTTGGGGAAGAAGCGTTGGTCTTGCTTCCACCGACGAAAGATCTGTGGCTTCGCTTGATGAGGATGTTGTCACCATGACAGTCGAGGCTTCGAAGCATGCTCTGCAGAGAGCTAGGATTGACCCACAGGAATTGGGTGCTGTACTTGTGGGAACGTGCACAGAGCCTTACCAGTCGCTCTCGTGCGGCACGATCGTCGGCAATGCTTTGGGAGTCTCGCAGAAGATGCTGGCCGCAAATCTGGGATTCATGGGGAAGAGTGGAACCGAGGCACTGCAGAGTCTTCTTGGTCTGGTCGGTAGCGGAATGATCCGATATGGGTTGGCCGTGGGTGCCGATGTCTGTTTGACGAGGCCAGGAGATGATTTGGAGCAGAGTGGTGGAGCTGGAGCTGCTGCGCTGGTCGTTGGCGATGTCTCTTCAGAGACTGTCGCGCGTTTCGAAGGGTCTTTCTCTCTCGTGTCTGAGGTACCCGACTCTTGGAGGCGCTCCGGCGAGTCTTCTTGGCAGCAGACTGGCAGATTCTCCAGCGATTCTTCTTTGCGTATGGTGGTGGAGTCCTGCCG
>CAYWPD010000015.1:0-27945 GCA_964460055.1 uncultured Candidatus Bathyarchaeia archaeon
CCCACTGGAAACCGAACGGCTCTGGTCTTCAAATCGCCTCTCACAGGTGGGTTCGCGCACAGCACTGTTGGCGGCCACTTCGGCCCAGAACTGAAGTTCGCTGGTTACGATGGCATAGTTGTGAGAGGCAGGTCTTCCAGGCCCGTCTATCTATGGATCAACGATGAGCGGGCAGAGATCAGAGATGCCAAAGATCTCTGGGGGAAGAACACCTTCGAGACTGAGTTGAAGATCCGAAAGGAATCGAATGACAATGAGATGCGTGTCGCATCGATAGGCAAGGCTGGAGAGAGCCTGTGCGCCATTGCCAACGTCACGGTCGACTTCTACAGATCTTTCGGGAGGGGGGGTGCCGGAGCGGTCATGGGATCGAAGGCGCTCAAGGCGATGGCGATCAAAGGCGCTAGAAGAGGTATCGAAGTCCCAGACATCGAAGCTCTCAGTAAACATGTGCAGGAATTGTATAGGAAGCTGCAGATACCGGGCTGGACGCTCCCGAAATATGGGACGCCGGGGATGCTTCTGACAGCCAACTCACAGAAAGTGCTTCCGACAAGAAACTTCCAGAGAACCTCCTTCGAGGAGATTGAGAAGATAGGTCCCGAGCAGATCAAGAAGGAGCTGGTCAAGAAAGACAAAGCATGCTATGCCTGCCCAGTCTACTGCGGAAAGTTCAGCGTCGTTGAAGAAGGCCCGTACAAATCGCAGGCCGAGGGACCAGAGTTTGAGACGCTCTACGCTCTCGGATCATGCTGCGGAAACTCCAACTTGAAGGCGGTACTCAAGGCGAACATGCTATCTGACATGCACGGACTTGACACTATGTCATTGGGCGTCACGATAAGCTTCGCCATGGAGTGCTATGAGAGAGGCCTCCTGAACCAAGGCGATATGGATGGGCTCGACCTCTCTTGGGGGAACGCCGACGCGATGCTGACGTTGATCGATCGAATAGCTGACAAGAAAGGTTTCGGAGGTGTTCTAGCAGACGGAGTGAGGAAGGCCGCCGAGAGGATCGGGAAGAACTCGTCGGCCTACGCAATGCACGTCAAAGGAATGGAACTTCCAGGGTACGACCCCAGAGGGCTTCAGGGGACTGGCCTCGGTTACGCCACTTCGAACAGAGGAGCATGTCATTCAAGCCACTATGTTCTCACTCCGGAACTCAGCGGGAAGGTGAACAGATTCGAGACTCAGGGAAAGGGAGCCTTGGCCAAGGAGCTTCAAGACCTCATGGCAGTGCTCGACTCACTGGTCATCTGCAAGTTCGTCCGGTACGCCTTCGGTATGACGGCCGAGGGATACACCGAGACGATAAGGCTTGTGACGGGCAGGCCCGTCGACTCCGCCGAGGTCGCTACGATAGGAGAGAGGATATTCAACATTGAGAGAATGTTCAACCTGAGAGAAGGGATGGGTAGAGCGGAAGACACTCTGCCAAGGAGATTTCTAGAGGAGCCAGCTGACGTAGGAGCCTCTGAGCCTCAGGTAGTCAGACTCGACGAGATGCTGGACGACTACTACGTGAACAGGGGATACGACAAACAAGGCAGACCTACCAAGGAGAAGCTGAAGCAGCTGGGACTGGAGTACGCGGTCAAAGACCTAGAGGCAGACTAGCCCGAACTCGGAACGGAGATCCAGATTGCAGAGAATTGTTGTCTCATACCCAGAGAGATGTGTGGGCTGCAGAATCTGCGAGATCGCTTGCTCGATGGCAACCGAAGGCATCATGAACCCCACACTTTCACGAATCAACGTGTTAGCTGCCTACCCGAGCAGCGCATTGGATCTGCCGATACTGTGCAAGCAATGCGATGGTGCTCCATGCATAGCAACTTGCCCCAGACAAGCGTTGAAGCGAGACCACCGCACAGGAGCGGTCACAGTAGATAAGTGGGACTGCAACGGATGCGCGATCTGCATGAGTGCCTGCCCTCTAGGTGCGATCCTGATCAGGACCAACGGGTTGGCCGCCAAATGCGACCTGTGCCGAGGCGATCCGAGGTGCGTGGGGTTCTGTCCCGTGAACGCGATAGCGTTCAAGACTCTGGAAGAGGTCTCGGCTGAGCGAAGACTTGAGGCTGCCAAACACGTTACTTGAACCAGAGTAATGCGATAAGCAGACTAACGATTAGATGTGGTCAAGAACTCAGCGTAGAAAGCCGATTGTTGTTCCACAGATTTGGTTTGGCAGTTCGGATCATGACGTGTTGAAGTTCCGGCCAATGGACGTTTCGACGAAGCAAAAGGAGTTAAACTGGCAGCCCATTCCACTGGCCCGCTTCACGATGCCATGACAGAGGTTTGTATTGGAACGTCTCCTGAGCCCCAGACGATCCTATCTGCAGTCGTGCTACACCACAGATTTCTTCTCCCATTGTGACACTATTCCAATCTTTATCGGCCCCTTGGGCCACTTCATCTCTTCCATGCCAACCGCTTGGAAGCCCGCTTTCATAACCTTCGCAATCTCGGCGACGCGCCAGCCCACACACCTCGAGGCGTACATCCCGATCTCGTCTTCTTTGATGGCGGTCAAGACGCCGGGCTTGGACGAGGACATCGGATAGGGCCAGCCCTGCAGAGCCATAGCGCCTAGATAGCCTCCGATACCCTTGGCGGGTCTCTCAGGCCCCACGCTGACTGCAATCATATCATGCATGAGCGCCCAGTTCTGCATGTCTCTGATGGTCGTCTCGTGGCCTCCCTCCCTATCGTAGGCGACCGTCAGGAATCCAGCGACCTTGTTCCTCCAGCCGTATCCCAGAGCCTCTATGCCCATGGATCTATCCATAAACGCTTTCATTTGAGCAGTCACCGTCATGTAGTATACTGGACACCCGAAGACTATTCCATCAGATCTATCGACGCGTTCCACGATCTCATCGAAGGCGTCAGCAAAGGATGGACAGGGCTTTTCGGTCGTAGCCTCCTTGAAGCACTTGTAACATGAGTCGCAGGGTTCGATCTTCTTTCCGGCTATGCTGTAGAACTCCGCCTCAACACCCGGCAACTCTTCAGCCGCCCTAAGAGCCTCCTTGACTTGAACCTCGGTGTTCCCGTGTCTGGGGCTGAAGGCGCAGCCGAAGACTCTTACGTTGACCATATGCTTCATCGAGTGAGATGGCCTACTGCACGAGATATAAGACATTGCGAGACAGCCGCCTCTCGATAGGTGGGCGAAGTTGCATGGGTAGACGGTGAATGTTGGTTCCCAACGAAGCCCGAAACACTCTTCTTCTGTCAGAATGAGCCCTATTCAAGCCTGATTCACGAAGCTCTGATGTGAGATGTTGGACGCGATGAAAGCCGAGGGCTCTTCGGAAGTATTCGAATTGAAATGGATGATCATTCCTCAATAGTTGCTATAAGATCTCGGTACATCGAAAGGCCGTTGATTGGAAGCTACGCATCTATAAGCGGGAGAGCTCCGATTTCAATTTCTTATCGCTCGCCTGTCTCTGCAAACTATTCGTCGGGTCGCCTGATAGTTTCTCTCTCCAGTCCAGCCCTCTGCCAGATCCAGACCTGAATCTGTCTTCGGCCGAAAGCCGAAAGAGCCTGATGAAGGAATAGACATCTGACGGATCTGTCGGTGAAGAGTCGTGGAGGATATTAGTCGGTTTCAGGTGAATGTGCTGCCGCCCAAGTCGCTCTCGGTCGAACGCTTCTGGGAGGATGAGAAGCCTCCGCCGACGAGCCTCCAGATAAGCTCCAACCTCACGATAAGTGACGTGAGGAGAGCCTCAGCGGATTCTCTGGAGTTGGACTACCTCTTCACGGTCAACTACACGCCCGGCCTGGCGACGATTCACATGAGGGGAAAGGCCAAGGTGACTGGGGAGAAGACGGATATCGGTGAGATCTTCGAGATGCACTCAAAGAAGAAGCCTATACCTCCGAATGTGGTTCAGCCGATCCTCAACCTCTGCACGGTTAGGTCAGTCATCTTCACCCATCTGTTGGGCCTTCCACCACCAATGCCGATGCCATCGCTGCAGCCTGGTGCGGCCACGAAGCCAGAGAGGGAACCGACCTACATAAAATGATCAACAGGTTCGCGAGAGACGAGACGACGCCCTGGCAGACACGAACTAAGCAATCGGAGGTCCCAACTGCCCTCGCATGGGAGGATGCTGCACACTCTGTGGCCAAGTCGCATCCCGAGTATCCGACGTCCTCACCGGTGATGCATCGGGCGCGAGGAGTACGGCGTTCTGCGTTAGACGCTTTTTGAACTGTTTTATGCACACAAACTACGTAATAAGCCAGCGCGGCCCTCCATGTTTTGACAGATTCTGGAAATAAGTGCCTTTGCCGGAAGTGTTGTGAAGAAGAACAGTAGAACAAAGATGACGCAATAGCCATGCAGAGGGTCAGCAGAAGAGCCCATGAATCTCAACAGAGTCTCCTCAAATCTTATCTTCCGCAATGCCATGTATAGCGGCAAACTATGCAACCAAAGTCGGCAGTTCAACTGCTCATATGTCTAGTTCTTGTTTCACTTAGTATACACATTCAGACGGCCTATTGTCAAACCATAACACGATCCCCCACCAACGGCCCGGTCGGAACCTCGGTCACCGTCACAGGCTCCGCTTTCCTCCCGAGCAGCCCTGTAACGATATCATATGATGGAGCACAGGTCACCAACGGAACAACCTCGAGCATAGGAGCCTTCACCTCCATCTTCCTAGTCCCATCCAGCACCCGCGACGCACACACCATCATAGCGACGGACGGAACCAACACCGCCACCACAACCTTCACGGTCACATCCTCCCTCTCCAGAACCCCCACCAGCGGGCCCGTCGGAACAACGATCACCCTAACGGGCTACGGCTTCGCAGCTTCAACAACCATAACCATCAGATGGGACGGCACACAGCTCGCCACCTCTCCATCCTCAGTCGCCACAGACAGCAAAGGCGCATTCACCGCAACCGTGATAGCTCCTCCCGGCGAACCCGTGGTACACACAATATCATCTAGTGACGCCTCGGGCTCCGCCACCGCGAGCTTCACCATAACTAGAAACATCATCCTACTACCGAACTCGGGGTCGACTGGGAACCTCGTGTCTGTAACGGGCTCGGGCTACCTTGCCTCCAGCACAATAGTGATCACATTCGACGGTGCAACAGTCGCAACAACCCCGGCTACCATCGTGAGCGACGGTCTAGGCGGATTCGCGGCGTCTTTCACCGTCCCCTCGGCTTCACCCGGATCCCATACGGTGAAGGCGACGGACAACATTGGAGGCTCAGCCCAGTCAACCTTCACCGTCACACCTTCGATCTCTCTATCTCCAAGCACTGGAAGAGGGGGGACAACAGTTACGGTTACTGGAGCCGGGTTTGCCCCGTCGGACACGGTCACGATAAAGTTTGACGCAGCCACGATTCTGACCGCGCCGACAGATTCTTCTGGCTGGTTCAGCCAAGTCTTCACAATTCCGCTGGCTGCTGCGGGGAGCCACCTCATCTCTGCGACTGATATGGCTGGTACGACCGCGTCTGCGATTTTCAGCGTTACTCCTAGCATCTCGCTTGCACCATCAAGTGGGGCGGTCGGAACGATCGTGACCGTTGCGGGGGCCGGTTTTGCTGGGAGCGCGACCATAACGTTGCTGTTCGCGGGCTTGCCTATGGTCACAACTCCAGCGACGATCTTGACAGATGTCTTTGGCGGATTCACCGCCTCCTTCACTGTTCCCTCCGCTTCTGCTGGAGCTTGGAGCGTTCTGGCGACAGACTCAACAGGTTTCAAGGGCGCTGCTACATTTGCTGTAACCCGTAGGTTATCTCTCTCATCTACGTCCGGCGTGGCCGGAACGGTTGTCACCGTAAGAGGTACGGGCTTCGCGCCCGGCGCTCAGATTCTCTTCACATTCGATGCAGCGACTCTGACAACAAGTCCGTCTCCTGTCGTAACGGATGCAAAGGGGAGATTCAATGCAAGCTTCGCAATTCCCGCGTCGATCCAAGGAAGCCACACAATAGTGGCGGACGACCTGCTGGGAGGCTCTGTCTCGGCATCGTACACGATCAACCCATCTGTCACCTTGGACCCGCCTAGAGGGAATACCGGCAATATTGTCACCGTCACCGGCAAGGGCTTCGGTCAGACAAGCTTGGTGACAGTTTCATTTGACGGCTCCCCTGTTGTGACAACACCAACGCCTGTAGAGACGGATGACCTCGGTAGCTTCTCGGTCACCTTCACAGTCGATCCTAGCGCTCCGGGGTCCCACACGGTGCGGGCGACGGATCTGTTTGGCAACACAGCCACCGCCACGTTCACTGTGACTAGGCAGATCAGCCTTTCCTCTTCAAGTGGCGGTGCTCTCTCGGCGGTCACGGTTACCGGGGCTGGGTTTGAGCCCGCAAGCGGTGTCACTCTGACTTGGGATGGCTCCCTCCTCAACGCTTTGCCGTCCCCTATTGTGACGGACGCGGTGGGAGGCTTCAGGGCGGTCTTCACCGTTCCGCTTGATGTCGCGGGCCAACATGTCTTGGTCGCCACGGATGGGGTCGGCAACACGGCTTCGAGTGCGTATACTTTGTCTGCTTCGATATCCGCTACTCCTAGTGGATTGAGTGTCGGCGATGAGCTTTGGATTCGGGGAACAGGGTTCTCGGCGGCTTCTCGGGTGGTGATCACTTGGGATGGTATTTCGGTCTTGACTAGGCCGTCCGACGTCGCGACAGGTCTGGATGGCAGCTTCTCGACATCCTTTATGATTCCTCCCTGCTCGTTCGGGGCTCACAGGATCTTGGCCGTGGATGAGAGGGGTAACAGCTCCTCATCCTCCTACACGATATCCGCCGTCTCAGCTTTGGATGTGAGGACGGATGTGGGAGCCATTTATTTCAAGGGGGAGGTGACCGAATTCTATGCTCTTACCACTCAGAGCGGAAGGCCTTTCAATGCATCGATGTTGGCGGCCAAGCTGTTTCTGCCCGGAGGCGCGGTGGAGGATCTCTCCGGCGTAGTGGTTAGGGTTGATACTGGCACTTATAGGATTGATTATGTTGTTCCGGGGGATGCTGCGCCGGGTACATACGCGCTGGTTGTGAATGCTAGCAGGGTCTTCGATGGAGTCCCCTCCTACGGCGCCAGTCTGAGGGCGTTTGAGGTCAGCCAGACCTTTGGCGAGATGAACGCGACGCTCACGGCGATAAATGGGACATTGGGCTCCCTCTCGCTTGACACGGGCCCGATCCTTGTGAGACTGGACGAACTAGAGGCATCGATGTCATCGCTGATCTCAACCTCGAAGGGTGAGATCCTTGCGAAAATATCGACGACGGCGGGAACAATAACCTCGAGGCTGGATACTCTTGACGCGTCACTCACCTCGATAAAGGGCGAAATGGCGAACGTCTCGACGTCTCTCGGCTCTGTCCTGGCCGACGTTGGGACAATCAATGCAAAGATAGACGCCCTCAACGGATCCATGGCGAAGGTGGAGAGCGCGGTCGGTTCCATAAATGTCTCAGTATCAGATCTCAATCCGAAGCTCGCCTCGATACATAGGGACGCGTTGACTCTGCAGACCGATCTCGGATCCGTTGAAGCGACTCTGGACGAGCTGAAGGCCAGGTCGATAGATATCGAGGGCGGTATCGTCAGGATCGAGACAGAAGTCGGGACGATAAGAGCGACGCTCGAAGAGATCACCGGGGTTACGGTGGCCGTGAACACGCCTGCAGGGGCAAAGGGGGTGACATTGTTCACCGACATGGATCTCATGTCGGTTGAGTGCCAGCAAGCGGAACATGCGATATGTTTAGACTGCACGCGGGAAGCCCAAAGTACGGGGAGGCTCTCCGTGGTAGTACCGAAAGAGTTGCTGGGGCTCTTGGAGTCTTCATGTTCCAAGCTGGAGTTGCTCTCCGGCGGAGAGAAGAAGGCGTTCTCTCTGAAGGAGCTGGCCGACGTATTCATACTGCAGACCATCTTGGAGGAGGGGCGGCACCAAGTGATCCTCTACCTATGCGGTCCGCCGAGCATTCTGTTGAACGCTTGGCTCTGGACGGGGATACTCGTCCTGTTGCTAGGGCTTTCAGGCGTCCTACTCATCAGGAGGAAACGCAGAGTCAAGGCTCGACCCGACACTCCAAAGGCGTCAGGTGGCACAATCTAGGGCGTTTTGAGAATACGTAGGCCAAAACCGAGTTAAGAGCGGGCGACTCCAACTGGACGTAACGGTGTCAAGTCTCCAAAGAGGCGCATCTGCAGGATGCTCTTATGCCCCAGCTGCAGTACCTGTGTCGATTCCGACACATCTACCTGCCCTAAATGCGGAACAGATCTAAAACGCATTGGAAGGCCAGAAAGGGGCAAAACATTAGACAGTGAAAATGTCCTGAAGGACACAGCTGCTAGCTATCTTCGCCGTTTGGGCCTTGAAGTCAAGTCAGAAAGAGAAATGGCGAAGCGCCTCAATATCTCCAGTGAGATGAATGTCCTAGCTTCGAAGAGGGAGTTCCGCAGCCCCAAAAATGCGTTCAGCAGCTCTTCACCTCACAAGGGTTCAGGCTTCTATCCTCGCTACTTGACCTCGGGCTTCGAGCCCTTCGATCCTCTGGAGCTCGCTCGAGAGACCGAGAGAATCGTATGCAGAGGACACGACAGAAAGTACTCAAGCTTCTATTCCACCAAGGTCTACGGCGGAATAGCGACCGGCTATGCATGTGGATGCTGCCTGCGATGCGTCTTCTGCTGGGTGGACTGGAGCCGCGACTTTCCGGAATCGCACGGACGCTTCTATTCGCCTGAGGAAGTCTTCTCCGCCCTAGACGAGACGGCCCACAAGTTCAAGGTGAAGAAGCTCAGGATCTCAGGAGCTGAGCCCACGCTCGGAAGAGAGCATCTCCTCGGCTTACTGGAACTTGTTGAAAGCTCCGAGTTCGATGTCTTCATCCTCGAGACGAACGGCATACTCTTCGGAGCTGACAAAGGCTACGTCGAGAAGATCTCGAAATTCAAGAGGCCTCACGTGAGAGTCTCATTGAAAGCCGGAACCCGTGAAGCATTCACAAGAAAGACCGGTGCCAAGCCGGAGAGCTTCGAGCTTCCATTCAAAGCGATAAGAAATCTACTCGATTCGGGCATTAGTTTCCACGTGGCAGCTATGAGCCTAGATCCGAGGATCATGAAAGGAGACGAGAGATGTAGCCTAGTGGAGAGAATAGCTGAAATCGATTCGCGGCTTCTCTCGAGTCTCGAGGAGGAGGTCATAGATCCGTACAAGGTTACGCTGGCAAGACTGAAGCACGCAGGAATCGAGCTGAAGTGGCCCCTGAGGAGGGTCTACGCACCTATCCGTTCGATCCAAAGAGAATCATAAGGAACCTAATCCGTTTCACAGACATGGGATCCAAAATACGTCCCCGACGAACAGCGTCCATCCGAGTGAAGAATGTGTATCGTCCCTAGCACGCGCTTATTTGATCAGGGAAGTCTAGAACCTTCGCCTGAAGAAGCTTAGGCCGACAGGCTGGCATCTTCCTCCAGCCGAGTGAGCCGCAAAACAGATATCTGGACTTCTCAGAGTCCGCGAGCGGCGAAGGAAGTATGACCGAGCCTTATGAACCAAAGACCTTCGAGCTTCAGATGCCGAGTCGCGTCATCTTCGGCATCGGCGCTGTTAGGCAGATAGGAAAAGAGTCCAGAGATTTGAAGGCACAAGAAATCTTGATAGTGACCGACACAGGCGTCTCAACCGCAGGATTGGTTGAGAAGATTAGGGAGCCGCTCCTCAAGGAAGGTCTAAGAGTCGAGGTGTGGGATCAAGTAGAACCTGAGCCATCCATCGTTTGCGTTGAAGAGTTACTTGACCACGTAAGAAACGGCAGATTCGATCTTCTCATCGGAGCTGGCGGAGGAAGCAGCATGGATGTCGCAAAGGCTGCCGCTGTCCTACTCAACAATCCGGGGCAGCCAGAAGATTACTTCGCTGGAGGCAAGAAAGAGTTCGAAAATTTCGGCCTCCCATGCATAACAGTCCCAACAACGGCCGGAACGGGCGCAGAAATCACGTGGGATGCTGTCATAAAGGACAGAACCGGAATGAAGGCGTTCTTCGAACACCGATACGTAAGACCGACCCTCGCAATCGTGGATCCAACAATGTCTGCCGGCATGCCGCCAAGGCTGACGGCCTCGTCAGGGATCG
The DNA here is from genome assembly GCA_964460055.1 of uncultured Candidatus Bathyarchaeia archaeon. Classification (GTDB taxonomy): domain Archaea; phylum Thermoproteota; class Bathyarchaeia; order RBG-16-48-13; family CAYWPD01; genus CAYWPD01. Next base: position 10,187 of record CAYWPD010000015.1, read on the forward strand.
ACGCGCTTGCACATGCGATCGAATCGATATTGACGCGAAGAGCCAACCCAATAACAGAAGCGCTGGCACTCCAGTCCATAAGACTGATCTCAGCAAACCTAAGAACCGCTGTCCATCAAGGCACAAACCTAGAAGCTCGATATAACATGGCTCTGGCAGCCCTCACCGAGGCCTTCTCAGAGATGAATGCAGGAGACATTGAAGCCCACGCTATCGGACATCTCGTCGGATCTCTCTATCACATAGCGCATGGGACTGCATGCGGGATCGCGCTGCCATACGCCATGGAGTTCAATATCGTGGTCTCAGCGGACAGGTTGACGCGGATAGCGGAGGCAATTGGCGAAGATGTCAGAGGACTGCCGAGGAAGAACGCCGCATACAAGGGCGTGTACGCCGTTAGACAGCTCGTCGAAGACGTGAACCTGCCCACCACGCTGAAGGAGATAGGGGTAGGAAGGAAGGAGATACCCAAGCTCGCCGAAGACATGCTTGCGATCCCTTGGATAAGGGTCTTCTTCGATCAGTTCACCATTCGACAGATGAACAGGGAGAGCGCTATCGAAATTCTCGAAAATATGTGGGAAGGCAGACTGGGCAAGCCCTGAGAAAACGCCTGCTCCCAATCCCTTTCAAACGAAGAGTCAATTCGGGAGAATGCAAGAACAGTCGTTCTTCAACGTTGGCACTTCAACTGACCGATAGTTTCATACCAATTGCAGAGGAATAGTCACCAGCCTATTTCAAAAGAATCGATGATGCCCGTTTCTCAGGACAGGAAAGTCGGTTCACATGCTTGCTTATCGCAGAAGAAACGTACTCTTGGCGGCGGCTTCGGTGCTTGCTGCTGTTGGCGTAGTGCTTTCAGTTTTTCAGGCTTTCCCGATACTTGGAGTCCAAGGAGCATCTATAGGGATAGCCGCGATAATGCCACCGCTCTGTGGGATTATTCTGGGGCCGTACGCTGGAGCCTTGGCAATCTTCGTCTCCGGCCTCATAGGCTCCTTCATAGCTCCATACAATGCTCCATTCGGAGCGCTGACATTCGTTCCGGGTGTGGTCGGAGCTCTGTCGGCTGGATTTCTGACAGAGGGCAAATGGATTCGATCACTTGCGATTTTTCTGACAGGAATCGTCCTGTTCTTACTCTATCCGGGGAGCGCATCATATGCCTACTTTGTCTGGTTTCATCTGATTGGATGTGTGCTTCTTATCTCTCCACTGCATCGGATCGCCGTTGAGGGTATTCGAGAAGGCACTGCGGGGCGAACGACGGTCGCGGTGGCTGTCGTTTCACTGATCTCCACGCTTTCGGATCAAGTTGCTGGCTCTGCCTTAGCGCAGGTATACTTTCCGCTAGTAGTCGGATTTGCCATCCCTGCGGAAATCTGGCAGGGTGTAGTCTTCGTCTATCCGGTTGAGAGGCTGGTAATAACCATCATAGCGACGATCGTCGGAACAGGCGTCGTGAGAGCTCTAAGATCCTCCGGCCTCACTGCACGCAAGACAATATGACAGTCGTTCAGAGTCGTGCGAATTGAAGGCGCTCGGAGGAGGTCGACTAGGAGTCCCTGACAGAGCCTTGCACCAAGGCTGTGAAGGGAATCCAACCGGCAGAGCCGGAAAGCCGAACCCCTGTTCCGGCGATCCTATCGCTTTCATTTGACAGATTTATCTCTTATCTCAAGCTCGTGCACTGCTTGGATATTCAGAAACGCAGACTGGTTGGCGCTTTCAAAAAAGGCTTAAGATCCCTCAATATTATGGGAGCACGAATGTCTGATGTGGCTGCTCGCTAGACCTGAAGCATTGACAGTCTGGAAGAGACCGCGCGTCAAAGATAGCCTCGGCTGGTACTACTCAGTCATGACCCGCGACAAGCCAGCCAAATATCTCCTTACAAAACGAGTCGAATCAACCATCGACCCTGATGAGGCAGATGAGGAGAAGCTGTGGAGTGAACATTCGAAGCTCTCAACGGTCTTCAAGAACCTGCATCAGCAAGTGGTCAAAGGCTCTCTAGACTTGCAGGAGCTGCCTGAGCCACGCAAGAGCTTCCTCGACATCAAGGTCGGCCTCGCTCAGAACATGTTGAGGCGATGCAGGTTCTGTGAGCGGAGATGTCATGTAGACAGGTTCTCCGGACAGAAAGGATTCTGCAACCTAGATTCGAATTCCAGAGTCTCGACACACTTCCTGCACACCGGCGAAGAGGCGCCGCTGATTCCTTCGGGAACCATCTTCTTCACCTCCTGCACCTTCAGATGCGTCTTCTGTCAGAACTATGACATCTCGACGAATCCACTGAACGGAGATCCAGTCACCTCAGAGGACCTAGCGCAGATCATACAGAGCCTAGCCAAGGAGAACGCAAGGAACATCAACTTCGTGGGCGGAGAGCCGACGATGCATCTCCACACGATCCTGTCATCCCTCAAACTGACGGATATCAGCATCCCAATTCTATGGAACTCGAACATGTATTGCAGCGAAGAAACCATGGCACTTCTCTCGGACCTCATCGACATATGGCTTCCAGACTTCAAGTACGGCAACGACTCCTGCGCAAGAAGACTATCAAAGGTTGAGAACTACCTTCAGATAGCCTCCAGGAATCACCTGAAGGCAGCCGAGAACGGAGATATGATCGTGAGACACCTTGTTCTTCCGAATCACATAGAGTGCTGCACCAAGCCGGTTCTCAGATGGCTGAGCGAGAACTGCCCAAGAGCGCTTGTCAACATCATGGGACAGTACAGAATGGAACATCTGGTGACGAGGTTTCCAGAACAGTTCGCTGACATTGCAAGAAGACCAAACACGAAAGAGATGTCTGAGGCCTTCGAATACGCAAAGAGGCTCGGAATAGAGTTCGAGTCCGTCTCGTAGCGCTCCATCCGCATCGCCGAAAAGGTCATCAACCAGCTCTCAACTAGATCGGCACTCTCCGGAATCGACAGACATGCCAGAATGAAGAGTCATGTCCAAAGCAAAAAGCGACACAACAACACTTCTGGCCGTTGTCTGGGCCTGCTGGTTCTCCCTTATTCTGGTTCGATTTGTGATCCCACCAATCTTGCCATTGATAGAAGCTGACCTAAATATCTCCAGGACATCCTCAGGGCTGCTGATGAGCGCTTATCTATTTCCGTACGCTTTGATGCAAGTCCCAGCAGGGATAATCTCTGATCGAATTGGCTCAAAGCGACCGATGGTGGTTGGGATCTTCGGTTCTTCCGTCGCAACCGCATTGTCTTGGCTCACCTACGACTTCGGGCAACTGCTGGTTCTAAGGGCGTTTGCAGGCACCTTTGGAGGTCTCTTCTTTGCGCCCAGCACTGCATTGGTCGCGTCGAAAGAATCGAAACGGACTGGGAGTGCCCTAGGAATCACGTTCACAGGTGGACCCATCGCTAGAACGGTGATCTATCTCTTTGTGGGCCTGCTGGTCTCAGTTCTTCAAGGATGGCGTCCGTTCTATCTGATATCGTCCATTCCAGGGCTCATCGCTGGACCGGTCGCTCTAATATTAATCGATGAAGGGAACTCAGGCAATCTCGCGGAAAGATCCGCCCGCAGCGTGTTTTCAACGACAATCCCCCAACTCGTGGACTTGATGAAGAGCCGTGTCGTCATCACCATCTTTCTCTTCAACCTGTTGATTTCCGTGGCAGAATGGGGCCTGACAACCTTCACGCCAGAATATCTAGTCAACGCGAAACAGCTGAGCGTCTCACTGGCCTCGCTGCTATCGCTTGTAAGCCCTCTTTTCGGAATATTTTCTGCACCCTTCAGCGGATATCTCTCCGATCGATTCGGTTTCGCGCGGCCGACGCTGATCGCCATGATCACGATGTGCGCAGTTTCATCTCTGCTTCCAGCCTTGACAGAGAGCTTTCAGCTCATTCCGCTGTTCTCGGTCTGGGGTTTCCTGGGTGGTATTTGGTGGACGGCGTCCATAACGCTTGTCACGAACAGGATATCCCCGAGTATTCGTGGAGCTTTCTTGGGCCTCTACAATTCGATGAACTTCTTCGGAGGAACCCTTGGACCAATAATTCTCGGACTCGTCGTTGATCTGGCTGGATTCCAGGCCCTCTACTTCTCGGCGCTACTGATCTACACCTTCGGTATATTCCTGACCATCTCAATCAGCAGATCGAAGAGCTTCTGACGACTGCCAAAGCGCAATCTCTTTATGGATCGACTGTGGCTGCGTACCTGACTCCATCATGTCGTTCGAGATCACGGATCCTGCACTGGAATTTGTCAAAGAGAGGACGACGGAAGTCAAAAATCCAGCAATCTACGTATTCCTGCAGAGAATCAGTTGATGTGCCGTCGCCCTCAGGGCGAGCCTGAGAGGCGACAGAGGACCGATAGAAGACTACAGGAAGATCGAGGAGCTTCAGGGAATCTCCGTCTATGAGTCCATGGAAGCAAGCCATTACAGGGGAAAGAGAAAAGCGGTAATAGATGTGGCGGGAAAGTGGAAGTTCAGAGGGTTTTCAGTCCGCCTATCTGCAGGCGGAGGTAAGACCGTAGATACACAATGGATTCGATAGGCACTCGCATAGCCAAGGCTAAATACCGTTTCAGTATGCGAGCGCTTGGCGTCTTCTACTTGGCACAATTCAATTAAAGAACCTGTTTGAAGCTAGGCATGGGCGAGGTCGCATGATAAGAATCGGGCTTATTGGCAAGACCAATACGGGCAAGACAACCTTCTTCAACGCTGCAACGCTGCAGTCTGCCGAGGTCTCAACTTACCCGTTCACCACCAAGAGACCGAACGTTGGAACCGCCAACGTCCAGACGCTCTGCGTCTGTCAGGAGCTCAAAGTCAAAGATAACCCGAGAAACTCGCAGTGCATTAGCGGCTGGCGCTTCGTTCCCGTTGAGCTGATCGATCTGCCCGGCCTCATCAAAGGAGCATGGGTAGGAAAGGGACTTGGCAACCAGTTTCTCAGTGTAGCAGCCCAAGCACACGCACTTCTCCATATCGTCGACGCGTCTGGGAGTGTGGACGCAGAAGGCCGAATTGCCCGCCCTGGGACCGGCGACCCACTGGCCGATATCTTGGACATAGAGGAAGAGCTCGCGATGTGGCTCTTCAAAATCATTGAAAAGAACAAGCAAAGGATAACCCGAGAGATGGGAGCCGGTAAACTACCTCTTGAAGCTGCAATGGACAGAGTGCTCTCAGGCATCGGAATCAGGGAAAACCACGTAGCTGCAGCACTTCAGGCCCTCAAGCTAGCAGAAAAGACGTTCGAATCTTGGAGCGATGACGAACTGAAAGAATTCTCTTATGAGTTGAGAGAGAGATCCAAACCCACCATAGTCCTCGCGAACAAGATGGACTTGAACCACGCAGAAGAGAACTACGTCAGACTCACCGAGGAGCTGAAGGGTTCATTCGTCATACCATGCTGCAGCGAGGCCGAACTTGTCCTGAGAAGAGCTGAGCAAAAGGGACTGGTCCAATACGTCCCGGGTGAGGAAAAGTTCAGCGTACTTGCCGAGAGCAGACTAACAGATAGGCAAAGATGGGCGCTCAAGTATGTGCAGCAGAAGGTACTCTCCAAATGGATCCGGACTGGAGTTCAGTTCTCCCTGAACGTTGCAATCTTCAAGTTGCTGAAGATGAACTCCGTCTACCCCGTCGAGGATGTTCAAACACTCGCAGACAAGAGCGGAAACGTGTTGCCAGATGTTCTTCTGGTTCCTTACAACTACACAGCGTACGACCTTGCCAACGAGATCCACACAGAGCTTGCAAAGACGATGATTTACGCACAGGACGCGAGGTCAGGTCTCAGGCTTCCCAAGGAATATGTGCTTAAGGATCGCGACGTCATCAGAATTGTGGCAGCAGGAGAGAGGCGGTAGCCTCGATTCTCCGACCAGTAATATGGGGCTGCGGAGAACGATAGTGGAACAAGGTAGAACCGAGCTATATGGAGGCATGCATATGAGCTTAGTGACGATGAAGGACTTCGAGAAGCTTGACCTTCGAGTGGCAAAGGTGATCTCAGCAGAGAGGATTCCTGGAATGAAGAAACTTCTCCGGGCAAAGGTTGACGTTGGAGGGGAGACAAGAGAGATGATCTTGGGAGGCGGTGACACAGACCCTCCAGAGTACTTCGCGGGCAAGCTGACGGTTGCGATCGTCAACCTTGAACCCAAGAGGATCGCTGGCGTAGAATCGCGTGGAATGCTCCTGGCCGCTGATCTCGGAGGAAGGCCGATCTGGTTGACTGTCGAGAAGGAAGTGCCGCCCGGGACGAGAGTGAGATAGACCAAACTACGGGTCCAAATGGGACTTGAACAAGACAAGCAATTATCCTACTTCGTGGTGAAAAGATGTCGTATCTCGTGAAGCACTACATGAGGAAAGAGGTTCCCACCATCGAGCATCGAGCCTCTGTAGCCCAGGCAGCCAAGACAATGAGCGAATTGGGCACAGGCTTTCTCATAGTCCTCAAAGATGCGCGTCCAGCAGGGATAGTCACGGAACGAGACTTTGTCAACAAAATCATCGCCAGAGAAGCAAGCCCTGCAACCATGGCGGTGGGTGAGATAATGTCTTCGCCCATCATAAGTGTCGATCCCGACGAAGACCTTCTCAAAGCATCAGAATTGATGCAGAAGAACAACATTCGAAGATTGCCAGTGATCAAGAACGGGATCATCTACGGCGTACTCACAGCACGAGACATAGCGCTTCACTGTGCCGACTATGTGAATCGATCCGTCAGAGACATCATGAGGTGGGCAACCCCCTTCGGACTGTGACGGACGCTCAGCAGTCCACGCGACGAAATCAATGCTAGCCATGGCCGACGGACATTTTTCCGTAGACTGCTCATTGTATCTGGTTAGTCCGTTTCTAACATGTTGGAACTGGTTGAGGCTAGAGCCGACACTCCACCTTGCTTCAATAAGGCCTGCCAGAGGTCCTTCCCTAACCGGCATTTGCTTCATGAGAGATTGCGCGTTAATCCAGTTGAGTCAGCAAAGGGACTGGCGATTTCCATCCTTCCCCGATGATCGGCTGTCTGGAAAGTCTCAGGTATGGATCGAAGAGTTTAAGAGCAGGCTTGCCATGTCGACGTTGATATCAAATTTGATATTGGATGCGACCAATCTATGTTTCCGTTCAGGCACACAGCCATGGTTCCCAAGGGCTTCCTGCGCTATCGTGTCCTCGGACTCCTCGGCGAGAAGCCAATGTCCGGCTCGGAAATAATGAACGAGATGGAAAAGGAGACAGGCGGACGCTGGAAGCCCAGCCCAGGATCAATCTACCCCTTGCTTGCATGGCTGCAAGACAAGGGCTACGTCAAGGAAGTCGCCCAGCAAGAGGCTGGAATAAAGCGATATACCCTGACAGATCAGGGCAGAAAAGCCCTCGAAGAGCACGCCAAGACGCATGAAGAACTGCGCAGACGGTTCAGACATCTTGGGCCAGGCCCTGGCTTCATGGGGCCTATGTGGTTCGAATTCTTCCCAGAAAAGGCCGAAGGCCTGCGTAGAGCAACAAAACACCTCGCCATAGCGGTATGGAATCTCCACGACCAACTCAGACGGGAATACTCACAGGGGGCTGCTGAAGAGGCGAAGAAGGCGATAGAGGAAGCGGCCAAAAGAATCGAAGAGATCTCGAAGAAGCTGAAGGAGTGAAAGACATGCCCGGCGATGCCTTGGTGGTTGAAGGACTGACGAAAGTCTTCAACAAAAGCTTGGTTGCCGTGGACCATATCAGCTTCATCGTTCGAGAAGGGGAGATCTTCGGCTTTCTCGGACCCAACGGCGCTGGCAAAACGACAACAATCAACATGCTCATCACCGTGCTAAAGCCCACGGAGGGAAAGGCAGCAGTCTGCGGATACGACACATCAAGGCAACCCAGCGAGGTCAGAAACTGCATCGGAGTTGTACCGCAAGAATACACCGCAGACGAAGACTTGACGGGACATGAGAACATCATCCTCTGCGCAGACCTCTACGGTATTCCAAGGGAGATCTCTCAAGAACGTGCCGAGGAACTCCTCGAACTGGTCGAGTTGACGAAGTTCAAAGACAAGCAGGTCGCGAACTACTCGGGCGGGATGAGAAGGAGACTCGAACTTGCATGCGGTCTCATAAACAGACCTCACGTCTTCTTCCTCGACGAACCAACTCTAGGCCTCGACGTTCAAACCAGAGCAGCGACGTGGGAGTACATCAAGCTTCTCAAGAAGGAATACCACATGACGGTGTTCATGACCACCCATTATCTGGAAGAGGCCGACATGCTCTGCGACCGCATTGCAATCATCGACCACGGAAAGATAGTGGCGGTCGGCGCTCCAAGTGAGCTAAAGGAAGGTCTCGGAGGAGACATAATAACGGTAGGCATCCAAGACGGAGAGGCAGACATCTCCAGCATTATCGAGAAGATCCCGAGGGTCAAAGAGGTACGCAAACAGGATAGCGAGTATAGAATCAAGGTGATGGACGGCGAGGAAACCGCGCCCTCCATCATAGAGGCCATTAGAACAGAAGGGCACAAAGTGACAAGGCTTTCCCTTTCAAGACCGACCTTAGACGAAGTGTATTTGGAATACACGGGTAGATCCATGCGAGAGGTCGAGGAAGGCAAGGAGAACTTCTTCAGTCAGCGAATGGCCATGCGAAGAGCGAGGAGCAGGTAGAGATGACTCGAATCAACAACTCCAAGAGTCCTCTGCACGGCTTATGGGCGCTGACCAACAGAGAGCTGAAGAAGTGGTACAAGAACCCCTTCCTATTTCTTATGACTGTAGTTCAGCCGATGATTTGGATGGGACTTTTCGGCAAAGCCATGAACATTGCAGCCGTATTCACCAACGTCTCATTCACACTCCCTCCCGGAATCCCACCGCAATACCAAGAAGCAATTCAACAGATGATCTCAGATTTTTCAAAACAGATGTTGACCAAGACATTCGGAACCACGGACTACTTCTCATTCATGTCAATGGGAATGCTCTCCTTCGTAGTTCTCTTCACAACGATGTCCAGCGGCATGTCGATAGTATGGGATCGGCGCCTAGGTTTCCTGAACAAGGTTCTCAGCACGCCCGTGGCTCGAGCCTCAATACTCATGTCGAAAGTATTCTCTGCGGTGGTACGTTCGCTCCTTCAAGCCGCCATCGTCCTAGGCTTTGCCTTCCTGCTGGGATTGACACTAGGACCAGACTTCAGCCCGATAAATCTCCTTGGAGTCTTCGCATCCCTCTTTCTAATAGGCCTGGGACTGTCGTCTTTCTTCATATCAATCGCTGTGCGGTCAACTAGGTGGGAAACTCAGATGGCTGTCATGAATCTGGTGAACTTGCCACTACTTTTTGCAAGCAATGCATTGTTTCCCACAACCTTGATGCCAAGCTGGCTGCAGCCTGTGACGCAGATCAACCCGATAACATACGCAACCGATGCAATCAGGCAGCTCGTACTCTATCCTATAGACGTGCCTCAGTTGATTTTCGACTTTGCCTACTTGGGCGCTTTTGCCGCGATTTTCACGGTCGTTGGGATACTCCTCTCATGGAGGTACCTGAACAAATGATTACCTCGTCCAGAACACGCCACCCCAACCATTGAGTTGGAGGACTCCCGAGTTTGCAGCCATGGCGACCCGAACCCAACTGGAGTAGTTCGATCGCTACAAGTCATAGAATAGCGGATAGTCAAAACAGGACTCGCTTCATGAGACAGCTGGCATAGCATAGAGTGAATTCCCTTAGAGCCAAGGCCCTCCATGAGATGGGCATCGCATTTCCATTTCTTGAACCGAAAACCATTCTTTGCTTCGGTCTAGCGATGCGACGGCACCGTTTTGCGGCCGTTGTGCCCTCTACTCAATGATACGCCTGAAGCTGGCTGAGGCAGCAGCAAACATAGCCACGTCAAAGAGGGCGATGGCGCCAATATCCAGAGGTAGGCCACTCAGATCTCCACTGACCATCAAGCCCCTTACAGCATCGACCACGTAGCTCATGGGATTAACATGCGCAAAGTACTGCAAGATCAAGGGCATCATCTGGACCGGATACAGTGCGTTGCTAGCAAAGAATAATGGCAGGATTATCGCTTGACCTATCCCCATGAACCTCTCCCTAGTCTTCATGAATGAGGCTATTAGAATTGAAATGGCAGCGAATCCACCTGAAGAGAAGAAGATGATCAGCAACGAAAGGCCGAGCCATAAGGGATTTGGAACAAACCTGACCCCGACAAGCAATGCGACTGGAATGATAACCAAGGCCTGAAATACTGCTCTGATGCCAGATGCCATCGATCTACCCACCACCGTCGAGTACTTGGAAACCGGCGTGACGAGAAGTTTCTTGAGAATGCCGGACTCTCGTTCCCAAACAATTGTCAGGCCATAGAAGATAGAGACGAAGACGGTGGATTGTATCAGCACCCCCGGCGTAATGTAATCTGTATATGGTATTCCACCTGTGGGGATTGCTCTGACGCTACTCATGATGGGGCCGAATACCGCTATCCAAAGGATCGGCTGAACGGCTCTCGTGTAGAGTTCAGTCCTGTCATGCCTTAATCTCCTAAGCTCAAGCTCCACCATAACAAGCATATTCTTCAAAGCACTCATCACTCTCACCCTCTTCTGATCATGCTCCTAGTCTGCCTGACTTCACTGATTCGGCCGCCTGACTCGAGTCTGGTCCCAGCATACTTCAAGAAAACATCGTCTAGAGTGGGTTTAGTGATGGACACCCTCTCTATCGAGAGCTGCTCCGCTCTCAGAACCTCCATTATGCTCGGTAGTGCTGTCTCGGCGTCCTTAACGACGACAGCTAACCCAAGATCATCCGCGATAATGTCAGTTACCAAATCCAACTGCCTGATCTTGGCAAGAGAATCTTGACGAAAATTGCCATTGTACACTGCGAATTGGACGATCTCTCCGCCGACTGAATGCTTCAGTTGCGCGGGTGTACCCCTTGCGACGATCCTTCCCCTATTGACTATGGCTATCTCATTCGCGTACAGGTCTGCCTCGTCCATGTAGTGGGTGTTGAAGAATACGGTCGTGCCATGGTCTTTCTTGAAATTTTCGAGCTTCTCCCAGACAATCTTTCGAGCAGAGGGATCTAAGCCGATTGTGGGTTCATCTAGAAAGAGGATCTTGGGCTCGATGAGCATGACGCAAGCGATCTCAAGCCTTCTAATCATGCCGCCTGAGTAAGTTCTCACAATGTTGTCTGCAACTTCCATAAGACCCATTCTACCCAGAGCATCGTGTATGATTTCGCTTCTTTGATGAGGAGGAATGCCGTAGATCTTGGCGTAGATGAGAAGGTTCTCGTAGCCGCTTATGTCGGTCCAGACGCTCATCTCCTGTGGGACATAGCTGACGAGCTTCCTTACACGATCGCCTTGCCTGACGACGTTCAGACCGAAGACGTAGGCTTCTCCAGAACTCGGATCAATCTGTGTTGTCAGAATTCTCATCAAAGTCGTCTTGCCCGCGCCATTGGGGCCGAGCAGAGCGAAGACTCTGCCCGCCTCGACATTCAAGTCAATACCGTCTAGAGCTCTTACGCTTCTATCATAGACTTTGACAAGTTCGTTTACCTCAACTGCAAACTCCATAGATCTCCGACCTTGTTACGAGGCGGCGCAAGAACAGTCCTACCCGGAATCCAGTGCGTCTAATAGGTGTATAGGTCATAGCCCTTACCGAGCCTCCCAGTTGAGTATGACGAAAGACCCATTCATGGGCAAGAGTGAGTTGGTGCTCCGGCCGGGATTTGAACCCGGGCCCCTGGCTCGAGAGGCCAGAATACTCTCGGCAGATGGATGACCGGGCTATATTCGGCAGAGAGCGGAGAAACTCTTCTACCGGAGCGTCCGGAGCACAATTAGAGGATAAAGGAGTGTTATATTATCCTTTTTCGGATTAGCACGAACGAGATGCTACGAAGCTGGTGTCATCGGGTCGAGTCTTTCCAATTCGAGAGGCGGATTACAAGAAAGCTCAATAGATCCCCGTGTTATCCGGAGGTGGACGATAAAAGGTTGCAGAAGGTTTCAAAAAAGGTGAGGGAGGCTAGTACTCGCCCATCTCTTCGGGGCTTGGTGGTCCCTTCTTCTCAGGCGGGGGTTTAGCTGCCGCTATGACGTCGTCGATCCTGAGAATCATCGTGGCTGCTTCTGTTGCAGATCGGATTGCCTGCCTCTTGACCTTCAATGGCTCGATGATGCCTTGTTCCCACATGTCAACTATCTTACCGCTATAGACATTGACGCCTTTGCTTGAACCGTCAGACTTCTCATGAGCACTACGAAGGGATACCATGATGTCTATGGGGTCGAGTCCTGCGTTCTCTGCCAGCGTTCGTGGAATAATCTCGATCGCCTCTGAGAAGGCCTCTATGGCAAGCTGCTCCCTGCCTCCGACCTTTGCCGCGTAGCTTCGAAGCTCCTTGGCGATCTCTGCCTCTATCGATCCTCCACCCGTCACCGCCTTGTTCTCTTCAGTGACATCCGCTACCACACTGAGAGCGTCGTGCATCGTCCTCTCGGCTTCGTCGACCACTCTCTCAAGGCCCCCTCTGATGAGGATGGCTACCGACTTAGGGTCCTTGCATCCGCGGACGAATATCATCTTGTCTTCTCCGACTTTCTGCTCCTCGACCAGTTCCGCTGCACCCAGATCCGCCGGCCTCAGGTCATCCAAGTTCGTAACGATCCTTCCGCCCGAGGCTCTGGCCAGCTTCTCCATATCACTCTGCTTGACTCTCCTGGCCGCGAGAACTCCCTGTTTTGCGAGGAAATGCTGAGCCGTATCGTCAATACCCTTCTGGCAGAAGACCGCTTTCGCACCTGACTTGGCCACTTTGTCAACCATCGTCTTCAGCATGGTTGACTCTTCATCCAAGAAGGCCTTCATCTGGAGCGGGTCTTTGATCCTGATCTCTGCACTGAATTCGGTCTTCTCGATCTCGAGCGGGCAGTCCAGAAGTGCCATCTTTGCTTTTGCCACCTTCTTAGGCATGTCTGGGTGTACGACTTCTTTGTCGATGATTACCCCTTTCACCAGTTCGGTGTCGGTCAGGCTCTTTCCAGCCTTCTTTATCACTTGAATCTGGCTGACATCCGCTACGTTCTTGTCTCCCCGCTTCTCAGTGATCATCCTAACGGCTTCTATCGCGATCTTGGAGAAGTGTGGCGCCAACAAACCTGCGGCTTTGCTGTACATCGACGTCTCCGCAATCTTCTTGAGGGTTTCTTCGTCATCCAGCTTTACTTCTCGGGCGCATCTGTTTAGTACCTCGATGGCTTTATCGGCCCCCTTCCTGTATCCTCCAACGACCACAGTCGGATGGATCTCCTGATCGAGGAGCTCATCAGATCTCTTAAGTAGCTCTCCAGCAAGCACCACTGCAGACGTGGTTCCATCTCCGACCATCTTGTCCTGTGTCTTCGAGATCTCAACCATCATCTTCGCTGCAGGATGCTGCACATCGACATCTTTAAGGATCGTAGCGCCATCATTGGTTATGGTTATGTCACCGAGACTATCAACGAGCATCTTGTCCATACCCTTGGGACCAAGAGTGGAGCGAACGACGTCAGAGATCGTTATGGCCGCCATAATGTTGTTTCTTTGAGCTTCTTTCCCGCGTCGCCTACTTGTGCCTTCTTTGAGGATCAATACCGCTGGACCTGCAAGCTGCGACATTGCATAATGCCTCCGTCATTCCAAGACTTGACTAGAACTCGAAACTTGGGGCAAAATATAAGCTTTTTTAAGAAGGGCGACTCTCTTGGGTCAGTCTCTAACGACCTTTCTCACGGCGAGTTTGATGTCTTCTGCCTTCACCGTCTTTCTTCCCGCATGCGTGCAGTAATCCAAGGCCTCTCGGGCTATCTTCAATCCGACCTCTTCGAGTGCCTTGCGAAGTTCATCAGCCGCATCCTCACTAACCCTTTCGGCTCCAGCCTTCTTGATGAGTCTGTGCATGGGAGCAAGTTGGAGTTCTTCAGAGGTCATGCTTGATCCCTCCGTCTTCCACTTCCCCATTAGCCAAGTATTTAAAACTTATTTCAAATCTAAACCCGCGGAAAGCCTTAAAAGCTAAAATATTTTCTGTGCTCGCCCCAAAACCGAAGCAAAGCTATTAAATCCCTTCGTCGCTCCGGGATAGTCGAGCAGAATGAGATTCATTGACGCCCACACTCATCTGGCGGATCCGGAATACTTGTCGAAGATCGACCAAGTCCTCAGCAATGCAAGGGAGAACTCAGTTGTGGGACTGGTGGCCAACGCGATGGATCTCACAACTAGCAGAGTAACGCTCTCCCTCTCTCAAATTCATCCAGGAGTCATATTCCCGGCGATAGGCATCCATCCTTGGGAGACACACCTGGCCTCCGATGATGACATCGAAGAAGTCGTGAACCTAATCCTCTCAGAGAAAGGACCCGCTGTATCGGTTGGCGAGGTTGGGCTCGACCGCGAATACTCCAGCGAAGCCAAAGACTTGGATAGGCAGCGGATCGTCTTCCAGAGCATGCTACGGGCAGCAGAGGCGGCTCAGTTGCCCGTTTCAGTCCATTCCAGAGCGGCCTTTCAAGAGGTCCTAGAGATTCTCGCCTCATTTGAACTGACAAATGTTCTGCTACACTGGTACAGCGGACCGCTAGAACTGATCCCTGAGATCATATCTAGAGGATACTACATATCCGTAGGCCCCTCGTCCGTGTATGTAACAAAGATCCAAGAAATCGCGAAGAGAATTCCTTTGACACAGCTACTCGTTGAGACAGATGGACCGGTGCGCTATGAAGGTGTCTTCAAAGGCAAACTCACAGTACCATCATTTCTAATGGAAGTCGCCAAGAATCTTGCCCGGGTTAAGGGAGGCCAAGTTGAAGAAGTCAGCGAAACGATTTTCGAGAACACCAAGAGATTTCTCGGTCTCGTCTAGATCGAATGGCGTCTTCCGCCCACCGAGAGCTCGTGTCTCAAATGCCATGGAAGAGCGCAATCATTAATAGTGGCTGCTCGGAACACCATCCAACCTCTCATCTGTTGTATGGTCTTGGAAGAGATGACGTCAACTTCCAGCGGTCCTCGGAGATGCTTCCATGGGTAAGGTCAGACAGGACAAGATGAAGAGGATGGCCCGGGAGCTCGTAGAGAAATTCCCAGACAAGTTTTCGACAGATTTTGAAGCCAACAAGAAGGTTGTTCCCGAATTCTTAGAAGTCGGATCCAAGATCTTGCGAAATCGCATAGTCGGCTATGTGACTCACCTCAAGAAGATAGAGGAGATGCGCCAACCACCCGCTCAGGAAGTCACCGCTGAATCCGAAGAATAGCAGGGGGCGTTCCGGTTCAAATTGGATCTCGCTCAGTATCAGATGACATGTCCGCACGAGACTCGAGACAGGAGTCAGAACATCGGTTCAAGCGGACCTCGCAGAAAGAGTCATGGTCTGAGCAACGGAGACTATGGAATTAATTGGGCACATAGGTATCTGAGGGAATCCAAGGCGGAACTTAGCGCGGCCTCAAAGACGAAGCTCTGGTTCGTTGCGTCAGGTTTTGCTGTGTCATCGATGAGGAAGTCGCAGGCCGCGATCTACTGCGTGCTCGGAGATCCTGAAACGGTGGAGTCGGTGGTGAGGAGCCACTTGAGTTCGGAGTTGTACGACATGGATGTCCTCTTGAGGACGCTCGTCAGGATAGAGAGACTCATAACATCTAGTGACTTAGAGCTCGGTCATGCCTCGACAAAGTCCTGTCTGACAGATGCTGCCAGAATACATGAGGCCGCGCAGAAGATTGTGGATCTTATGGCGTAGAATCGAAAGTAGTGTTAATAGCACCGGCGACGGACTACACATATCGTGATTGAACTGGACCTGCAATGACTGGCGTCGCCAGTATGATTGGGACACCCGATCTGAAGCTGCAGTTATTGAGCAGCTTCAGCATCTTTCTTGAAGTCCGATCGTCTGATCGTTTAGACAAAATGTATATCGAGAATCACAAAGATACTCTGTGCGTCCACGCAGATGCCCAGCTGAAAGCGGCTTGTGGTCTACAGCCGGGAGGCGGTGAAATCATTTGTCGTCATTCTTGATCCCCCACAGCGAGCTGACATTGGAGATCAAGTGTCTTGACCTCGAGGATGTCCATATCCACGAGGAGATCATCCCTGAGATCTTAGAGAGACTTGCAGACTCGATTGAGAATGACAGGGTGCTGAAGCATCCCGTTATTGTGGATGCGGCCAGCCACGTCGTTTTGGACGGCATGCACAGAGTAGCGGCCACAAAGATGATCGGATGTGTGAGAATCGTATGCTGTCTGGTAGACTACATGGACAAGAGAATCAAGATAGGACGCTGGTACAGGACTGTCACAGGGAAAGCTGTGAACAGATCTAGAGACCTGCTAAATGAGGCCTCGATTCCACAAATAGCCTGTTCGAGATCATGCCAAGAGCATGTAGATGCTGGAGAAGCTGAAGCTGCAATCGAGGCTCCGAAGACGCACATTCTCATACCCTCATCCAACCGGGGATTGATCGAGGCCTATCGAACTGTAAAAAGACTGGAGGAGATCTTCAGGAACCATGGATGCTCGATCGACTACAACACGGAAGCAGATGCGTTGGCGCGTCTGAAAGATGGGAAGACAGACGCCGTTTTGTTGACGCCTCTCATCGACAAGGGGACTGTGGTCGCCGAGGCCCTAAAGGGAAACGCGTTTGTGCACAAAGCTACTCGTCACGTGATTCCGGCTCGTCCGCTCAACATTGATGTGCCGTTGGAACTTCTTAGAGATGGCAGACTCCCATTGGAGGCTGTCAATTTCAGGCTATCTGAGATTCTTCGCGGTCGAGTTCTGACGCGTTTTCCAGCCAACTCCTTGATTGATGGAAGGCGATATGAAGAAGAGACCTTCGTCTTCTCCTAGAAGGAAGATCTTTTGCCTAAACAGATAGTCGTCAAGGTGGAGTTGGTTGGGATTCTCAAGGGGGCAGCGGGCAAGTCCGCGATCAGGCTATCTCTGAAAGGACGCGCAACGGTAATTGACTTGGTTGAAGAACTCACTTCTCGTCTGGGTCAAGACTTCAGGAAAGCCTTTGTAGACAGTGAGTTAGGCGATCCACGTCCCAACGCGCTAATCCTTGTCAATAAAAGAGATATCGGGACGCTTCTGAATCTGGATACGACCTTGCATGATGGAGACACCATCACGTTGGTACCCGTCACGCATGGAGGTTGAAGGCGACGCCAAGTGGAAAGCTCGCTGAACAGGAGCTTTGAGGCGGCCCAAGGGAGTCCAACACGCCCCGAAGGTCTCGGATTACGCATCAGGTATGACTCACGCGACATGTTCGCTTCTGGGATATCTGACAACGAATATTGCCTTTCGTTCCGATATCTTCAGCGTCTTTGAAGTCAGTGATGGAGTTGTTCCCAACAAAGGGTAGTTCGCTCGGATCAGTCTGAAAAGCGTCGAACTCTTTCAAAGATCTTGGGATGAGGCTTCTTCCATCCGACATCCATAGAGGCGATAACGGAGAAAGAGAACCTAGAGAGGCCCAGCCTGTCGAGGTATTGTGGAGCAGCTCACTTATGGGAGACGTTTGTAGCGCCATCGATTTTATACCCCGATCCAGTCAATGGAGCCAGAACAGAACGGGTTTCAGGGAAACTAATGACTCATCGACTGCTGAGCC
>CAYWPD010000015.1:28045-30337 GCA_964460055.1 uncultured Candidatus Bathyarchaeia archaeon
TGCTCTGACAGACGTCAGTATCTTCGTCTGACTCTTCTCAAGGTTTCTTCTCTTCCACCCTTATCAATGGTATTCCATTCTGTCTAGGGTGTTTTGCGGTTCTCTGGATCGGCTCGAATACTGCCGACTCTTATTGCGACTCAGCCTTACGTGTGATCCCTGTTTCCCCGAGATCGAAGAAGACTGCTCGGATCTGTCTGTTCTCTTGAGACAATGGAAGCTCTCACATCTTCAGCCACCGTCACCGTGGTGTGGGTTGTCGCTTGCCTTTTTGGAGAAATGCATTTCTTGATCAGTGAGTCATATTCAATCCAAACGTAATCCAGCCAGGCCTTTCACCGAAATGTGAAAGAAGATTTAAGTCTGTGCAGAAATTCACACTGCCAATACACAGGAGGTCTGCCGCACGGAATTCATAGCTCCGACTTGGGCTCAGATTTACGAGGCAGTCCTAGACCTTGCCGATATGGTGAAGAAAAGCGGCTTCGATCCCGAGGTGATCGTTGGGGTCGCGCGGGGAGGCTGGATCCCGGCGAGGTTGATGTCTGATTTTCTGAACAAAACTGATCTCGCGAGCGTCGGAGTTCGGTTCTATCTGGAGGTATCGAAATCCGAGAAGAGGCCCGAAATCAATCAAGAAATACAGATTGATGTGGCAGGGAAGAGCGTACTGGTTGTTGACGATGTGGCAGATACTGGAGAAAGTATGCTTGTTCTGCGGCAATACCTGCTCGATAAGAAGGTCTCCGAACTGCGAATAGCAACGATATATCGGAAGCCTTGGAGCAGGTTTGCGCCAGACTATTACTCAAGGGAGACTATCGCTTGGGTGATCTTCCCTTGGGAGATCTTTGAAGTAGTCCGAGATGTGACCACCAAGTGCAGGCGTGAAGAACGGTCCGTATCAGAGATGAAAAGAGAGCTTCTCAAGGTGGGAGTTGAGGAGGCGATTCTAGAGAGGTGCTTTGGTGAAGCGGTTGAAGTGGCATAACAGACAGACGCGTGGAGAAATTCCCCCGAATCCTCTCTTTCTTTCTAGATGCCATCTCGCGAGAATTTTTTTCATACCGGCGTACTCCCTTCCATGGTGGACCGCATGACCGAGCCTCAGGCGCTTCAGACTGCTGCCTGGCTGGCAAGTCGTATCGGCGTGATCATAGCGGCCCTAGACTACGCTTCATGCAGGCATGTCAAGAGCGTGGCACACTCGCGCCGACGCTTGGATTCTTCCAAGACCAGCTAGGATTGTGCCTGAAGGAGCTTCCTGATCTCTTCGGCCACTATCTTCTTGTCCTCCTCGTCGAACATCATCAATCCCCGGAAGCTGGTGATGTTTATGATCAGGCTGTTATCCTTGGCTTCGACCCAGATCTCTGGGTCGCCCTTCATTAGCTCGCCCCTGATCTTCTTCACTTCTTCAGACGTCCTTTTCTTTAGAGTCACTTTGAGCGCGATCTTCAACGGATCTATGCCTTCCATGCTGGCATCTACGATGCTCAACCCGATGTTCGGGATGTCCTTGAAGGTCCTCATGAAGTATTTCGCTCTCTTCCTAGCAGGAACTAGGACGCTTCCATTGGGGTCTCGCATCAACTCCGTGTACTGCTTCAAGGCGGCGAAGGCGCCGACGATGGACGCTCTGTCCTGCTTGTATCCTCGGAAAAGGCTACCATAGGCCCCCCTCTCAGCCTCGCTGAGGAACTCCTTCCCCCGCGAGGCACCTTCCTGACCGATGAAGCTGTGCAGAGCCACCAAATCGATGAGGTACTTCTTGCCGATCAATATGCCAGCCGTGTTGGGGCCACCAAAGTATTTGCAGGAGTATAGGGCAGCGTCCACGCCCATAGCAGTATACTTCCTAAAGCCTTCAAGAGGGTAACACTGGAAGGCGGCGTCGACCAAGATTGGCACTCTATGCTTCTTCCCGATCCTTATCACTTCCTCGACGGACAACCATCTGCAATCCTTCGAAGCATAGCTTCCTGTCTGGCCATGAGCCATGTAATGAATCGCGACAGTCCTGTCTGTGATCGCCTCCTCCATCTGTGTCGATGTGCAGCCCCGCTTCTCATCGCCGACCTCCACGATCTTCGCGCCAGTGACGGTTATGCTTCGATCGTACTGGAAGTCTCTCAAACACTTTTGAACGATGACCTCGTTCTTCATACTATCCGTGTTCGGCAGTAGCCTCATCTTCTTCTGGTCCGCACCGGCCATAAGAGCAGCCACGCACTGTGCCATACCGGCGTAGACGCCGACAGGCACAAACGCAGCCTCCGCACCCAGCAACTC
>CAYWPD010000016.1:0-29156 GCA_964460055.1 uncultured Candidatus Bathyarchaeia archaeon
GGCCGCCCGTTTAGAGAGCTCGCAAGTTGATACAGTAGTCACGACAGATATCCATAGGTTGGTGAGACTGGCTGGAAGTCTTCACGGCAAGACGGCCTTGAAGGTGCAGATTCTCTCGATCGACGAGCTGGAGGATTTTGACCCTAGGAGTGACTCCATCGTATTTCAAGAAGGCGAGGTCACCTTGCATGTTGAGCAGGTAGAGAGATTTAGGCTGGGGAAGAGAGATTATGGGCCATTTCGTGATGAGACCGTGGTCCTGCCAGACGCAACTGCAATGTACCTACTGTGCCAAGGCCGGGCGCATATAGGAGACTGAAGGATTGCTCGACGAACTCTACGAAGCTTGGAAAAGGGATCTGGAGGATCGCGATCTTCAACCGCTGTCAGCCGACTTCTTCGAAAGAATAGCGGACTACCTACACAGACTAAAAGAGGACCTACGCATGACAGACGACCGAACGTTAAATGGCAGACTCAAAAGGCTCGAGTATGAAAAGGCAACGAAGCTTAGCCGCAACTTGATGCAGCTCCGACAGAGAAAGATATTGCAGATCGCATGTGAAAGAGAATCGCTTCCATCGAATTTGCTCACGGAGCCAGAACAGACGTACTACGATAGGACTCGTCAAAATCAAGAGGGGATGCTCAGACTGCAGGAGCAGGTATTGGAGGGGAGAATGCCAGTTCCCGAGGAGCGGGATCAAGGATCTGAAAGACGGACCTTGGTGCTCCGATTTCTCTCAGATATGCCCTCGATCGTTGGATCAGATATGCGAATGTACGGACCATTTCGAAAAGAAGATGTCGCAGTTCTGCCGCCGGAGAATGCCGAAACATTGCTCCGCCAGAAAGTGGTCCAACGCGTGGAAACATGATCTTCTCTTCTTGAGTGGCACTCGCTGTCTGGTGGCGGCACGGAGAATACATATATAAGAGCTTAGCGGGCCGTTTATGTCCCAACTTGGCGGTCAGCTGCATGAAACTCCCCAAAGTCAGGAACACCTACTGTCCTAAATGCAAGAGATCGACCGCTCATACCTTGTCGCTCTACAAGAAGGGGAAGGAGAGATCACTTTCTGCTGGCGCACGAAGGCATGAGCGAGAAAAGCATGGTTATGGGGGCCAGAAGTATCCGGAGCAGGTTCGGTTTGCAAAGACTACGAAGAAACAGACGCTTAAACTGAAGTGTAAAGAGTGCGGTTACACCCTTCAGAAATTTGGCGTTAGACTCCGGAAGGCAGAGCTAGAAGTGTAGGTAGATCACAAATGTCAGGATGGGACAAATTGATACCCCGCCCGAAGAGCCAGTTTCTAAGGATCAAGTGTCCGAACTGCGGTAACGAACAGAGCGTATTCAGCGCTGTCGCCACGGAAGTGAAGTGCAACGTCTGCGGGGCAGTTGTAGCTGAGCCGACTGGGGGAAAGTCCAAGATCAAAGGCGAGATCCTAGGGTTAAACGAGTAAGAGGTCGCAATGATTTGAGTAAGCCAGAGGATTGGCCTGAAGTTGGCGATTTGATTGTGGGTACGGTCTCGAGGGTGACCTCTTATGGCGCATACGTGACCTTAGATGAATATCGCAATCGAGAAGGGTTAATGCACGTTTCTGAAATCGCCTCGTCTTGGGTCAAGAACATTCGAGACTTTGTACGCGAGGGGCAAAAGGTTGTACTGAAGGTTCTCAAGACGGATCCTGAGAAGGGCCATGTGGACCTTTCAATGCGTAGAGTTACAGAACGCGACAGAAAAGAGAAGATGCTCGAGTGGAAGCGAGACAAGAGAGCTGAAGCATTATTGCGAATGGCAACCGAGAAGGTGGGCAAGAAGGAAGAGGCCGACGCCACAGTTGCGCCGAAGCTCCTACGACAGTTCGGGAAATTGTATGACGCATTCGAAGAAGGGGCAACCAAAGGAGAGTCCGTCTACGAGAAGGCTGGGATTTCCGAGGAATGGGCGAAAGCTTTGGCCGAAATAGCGAAGACGAAAATCAAAGTGAGAAGGGTGAGAATCAGAGGAGTTCTGCAACTGTCCTGCCTTAGGGGCGATGGCGTGGACCTGATCAAGAAGGCCTTGACAAAGGCGAAAAATGTACCAAAGCCTCGAGACTCGAGAGTCGATCTCCGCGTTCTTGGAGCCCCAAGGTACAGGATCGAAGTGATGGCTCGAAACTACAAAGACGCTGAGAAGGCTTTGAAAGCTGCCGTCGACGAAGCAATCAGTGTCATGGAAGCCAGTCAAGGACAGGCGTCTTTTCAGAGAATGGAATCCTAATGCCAAGGCGACGATAGTTGGTTTGGCTGCTGAGGAAATGTGCGGTGTGTCAACGATATACCCTATGCACAGATCGCTGTCCGGTCTGCGGGGGAGAGGTGCACGTTCCACACCCTGCCAAGTTCTCTCCTGACGACAAATATGCGAGATATAGAGTTCGAAAGTGATAGAGAGAGCTTCGAATGAAGAGCGTCCAGATCATAGAGAAGAGTAGACCCAGACTTGTAGACCCTATCCTTGTAGAGGGCCTTCCAGGTCTCGGATCTGTTG
Organism: uncultured Candidatus Bathyarchaeia archaeon; assembly: GCA_964460055.1. Taxonomy (GTDB): domain Archaea; phylum Thermoproteota; class Bathyarchaeia; order RBG-16-48-13; family CAYWPD01; genus CAYWPD01. The sequence goes on from CAYWPD010000016.1 coordinate 2,544, forward strand.
GGAAAATCGTCCTGACCCATCTCGTGCGTTCATTCAAAGCAAAGGTATTTGCGGAGCTATATTCATCTCACCTACCTCCGCATGTACTGGTCGACCGAAGTGGCAGGATCAGACTGATGAGATACGAGTTTTTCGCTGCGAGTGATGAGCACAATCAACGTCCGAGTCTAATTCTGCTCACAGGTGAGACACAGGTTCAAACGCTCGAAGGACAATATTCAATGTCGGAAGAGATTCTGAAATTTGCAGCGAAGAAGGGCGCGAAAACTATCATAACGATCGGCGGTTATGAAGGAGAGGCCTCAAAACATCCAAGCGTCATCGTCATGGCATCGAACAAGCAGCTATTTGAAGAGCTTGTTGCATCAGGAGCTATGCGAAGCCCCGAAGGAAGCCCGGTCGTGGGATTGGTTGGGCTGCTTGTCAGCATGGCTGCTCAGAAAGGGATGCCAAGCGCATGTTTGCTTGGTGAGACTGTGGGGCATTTTCCAGATCCTCGTTCGGCCAAGAGCGTCTTGCAGGTATTGGGTCGGTTCCTCAAGAGGGACATTGACCTCACCCTTATTGATCGTGAGATCATGAAAGCTGACAGAACAATGAAGGGCATGGAAAAGATAGAGCATAAGACACGGATATTCGATAGAGCTCTTGAAAGAGACGATAGAATCACATACATATCGTAGTACCGCCACGGCAAGTCGATGCACGCATCCAACGAAATTATCGGACAAGGCGCTGAAGGTCGATCCACACTCAGGGACCACCCTCAAGACGCAGACGGACACTGCGAAATAAGACCTGATCTCACCTCTTTTCTTTGGCGAAGGGACATCACAGATAAGCTTTTTACCATGGCCAGTTCCGTAGAACGGCCATCGCTTGATGGCGTTTGAAGGAATCTCGCTGGTGGGAGGTATGCGCCACACGTTGAGTCCCGGTCTCGCGGTGACTTTGGGATGCCTTTCGCTACCGATGCGCCATCAATGGAGCCCTGCGCACTCGTCATAGATGGGATGTAGGCCGGATGTCAAGAGCGCTTCCAATCAAGTTCAATCCAATGAAGCTCGAAGATGATGTGAGGACATTTTGGAGAGAAAATGACGTCAAGAACAGGATGAGGGATCTCCGTCTCTCTGATTGCGTGGGTAAGTTCGGTTACGTCGAGGGACCCCCAACTTTGAACGGATTCCAACATGTAGGACACGCAAGAGGGCGAGTGATGAAGGATCTTTGGTACAGGTTCAGAACCATGCAAGGATACTTTGTCCTCTTCAGGGGAGGTTGGGACTGCCAAGGCCTGCCCGTCGAGATTCAGGTGGAGAAGGAGCTTGGTATGTGTGAAGGGAAAAGAGAGCTACTCAGGGGGGTAGGAGAAGAGCGCTTTGTCGAAGAGTGCAAGAAGCTCATCATGAGGTACTATGGTCACTGGAAAGAGATGGACGAGAAGCTCGCAGTCTTCATAGATCATGAAAAAGCCTTCTGGACATACAAGGACGAATACATAGAACGGGAGTGGCAGTGCCTACGCAGAGCAAATGAACAGGGCCTCTTGGGCAAAGGATACAGAGTCGTAGCCTACTGTCCACACTGTCAGACATCGCTTAGCAACACAGAAGTCGGACTTGGATACGAAGAGGTCGAAGATCCATCTCTCTACTTCAAGGTCAGACATCAAGGGACGGAAAACGAGTATTTTGTGGTATGGACGACGATGCCCTTCACCATCGTGACTGACATGATGTTGGCTGTACGTCCTGAAGCTGAGTATTCCAAGGTCAGAGTTGGTTCGGAGATCTGGATTGTGGCCAGCTCGAGAGTTCAGAGCGTCCTTAGTGTACTTGGCCTGGGGAAATATGAGATTCTGGACAAGACCCATGGGAAGTCTTTGGAGGGCGAGAAGTACGAGTTCCCGTTTCTAGATCTTATCCCTAAGCAACAAGAATACGATAGATTAGATAACGTCCACCGCGTTGTGGCAGAAGATTTCGTGGATGTAGAGACCGCTACCGGAGTAGTGCACCTCTCGCCGGGAAATGGGGAAGACGACTTCAACACTGCCCAAGAACGCGGCGTCCCGATCTTTGCGCCGTTTGATGACGAGGCTAAGTTCACCGAAGATGCTGGATTCTTCGCGTCGATGTTTGCGCGAGACGCGGATCAGACTGTAATCTCGAAGCTCAAGGAGAAGGGCCTTCTGCTACTGTGCAAGACTGAGAAACATGAGTATCCAACCTGCTGGCGGTCACATCACAAGCTTATCTACTTGGCAAAGAACGAGTACTTCTATTGGACAGATCGCATCGTCGATAGAATAGTCAAAGCGGCTGAAGGCGTGAACTACTTCTATGAGGGTCCGAGGAACCGGTTCATTTCGATCCTTCAGGAAAAGAAGCCGTGGTGCATATCTAGGGAGCGAGTTTGGGGGACACCACTGCCGATATGGGTCTGCGAGACTTGCGGCTCGACCCAACATCTGTTCAGTAGGCGAGAGATCGTCGCTCGTGCTTCGCATCTGCCGGATGGTGCTGCCTTTGAACTTCACAAACCTTGGATCGACAGGATAGTCATCGACTGTTCGAAATGTGGAGGACGGATGAGGCGAGAAGACTTTGTTTTAGACGCTTGGCACAACAGTGGAGCCGCGTCATATGCAGGATTCAGCAACGACGAGTTCAGGGAATTTGTTCCAGTGGAGTTCTTGACGGAGGCCATTGATCAGACGAGGGGCTGGGCTAACAGGCTCTTAATAGCACATGTCCTCTTCACAGGGGAGGCGGAATCTCCATTCAACTCCTATCTGTTCTATGGCCATGTGCTAGACGAGAAAGGTCGCAAGATGAGTAAGAGCCTTGGAAACGTCATTGAGACGGCCGATGTTCTCTCCAAGTATCCGGCAGATCTTTACAGACTATATATGCTCTGGAAATGCTCTCCAATAGATCTCATGTTCTTCAGCTTCAAAGAGATGAACGAACGTCCCTACCAGTTCTTGAACACGCTATACAATCTTCACAGGTATTTGCAAGAGAACGGAACCTACGATCGATTCAATCCAAAGGGTTTTACACTCGACTCGGCAGAAGCTAGGTCGCTTCTAGAGCCAGCTGATCGGTGGATTCTTTCAAAGCTACAAGATTTGATTCAGAGAGTGACTCAGGGCTACGAATCTGGGCAGTACAACTCGCTTCTCAGCCTTATAGAAGCATTTGTGGTTGAGAACCTCAGCAGAAACTATGTGCCAATGACTAGGAGAGATCTCTGGAGCGACGCGCCCGAGACGTATGAGCGTAGAATGGCTGTTTACTCCGTCCTTTGGTACGCCCTGAGAAGTGTGACGCTGCTACTTAACCCGGCGATCCCGCACTTCGCCGAGGCTATGCATCAGAACGTCTTTCTCAACTTCGATAGTTCCTTGCCGATATCGGTCGACTTCGAAAGTTGGCCCAAGGTTGAGAACAGGTACAGAGATCAGAGTCTAGAAGAGTCATTCATCACTCTACTTGAAGTGGCATCACTTTCGAACTCTGCCAGACAAGCTGCGAAGCTGAAGAGAAGATGGCCCCTCAGCCGAATGGTCGTGGTTATTCCGGAGGAACGACTACAGGGAATCGCTCCGTTGAAGGGCCTTCTATGTGAACTTGCAAACGTTCGAGAGGTGCTCATCTCAAGTGATCCTCGGGGAAACGAAATAGGACTCAAGGTTTCGCTGAACCTTTCTTCAGCCGGTCCGAAGCTCCGAGGGCTGACGGGGCAGGTTGCCTCCGCCCTCAGGTTGCTCAACGGCTACGATGTACGCCAAAGACTTGAGAGTAGTCAGAGACTACTGCTTGAGGTGGAGCAGACCAAAGTCGAGTTAACCTCAGAGAATCTTGTTTTCACCTATGAGCCGCCCGAAGGCTATTCGCTGGCAGCGGACGAAGGGATTTTGGTCGGCGTTGACACGCGTAGGGACGACGTTCTGATCGGAGAAGGCCTGATGCGTGATATCGCTAGGAGACTACAGGCGTTGCGCAAGGAGTTGAACTTGAAGCCCAGCGACTACTTGAGATCGGCCTATGTTTTCGGCTTGGATGACGAAGGCCGAGATCTGATACAGCCTCACTTGTCTGAGATGCGGGATCTCGTGCGATCGAGGGAGATTGTGATTTGCAGAGACAGAGAGGACGTGGGAGCTCGGTGGAATGAGTTTGAGATAGACGACAGGAAGATTCTCCTTGCTCTCCTTCCTTGATTCGGTATCAGAGTAGACCAAGATGAAGAAGCTGGGGCTCTTAGTAAATCCGATTGCTGGCATGGGAGGCGCGGTCGGCCTAAAGGGAACAGATGGTGAGGAGGTTCTAGGGCAAGCTATCACCCTTGGTGCCAAACCAATCTCACCAAAGCGATCTACAGAGTATCTCTCAGCACTACGAAGAGAGTTGCAAGCCATAGAGCTCCATGTTGGCCCGGGCCAGATGGGCGAGCTTGAAGCCTTGGAGGTTGCCTTGGACTTCACCGTTGTCGGTGGACCATTAACCGGGAAGACATCAGCGGCAGACACAAGACGAGTCGCCGATTCGATGGAGAGGAAGGGCGTCGATCTCTTGGTCTTCTGCGGGGGAGACGGCACAGCTCGAGATATACTAGACTCCATTGATCAGAGAGTCGTCAGCTTGGGGATACCGTCGGGCGTCAAGATGCACAGTTCGGTCTTCGCAGTGACCCCTGTCGCTGCAGCAGCTCTGACGATCGAGCACTTTCGAGGCAGGGCGACGAGTGCGGAGAGGGAGGTTATGGACATCGATGAAGATGCGTACAGACAGGGGCGCCTCTCGGCGCGCCTTTACGGGTATCTGCGGGTGCCCTTCGAACCAAGCTTCATCCAAGGAACCAAAGAGGCTAGCTTGGGGACACAGAGCGAGAGAGAGGCCCAGTATTCGATAGCGAAGAGAATCGTCGAGGAGATGAATCCGGACACATACTATGTGTTGGGTCCGGGCACGACGATCAAGGCTATAACAGATTACTTGGGGCTCCAGAAGACAGTTTTGGGGATCGACATCATAAGAGACAGGAAATTGGTTTTGAAGGATGTCAATGAAGAGCAGATTCTGCGTATTTTGGCTGATGGACAGTCGAAGGTGATCGTGACTCCTATCGGAGGACAGGGGTTCATATTTGGTAGAGGTAATCAGCAGATCAGCGCTGAGGTTCTCAGGAGAGTAGGGAAAGGAGGCGTAGTGGTGGTCGCGACGAGAACGAAGATAAACGCGATTCCGGGCATGAAGCTGAGGATCGATACTGGAGACTTGGCCCTAGACGCCCAGTTTGCTGGATACGTTCGGGTTGTTGTCGACTACAACGAGGAGATTGTGATGAAGGTGGATAGATAAGAGTCACTCACGTTATCGTTTCTCAGCCAACTTGGTTAGGAGCTCGGCATATTGCTGACTGTTCATGAGCTTGGGTAGTTCTTCCGCGAGTCTGTCAGGTCTTAGCAGAGCGATCCACCCCTCATCATAAGGCTCCCTGTTAAGCAGCTCAGGACTATCGAGGAGTTTCTCATTAACCGACACAACTGTTCCTGAGACTGGTGAGAAGATGTCGGAGACGGCTTTCACGGATTCAACTGTTCCCAATGACTGTGTCTGATTCGCTTTCATCTGTGGTTTGGGTAGGTCCACGAACACGATTTCATGAAGATTCTTCTGGGCATAGTCAGTGATTCCGATTCGTACTAGTTCAGGCTCCGCCTTCAACCATTCATGTTCAGCAGTATAGTACAGGCCTTCAAGGATTTCGTAATCTCCCACTTTCATTATTGCTTCCTCCGCCAGCCATATTTTTCAGAGTTATAGAAGGGGAAGTTGACTATTGAAGCATCAGCCAATTTATCTCTTATCTTGACCTTCAATCTCGTTCCTTCCTTAGCGTAGTCTGGTGGAACGTATCCTATCGCTATGCCTGTTTGGAGTATCGGTGAGAAGGTTCCGCTTGTGACGAATCCTACTGGCAGTCCATTGGCTTGCAAATCATGGCCTGGACGGGGTATCCCTCTCTCCAAGAGTTTTATGCCTACTCGCATACGTTTTACCCCTTCTGTCTTCTGCTTGAGGATGTAGTCTCTGCCTATGAAGGGTCCTTTGTCGAGCTTGACGACCCAGTCAAGTCTTGCTTCGAGAGGCGTGGTTTCTTCGTTGATATCGTTGCCGTACAGGCATAATCCGGCTTCGAGTCTCAGCGTATCTCTGGCTCCAAGACCGCAGGGTTCAATGTTGAATTCTCTGCCTGACTCCAATAGCGAGTTCCAGACAGATATGGCCTTGTGGGGTCTGTCCACCGGCGAGTCATATACAAAGATCTCGAAGCCATCTTCCCCGGTGTATCCAGTTCTTGAGGCCAGTGAGCGTATCCCGTTGATGGTTATCTCGGTCGCTCGAAAACGTCCAACCTTGTCGATTTCTCCGGTGGAGGCCTTTCGCAGGGTTTCGTAAGCTCTTGGCCCTTGCAGGGCAATCATGGCGACTTCATCAGAAACGTGCCTCACGTCGACATCAAAGGCGGAAGAGTGGCTTTCAACCCACGTCCAATCTTTCTCCCTGTTTGAGGCGTTGGGGACCAACAGGAACTTGTCAGCGGTTATGCGGATGAAGATAACATCGTCCTTTATTCCTCCTTTCTCATTGCAGATGGTGGTGTATTGCGCTTGCATCGGCTGCACGGTTGCGACATTGTTGGCGGTGATATGGTTCAGGAACCTCTCGGCATCTGACCCCTCAATGAAGATGCGTCCCATATGCGATACATCGAACATCCCCACGGAGTTCCTTACCGCAAGATGTTCAGTCACGATCGTCTTGAACCATAGAGGCATCTCAAATCCTGCATATTCCACAAGATTTCCATGTGCCCTGTGGTATTCATTAAAATGAGTCACCTTCAAAGGCAACCCGTCCACCTCAATTCTCAATCCGCTTGTAATGGAACCTCTTCGTCCTAATACCGCTGTCGGAACCAGAGGATGTATAAGTGGCCGTCAGGCGATGCTTAGAAGTGCGGGAATGAGCCGGCGAAGGGCATAGCAACTCAAGCTCTCTTGCCAGAAGTTGCCAGCTTTATTTCAACCCTGTTAGATGCAAATTCAAGCTTCTTGCCGCAGCCCGGGCACTTTGCGTCGAGTTGCTGAATAATCTCATCTGGAGGCCTGAGTTCTAGATCGTTGTAGAGGACGGTTCCGCATCTTTCACAGAAGACCTTCTGCGGCATCTGTGGCCTCCATGCTGGGGTAGTAAGACTTACAAGTCGCTATTTTAACCTTCTGTGAACTCTCGATCTGGGAAAGCGGCCGCCTTGGATTCAGATAGTGTGCTCATCGTAGCGGAGAAACCCGATGCGGCGAGAAGGATCGCACTTGTCCTCGATGAAAATGAGAAGCCTTCCAAGGAGAGCTTGGGAGCTCTGTCGTATTATCGAAGTGTGCGAAGTGGGAAGAATCTCCTGATAGTTCCTGTCTTGGGGCACATGTACACGCTAGTTCCGCGGGAGGGTGGAAGGCAACATTATCCTGTCTTTGATTGTGCATGGTCTCCCAAAGGTCTCATCGGCAAAGTGGACGAACGAGTGCGAGCTTTGATTCGGGAAATCGAGCATCTGGCATCCGAGGCGAAGGAGTTTGTCAACGCCTGTGACTATGATGTGGAAGGAAGCTTGATCGGTTACACCATTCTCAAGTTTGCATGTCAAGGCAAGGACCCGATCGCGAAGAGAATGAAACTGTCGACCTTGACGAAGAAGGAGATCCTCGAAGCTTTCAACTCATCGATGTCTGCCCTCGACTTCGGACTGATAGAAGCTGGTGAGACTAGACATCTTGTGGACTGGCTGTACGGCATCAATCTTTCAAGAGCACTGACACTAGCTGCATTGAGGAGTTGGAAAAGATACGCAACACTAAGTATCGGGAGAGTGCAGGGGCCGACGCTTGGGTTCGTATCGGACAGGGAAGGGGAGATCCTCTCCTTCGTCCCACAGGTTTTCTGGGAACTCAAGGCAAGAATTAGCGTCGACGGGCAGGCCGTGATGGCCGAACTATGCAAAGGAAGGATAGACACGATGCACGATGCCGAAAACACAGTGCAAGAATGTCTCGGCCATGAAGGTCTCGTATCTGGCATAGAGGTGAAAAGATATAGTCAAGAGCCACTGAAGCCATTCGATCTGGGAACACTGCAAGCCGAGGCGTACAGGATATTTGGATTCTTGCCTAGTAGGTCTCTTCGCGTCGCCGAAAGGCTATACCTCTCTGCTCTGATCTCCTATCCACGCACGTCAAGTCAGAAGATCCCAGACTCGGTAGACTGCGAAAGCATACTCCGCTCGCTCGCGGGACTCCCATCTGTATCTGCACTTGCCCAAGAGCTGGTTCTGAAAGGACGCTATACTCCAACCCAAGGTGCCAAAGAAGATCCAGCTCACCCAGCCATCTATCCAACAGGGGATCTACCCCAAAGTGAACTCGGGTCTGATGAAGCAAAGCTCTACGACCTCGTTGTCAGGAGATTCCTTGCATTGTTTGGGGAGCCCGCCTTCAAGGAAAGCGTCAAGGTCGTGATTCAGATAGGCCCCCACCCGTTTCAACTGTCAGGAAGACGTGTTATCAGCGAAGGATGGGCTAGGTACTATCAGCCATACTTCAGAACAGATGAGGTTGCGCTGCCCTCATTCCAGGTTGGACAGCGTTTGAGAGTATCCGAGATCCTCTCGGATGAGAGGTTCACTTCTCCCCCATCGCGGTTCAACGCCGCCAGTCTTCTCGATCTGATGGAGAAGAGTGGTATTGGGACAAAAGCAACCCGGGCGGAGATCATAGATACGCTGTATGATCGAGGATACATCGCACAGAGTAGAATGGTGGCCACGGACTTGGGGCTGCAAGTTTCCAGACTTATTCGGATGTATTGCCCTGTCGTCGCGTCCATCGATCTGACTAGGCAGCTTGAGCAGGAGATGGAGTCGATCGAAGTCGGCAGAGAAAGGAAGCGGGAGATATTGGCGAAGGCCATAGCAGAGCTCAAGCCCGCTCTCGAGAAGCTGAAGGAGAATGAGCTCGTCATCGGGGAGAAGCTGCGCCAAGCATTGAGATCGGTTCAGGTTCAAAAGAATCGAGTAGGGCCCTGCCCGATATGCGGGAAAGGCGACCTTGTGATCATGCAATCCAGAAAGACAGGGAAGAGGTTTGTCGGGTGCACCGACTACTTTGACGGTGGCTGTCGGGCATCCTTCCCTCTACCGCAGCGAGCCTTCCTTAAGCCGCTCTCAAGAACCTGCCCACGTTGCCAATGGCCCATGATCTTGGTCAGATCTTCGAAAAGACGACCGTGGAATCTCTGCATAAACCCAAGATGCCCCCGCAAAAAGCATCAGGGGGATGTAGCTTGAAGTGTGAGGTCTGTGGAATCGAGTCGGACGCCACTTTCTGCGCGGACCATTCCAAGGCATTCGATCAACTTCGTGATAAGTTTGAGGTGTGGGCGAGGGCATTAGGCATAGGTTGGGAAGCTTACCTTCAGAAAATCTCAACAAACCCCAATACCGGTCGATGGGCGAGAGAAGTGGCAGAACACTTCTTACTGAAGTCTAGGCTCCAAAAACACTAATTAAGGCCAACTCGTGAGAAGGCGCATTGCGGAAGTGCTGGCCAATGAGTCTGAAGAGGTTCTCTGAGAGGCTTACCAGACTCATTCGGAGACCGGGAGCGGGGGGGATCGAAGTACCGCGTCCCTCTTCGACCTATGTGGCCGTCTTGATTCTGATCGTGGCCATTTTCATCATGGGTGGCGGAGTGTACGATCTAGTCACGGAGAATCCTATAACCATCCTTCCTCAACCAGGTGTCCCTGTAGTCTATCCTGGACTTTCCGGACAGTTCCTTGCCCCGGAAAGCGTGGGGGCGATGATACTCCTAGGAATAGGCGTGACGGGTATCTACCTTGTATATCGGGGCGGCAGGACATCCTTTAGACCAAAAGAGTTGAATATGCTGGTCTTGGTAGGGTTGATTCTCTTTTTCATCGGATATTTTGGCTGCTACTACCTGCTCCAGCTGAAGCTTGCCGGATGAGATCGATCCCTTTCCCGTTCGCGACGTAGCAGGGCTACCAAGGATTTTTCTTGAGTCCCGAGAGAAACGCGACCATATTCGTGGCCAGATGAATTGGAATCGTGACGAGCATCACAGAGATGAAAAGCTCAAAACTGACTGGGTAGGTTATCGCAGCGAAGGCCATCGCGAGGACGGCGAAGGAAATCTGGTCAACGATTGGCAGAGCTCTTCCCGGCTCCATGCCCAGTCTTCTCTTAAGAAATGAGCCTGTCATGTCACCGACGAGAGCGCCTGCTGAAAGAAGCAGGCCTAATGAAGAGCTATGTGGAATCAGCGGTTCACTGAAGAAGCCATATGCGACCAGTAAACCATTGAAGAAGCCATACTCTGCCAATCCAACACATGATCCTAAGATCAAGCCTGAGACCAGTCCTCGAAAGGTCTTGTTGGGCCCGAGGATGGGTCTTCCATCAATGAATGACCTGCCGCGATCGATAGGTGGTCCGCCGCCGAAGAGTATTGGAGCGGCATTAGCAGCGTAAGCCGGAAAGATGAAGTAGATGGCAAATGCCAGACCTTCGAGCGAGAATGCCAGCTTTGGCACCTTCGGGGTGAAGTTGGATCAAGGACTAGGCCACGTTTCTTGATAAATAGGTTTGGAATGTGTCTGAGCGATCTCCGAGTGTTGGGCGGCATGGTGCTTCTCGTCTTCCGAGGGTCTCTCGAAAGATGGCGAGCCGGATTTGAACCGGCGAACCCCTACGGGAAGGGATCGCTCTTGCAGGGATCTTGAGTCCCCCGCCTTTGGCCTGGCTTGGCTATCGCCGCCCAGCGTTCAATCTCGAACATTTAGATTTAAGAGTTCTGGGCTTCAAACCTGTAGATCCACCGGATGCATTTGGAAGTGTCACCGGCATCGGAGTCGCGAGTTGTTGAATGATGAAGTTAGTCGCGATATTTGGCAGCAGGCAGCAAACTAGGCTCGTCGAGCATTTCTTGGAGAACCCTGAGCGAATATACAACCAAGCAGGTCTTTCAAGAGTCTTGAACTGCTCGCCGTCAACTGTTGCTAGGCTCGTGGAGCCACTCATGAAGGAAGGAGTTCTCAAGGCTGAAGTAGTCGGTGGCCAGATGAAGGTGATCGGGTTGAACGTCGAGTCTGAGAGGGCTCAGGCCCTGTTGGATTTCGCCAAGCGAATTCGAGACCTCTAGATCTAGTGTCTGTCGCAGATCAGTGTGCCTACCTCTTCTCCTTTGACCACTCTCTCGAGGGTATCGGGCCTAGTCCCATCGACTACTCTGACGCGAAGTCTTGACCTCTTGATGATCTTAACGGCCGTCACGTCGAAGAGATCGTATTCGCCCGCTTTCTGGCCTCCCTTTAGTAGTAGAGACATCAGCTCGTCGGTTGAGATCTCCCTGAGCAACTTTGCGTCTTTATCGACTCGGGGGTCGGCACTGTAGACTCCATCCACATCTGTCAGGTTTATGATCCAGTCAGCTTTCATGACTTCGGCGGTGAGAGCTGCGACAGCGTTCGTGGATTGACCTGGGACCAACCCTCCCAGAACGACGATCCTATCAGTCTCGAGCGCTTCGTATATGTCCTCAAACTTTGTCGGCACCTTTCTGTATGCGAGGTCTCCCAAGGCCGCCACTAAGAGGGCGGCGTTCAGCCTTGAGACGTGAATTCCAAGATCGTCTGAGAATGACTCGCTCGCCTTCAGCGCTCTGGCGGTTTTTGCATATGTTCTCGCATTTTCGCCTCCGCCCGCAACTACGACTAGGCTATGCCCTTTAGACTTCAGGCGGCTTAGCGCCTTGGCAAGTTCTTTGATCGGTTTGGGATCCAGCCTTCGATTGAAGCAATATCCTCCCACTTTTATGACCAGTTTCACGGTGCTCACTTCAGGCATGTTCCGTCTGTGGATGATAGTGTGAGTTCACTTCTCCCGGCAATATATATAAGGCACTTAGCTTGAGCGATAGACGCGCTCATTCGGAGATCTGCCGATTGTCTCAAAGAAGCTCCCTGCTCAGATTTCGACTGAAGAAGGCCTTGGATCTTCTTGCGTCGAAGCAGGGACGGGGGACGGAGCTCATTTCTCTTTATGTCGCGCCCGGACGGCAGATCAGCGACGTGATAAAGTATCTCCGTCAGGAGTATGCTACCGCCTCGAACATCAAGTCGAGAACGACCAGGAAGAACGTCCAAGAAGCTATCGACAGGGTTACGCAGAGACTGAAGCTTTTCAAGGAGCCCCCTCCGACGGGCCTGGTCATCTTCTGCGGGGCAATACCCAAGGGTGGGCCTGGGTCGGAGGAGATGGAACTCTATACAATAACTCCGCCTGAGCCGATCAGGGTTCACTTCTATCGGTGCGATGACAAGTTTGTCCTAGAGCCTCTCGAAGACATGTTGAAGGAGAAGGAGACTTTTGGAATAATCGTCTTGGACACGTCAGAAGCCTCGTTTGCGACTCTGAGAGGTAGAAATGTCGAGATCGTCAAGGAGATCACATCTGGAATTGCGGGAAAGACGAGGGCGGGAGGGCAATCAGCTAGAAGATATGAAAGGATCAGAGACCATGAGGTCAATGCCTACTACACTAGGATCGCGGAGTATGCGTCGAAGATATTCCTTGAGATACCAGACATCAAAGGGCTGGTTGTGGGCGGCCCCGGACCTTCGAAATATGACTTTGTAGAGGACAACTACCTAGACTATAGGCTGAAAGAGAAGATTCTGGCCACGGCGGATACGGCCTACGTGGGTTCCCAAGGCGTTGAGGAGATGGTTGAACGCTCTTCAGATGTCTTCAAGAACGTCCGCTACCTTGAAGAGAAGAACCTTGTGCAGCAGTTCCTCTATGAAATCGGGCATGATACAGGATTAGGCACGTATGGTGAGGAGGAAATTCGCAGCTGCCTAAGCAAAGGAGCCGTCAACACCATCCTCGTTTCCGAAGGCCTAGATCTCATACGTCAGCCCATCGAATGTACGGTCTGTCACTATGAGGAGACACGCACCATAAGGAGCATCGATCGCCTGCGACTGGAGCAGGACACGCTCTCCAAGAATTGTCCTCGGTGTCTGAACCAAACGTTGTCTCTAGGCGAGTCAAGGGACATGATCGATGAGCTGGCGGAGCGAGCTGAAGAGTCGAAGAGTGATATTCAGGTGATCTCTTCAGAAACTGAGGAAGGGCAGATGTTACTCAAGTCTTTCGGCGGAATCGCTGCTTTGCTCAGATTCAAGTGCTAGTCTTCTGACAGCACGGAAGACTATCCGTCAGCGATTCTAGGTGTACTGGACCTCTGAATTGATTAGGTTGTGCATCGCGACGAGATCCTTCTCGAAGCTTCTGAGTTCGTTCGGGACTGCCATGTGAATGACACTCTTTAGTGAAACCCCGCATTTCTTCTTCCTATTCCAGACTTCCGAATTGAAATCCACGATCTTGGAAGTCAGAGAGATCAGTCCTTCATTCAGCTGCCTGCGGGGCTGGGGCAACATCTCGCCATGTATTGTTCTTGCGCCATACAGTTCCCTCCAGACATGGTCTACGATGAACGGCGTTATCGGTGCCAGAAGAACCAGCAGCGTCCTCAGGCATCTATGGAACGTGTACCAAGATGCTTCTTGCTCCTGTCTGTCGAAGCCTTTGCCGTATGATCTCGCTTTCGCCATTTCAAGATAGTGTGGAGCGAAGAGTCCCCAGACAAATTCTCGGATTCTGTTTGCTGGTATGAAGAAATTGAAGTCACTATAGCCCCTCAAGCACTCTTGGACGAGTCGATCGAGCTCAGCAAGGATCCACTCGTCAGTCTCTGTTAGCTGGGCTGTTTCAGGCTCTGGGAATGTGGAGACGAATCTACAGATGTTCCAGAGCTTGGTTAGGAACTTTGAAGATCCGGCTATCTTCCGTTCTGAGCATCTGAAGTCTGATCCTAGGCTCGCCTCTTCAGCGTTCCAAAATCGGAACGCGTCTGCCCCGAGGTTTTCCAGCAAAGGCAAGGGGTCTATCACGTTTCCCTTGCTCTTGCTCATCCTCTCTCCTTTTTCATCGACTCCATATCCCATTATCCAGACATGTTCAAAGGAGGATTTTCCTGTGAGCTGGTAGCATCGGAGGAGGGTGTAGTAGAGCCAAGTCCTTATGATGTCTTTTGCTTGAGGTCTGATGGAGTTCGGGTATAGCTTAGCCAGTCTCCGACTATCCCTCAGGTATCCTGAAATGAAGAGCGGGGAGATGCTGGAATCGAACCACGTGTCGAAGGTTCGTTCGTCTCCTTTGAATCCTACAGTGCTTCCGCAGTGCGGGCAGGAGGAATAGGGCGGCGGATCTCTCCACGGTTTGTAGTAGCGTCCAGGATCCGGTAGCGTAGGCTTGCCACAATGGTTGCAGTACCAGATGGGAACCTCAGTTCCGTAGTATCGTCTACGTGATATCGGCCAGTCGATGGCGACGGAGTTGATCCAGTTGAGCAGGATCTGTCTGTGTGCCTCGGGATGGAAGGATACTTTCTCGGCGATTTCTCTGACGTCCTTGAGAAATTCGATCTGCCTCAGATAGTACTCTTTCATAGGCACGATTTCTATCGGGGTCTTGCTTCTCTCGCATATGGGTGTTCGATGCATGATCTTCTCTTTCTTTACGATGAGTCCGTCTCGTTCGAGGTCGGAGATTATGTTTGTGCGACACTCCTTGATTGTCTGCTTTTGGTATTTCCCTGCTTTTTCGGTCATTTTTCCATCTGTGTTAACGGCAATGATCTCTTTGAGGCCTAGCTCTCTGAATAGTTGGACGTCTGAGTAGTCACCGTAGCTGCAGACCATCATGACTCCTGTGCCGAACTCTGGTCTTGCCGCAGGATTGGAGAGAATCGGTACAGCTCGTTCATAGATTGGAATCATCGCATACTTTCTTGGAAGGTCGCGGTATCTGCTATCCTCAGGGTTGACTATTAGGGCTTGGCACGAGCACAGAAGTTCTGGTCGAGTCGTGGCAACGGTGATGACGTGGTTAACTCCTCTGATGCGGAAGTTCACGTGGACAAGGAGTGTGGGCTGCTCCTCATATACGATGTCTGCATCCGCCAGAGTTGTTCTACAGTCTACGCAGTAGTTGTTTGGCCGGGTATCTTCGTAAATCAGCCCTCTGTGCCATAATTCTATGAACGTGGCTTGGGTGAGTTTTCTGTAATCTTCCGAATCTGTTCGGTAGTAGTCGTCGAAGTCGCCGCTCATGCCCATGTTTTTCATTATTTGTATCATTTCCGCTTCTAGATCGTCAAGCGCATGCATACAGAGTTCGATGAACTTCTCCCTGGATGTCTCGTGCATTCGAACCTTGTACTTCCTCTCGGTATAGAGCTCGACAGGCATCCCGTTCCGATCTATGCCGATTGGGAAGTATACTTCAAACCCCATCATTCTAGCAGTCCTTGCGATCATGTCGATCTGCGAATAGTGGGCTGCAGCTCCCACGTGCCATGGTCTTCCCGATGGATATGGGGGAGGGGTGTCTATAGAGAAGATTCTCTTGTCTGTGTCTAGGTTGAAAGAGTAGGTCTTCTCTTTGATCCACGTCTTCCAAAGGCGCTTCTCTGCAGAGGGGTTCCAGCGCTTTTCTTTGAGCTTTGCTTCTATAGATGGAGTCTGCATCCTTATCATCGCTTTTCGGGATCAAGTCAAAGATGCGTTTCCAGCTTTAGAAGACCGTGTTCTTTCAAAAGGCTTTCTGTGAAGGTTTGTATTTGCTGATCACGGCTCTTGCTGGGATCATATCTTCAGACTAGGATTTCTGAGTCTCTTGGGTCTCTGTGCTTTGACCAATTCGTAACTCCATGTCCTTTTTGCCACGTAAGGGGGACGAAGATATCTAGCGCAGCCTTTCCCAACAAAATGGGCTTTGATCGCTATGAATCCTCCGGAAGGAGGGAAGACACAAAGCCAAGCCTCTCATACAAGCGGCATAGCTTGTTCAACAGGTCGTTGTCCTCATCCTCATTTACTTCACATGAAGAGGCATCAAGATTCATCGACACTTCGCCACAGTCTATGCGTGAGGACTCATTATGGGGATGTATGTGAAGGATTGAGGGGTGTTTCGAGCATCTAGGCAGACTCGTGCAAGAATTGCTCTTTTAGTCATCTGATCTTGATGCTGGAGATGACCATCAAACTCATGGGATGTAAGTTCTTGTTGTCTCGGCTTCAATCGAGAACATCTTGCCTCCTCCTCTGAGTAGTTTCTGTCTGAGACGTTAGAAAGTCCAGAGGGGGTTAGCTTCATGATCAGAAGCGATGCTCGACTGAAATTGATGGGAAAGACGACGGAGACATGCTATTGCCAAGGATTACGGTGTCCTATAGTACTCTGGGAAGCTCGGCTCGGCTCTCGTTCCGTAGAAGGGAATCGGATACTTCACTCCAGCCGAATGGGTCTTTTCAACTCCTTCCAGTACGCTGACTAGATATTGCTGCGGTATTACAAAGACTATTTCGTCATCTTGAGTCACTCCGTAGATCCTCTCGCCGTAGCATGGAATTACTACCTGCGGCCGACCGCTCAACATGGTTTGGGCGATTCCGTCGCCGCATGTTGAGTATTCGCCGGCGGTTGAGAATTGAAGTCGTTCTCCAGTCGTCCACAGGGCCCCATGAATCAGTCTCATGATCTGCGCAGAGTTCCCATAGATCATTACGAGATGGGGTGCGAACGTTGCCGATTCGAGCGGTGCGGTCAGAATTGCCTGATATTGGTCAAAGGCGATTCTTGGGACGCTCTCTTGCATCCGCCTGGCCGCTTCAATTGTTTCTTGATGTATTCCATGGCTGATCCTTCCTGAGACGATATTATCAGGCATCGAGATTAGCCCGAGCGCCGCGGCTCCAGGTGCGCACGCCATATCTTCTTTCTTAGCTATCATCGTCCATCCATAATACCTGGCCAAGTTGACTAATTGGCATACAGCGAGCTTACTCCTTGGTTTCCTCGATTTGATTGACTGATCGAGCTGCTCCTCTTTTCTGACCAGTTTGACGGCGACCGGCGAGGTCTTCAGTCTCAGATACCTGTTGAGTAGATTGAAGCTGTCCGAGTTCGGTTTCTGAGCCATGGGGCGGGTTGTATCTTGGTTCAGCTTATAAACAGGCCTGTAAGCCGCGTGGAAAGAATGTGAATAATCCGACGTTCGCTATCCTCAGCTGTAGGCCGAGAGGCATTGAACCTTCAGGGCCACGAGTTGCTCTATGTTTCATGGAGCGCCCTGGTGCTATTCTATGGAGCGAACATTGGGCCCCGCGTATTTCCTCAGCTTGTCGTCGTCTATCTCGACGCCCAGGCCCAGGCCTTCTGGGACTTCAGCGCGACCGTTCTTGAACTCTATCGGCCGTTTGACTATATCATCTGCGATCCATTCTGGATAGCCGGAGAGTTCGCACTTGTATCTCAGGTTCCTAAAGTTGGAGGCGATGAGGTGCGAGGCCGCCGCGAGTGAGATTCCGAGTTCAACGTCGTCGTGCACGAGACAGGGAATATCCATGAGTTCAGCCATGGAAATGAGTTTCTTCGCATTCGTGAGTCCCCCTCCAGGTCTGTAGACCTTCAGGCCTAGGACATCCATCGCTTCGTACTCGATTAGTGTCTTGGCGTCGGACAACAGGTAAAGGGACTCATGTGGCATTATGGGTGTGTCGACGGCTCTGGCGACCTTGCCTAGACCCTTGAAGTCCCACCACGTAGTCGGCTGCTCGACAAGCTCTATGTCGTATCTCTCAAGGGCTCTGATCACGCTGATCGCTTTGTCTGGCAGGTAGGCTTGGTTTGCGTCAAGCCGTATAGAAGTGTCATCTCCTGCCACTCTGCGAATTTCTCGAAGGCTCTGTTCATCTGTCTGGAGGCCGCGCCCAATCTTCAGCCTCAGACCAGTATATCCGGATTCAAGGTAACTCTTGACCGAGTCAACGGTTTCTTTGAGGGGCATGAGTCCTATCAGTCCGACCAATGAGAACTCTCTGCTGGTGAGGCCTCCCAAGAGATCGTATACGGGGACTCCCAGCTTCTTTCCCATTAGATCGTAGAGGGCTATGTCGAGAGCGGCCTTGGGTAGAGGGTATCCGGGCATGGCCGAATCCATTTTCTCCCATATTCTTTCGATACAGAAGGGATCTTCTCCGATGAGAATGGGAGCAAGGTGTGCCTCAAGAAGAGATAGGATTGTGCCTTGAGACTCTCGGGAGAGTGGGGGAAGTGGCGGGCATTCTCCAAGGCCGACGTATCCCTCGTCGGTGTGGACTTTCACGATGACGAAGTTGAAGGTTCTGAAGGTCGCGTAGGAAATTGAGAGAGGCGTATTTATTGGAGGATTCACGGGGATAATCTCGATCTTTGTAATTCTCAAGTGGTTCACAACCGTTTTCGTCCTGAAGAACTCAGCTTCTTTTCCAAATAAAGGGTATTAATGCCTGGCTCAGAGGCTCGTGTAGGCCTGAACCCCTAGAGCGCGCAATCCGAGAGATTTCGACTAGATCAGGATCAAGCCAAACGCCTGTTCTCTCGATTGCCAAGACGCGTATCAGTTGCAGTCTCAGAGTCACGCTGCGCGCGCTACAAACCGGGTATTTCACAGCAGAGAACATGGTATGGATAGGCAATGTCTGGGTTGCTATTCAAACTCGTGAGAATAGCGGATGAAGAGATGTTCAATGAAAAGGAAGGTGCTGAGTAATGTGATCACGCTGTCTGCATCTGCAATGGTTCAGTGTCGAGTCTCTCCTGCCTTAGAAGACGTTCGTAGTTACGATCGGTCATCTCCTGTATTGCCTTGATGTCATCTTCGGTCAGGTGTCTGAAGCGCCCCTGCATCTTTAGGTAGTCTTTCACAGGTATCCTGTTTTTGACTTTCATCGTAACCTTCATTTTGCCATCCTCGATCTCGTAGAGCGTCCAGAATCCGCTCTGTACGGCAAGCCTTCCTATCTCCATCAGATTCTCCGATGGGTAGCGCCAGCCGGTCGGGCAAGGTGAAAGGACATGAATGTACTTGAATCCCTTGATCTTGGAGGCCTTCTCCAGCTTCCGTCTGAAGTCTGCCATGTACGCCGTGCTGGCCGTTGCTACGTATGGGACATGGTGTGCGGCCATGATCGATGGAAGATCCTTCTTCATGCCTAGCTTGCCAGCTATTCTGGTTCCGACTGGCGTATCAGTTGTGGCTGCTTTGTGCGGCGTAGTACCGCTTCTCTGGCCACCAGTGTTCATGTAGCCTTCGTTATCGTAGCATAGGACGATGATGTTGTCGTTTCTTTCGGCAGATCCTGATCCAGCCATGAATCCCATGTCGCCGTAGCTTCCATCGCCGGTGAAAAGGACGACGTTCACTCCTTCGTCTTTGCCTTGGGATTTGAGTCCCTCATAGACACCCGAGGTTGTGGCGCTTCCTGCTGGAAGCCATGAGAATACTGCTGGTATTGTCGTAGCGGTTTTTCCTGGTGCTGTCGACATCCATGCCATGCAGCCGGCCGTCTGGACGTAGACCGCGTTTCTGCCGAGAACGTCGAGCATGTGTCTGTAGGTTAGGACCATTCCGCATCCTTGACATGCACTTGTCCCAGGATAGGCCATCTTCGCGAGTTTGTCTTGCGGAATTGGGTCTGGTTTCTTTATGATTGCCTTCACTGGGGGATACCATTCAATCTCTTTCTCAATCTTTCCTTCGTTGGCGGCTTTGAGGGTTTTTTCAGCTAGGTACTTGAAGTCGCGGACGCCTACTTCAGTTCCGCGAAGTCCTGCGATGAAGCCTAGTATCAGGGGTTTCTTCGGTTGATACCAGAGTGCGTTCTTGATCTCTAGCAGCATTGCGCCAGCTTCGGTTCCTTGGACTACGTTTCTGTCGCATACTGCGAGTGCCTTGAGTGATGGGGTGACTCTCTGGAAGTCCTCTCTTGGGAACGGTCTGAATGTTCTAAGCTTGATTAGTCCAACTTTCTTTCCTTCTTTTCTCAACTCTTCAACGGCTTCTTTCGCCGAGCCTGTCATGGATCCCATCGTTACGAGTGCGACCTCAGCACCGTCCATCATGAACGTCTCGATCAGTCCGTTCCCATAGCTTCTGCCGAACTTCTCTTCAAATTCTCTCGCGACTTCTTGGATGACTTCCTTGGATCGTCTCAGCGCTTCCTCTGACGCGACTCTAACGGCCATAGAAGAAGGTCCCATGCCAATCCTGAATGAGGCGGGATTCTTCGGATCAATCACGTAGAACGCGGGCTTGAATGGAGGCAGAAAACGGTCAGCTTCTTCTTGTTCTGGAATGTTCACTAGCTCGGTCGTGTATGATAGGTAGAATCCGTCGACACATACGAACACTGGCAGTGAAACGCGTGGGTCCTCTGCTATCTTATATGCTTGGAGGATTGTGTCCAACGCTTCTTGGGCGTTCTCCACATACATCTGTATCCAAGGCCAGTCTCTGACGGAGAGGGAATCTGTGTGGTCTGGCCAGAAGCCGTCAATAGGCCTGTTGATGATAGCGGCGACGATCGGCAGCCTCCTTTCCGACGCGCTGACTATCTGCTCATATGCATAGGCGAGCCCTTGGGAGCACGTGGCTGTGAATACCCTCGCTCCCGTCGCCGCGGCGCCTATGGACTGCCCCATCATTCCATGCTCGCCTTCGGACTCGATAAATCGCGCGTTTAGCTCTCCGTCATTCACGAAGTCTGAGATGTATTCGACGACTGTTGTCTGCGGTGTTATGGGGTACGCAGGAACTACGTTGACCCTTGCAAGCCGGACGCCATGCGCCACGGCTTGGTTTCCGTTGAGAGATTCAATCTTTCCCATTTCAGTTCACCCTATTCGCGAACCATCTCTATGGCTTTGAATCTGCACTCCTTGGCACAGACTCCACAGCCCTTGCAGTAGTCGTAGTCTATGCTGGGCCCGGTGTCGGTCTTTGAGATCATTCCTTCGGGGCAACTCAGCTCGCAGAGCCAACACTTGGTACAAAGTTCAGCCTTCAAGACAGGCTTGAAGACTCTCCAATCTCCAGTTGGGAGACTTCCTATGTCTGTAGTCCAACCGCCTAGGGTGACCTCGACTTGGATGGGTTCCTTGCTCATCCCCACAAATCTCCATGCCTTGCCAGCGTGCTAGAACAAAGGGAATCCGCTTTTAAAGTATTCAGTAGGCTAGGTTCGATGATCTATTTGGTCTCCTGAATATCCAAAGAGCTTATCTTGGGTTCTGTGAGTATAGCCATCGCTGCCGAGGAATTGATTATGATTGAGTGTAGGTTCTATGGGCGCGGTGGGCAGGGAGCTTTGACTGCGTGCGACATCATGGTTGCAGCGCTAGGGTGTGAGGGCAAATATGGACAGGGTTTTCCATTTTTCGCGGGCGAGAGACGAGGAGCACCCATGAATACCTACCTCAGGATTGATGACAAACCTATCAGGAGGAGAGAGCAGATCTACAGTCCTGATGTGGTCTGTGTCCTCGACTCGAAGCTTGCCGACAACAAGATCTGGTATCAAGGGCTGAAACAGGGCGGAATTGCCGTCCTGAATACGAGGAGAAGCTTCGAATCGTTCAGTCTCCCCATAAAGCTCTCGAAGTTCGGCTCGCTTGATGCCACGCAGTTGGCGATAGATACTTTCGGGCCCACCGCTATTCCCATCACGAATACCTCAATGCTAGGAGCGCTCGCGAAGACGACAGGAATCGTGAAACTTGACAGTCTGCTAGAAGCCTTCCGGCACAAGTTTTCGGGACGCATGGTAGAGTCAAATGTCGAGGCAGCCCGAGCTGCGTACGAAAAGACCTTGGTTATCTCGTTTTGAGGAGGAATGGCGATAGACGCCTAGATCAATACCGCATTCTTACTCCTCGGCTATGCGAGAGTAACGGCTAGGTGCTTGCCGAAACGGCAATGCGATTCTCGGTGTATGGATCATTCAACATCCGCTGATTCGCGGCCGTGTTTCAACACGTTGGCGTACCAGATCAATTCTTCGAAGAGGTTTTCTAGCCTAGCATGATATTTTTCACGCAGTTTCTCCTCTTCCTCTTCGAGCAGCTTGTCCACGTTTGGGAAGTATACTGCATTGCGTATCGGTACCATCTGAAGCTCGACTGCCACTAACCTGAGCTGCTCAATTGCCCTTCCGCCTCCCAACAAACTGATTGACAAGCCGCAAAATGCGACTGGCTTCCTTCTATATTCGTCATACAGTTGGTCGAGGACAAGTTTGAGTTCGCCTGGATAGCCGTGGTTGTATTCTGGTGTCACGATGATTAGAGCGTCTGCCTTGGTCATTATGTCATGCCATCGCTTTGCCTTCTCGTTTGGTTCTTCACGGTACCTGAAGGTTCTATTGCTCGCGAGCTTCCTTGCATCGACGAGCCGGGTCTCGACCGGATATTTCCTCAGTTCGTTGACGACAAACTTCGCGATCTTCTCTGACAGCCTCCCGCGTCTTCCTGTTCCGAGAAGAACAGGTATGTACAGTCTCTCTGTGATGCGCGTTACCTCCTTCTGCTACTGTGATTCTGCAGCTTGGGTGAGTGTTGTCATTGGAGTTTCAGATGCTCGTCCTTAATTTGATTCCGCTGCCCATTTTCGACCAATAACGGACTAACCCAGAGGTGCCTCTTGACACTTAGATTGCCTGAACAGCTTGAGGGGAGTGGAATGCGCTAGGATTCAAATAGCTTGACTTTGATCAGTGTGAACTATGGGTACAGACTGGAGTGGCGTGGGAAGAGCAGCAGATGGCATATTGCAGACGATAGGCCGCACTCCCATGGCACGGCTAAGCCGAATCCCTAAGGTGATGGGTGTGGAAGCGGACATTCTTCTGAAACTCGAGTACACAAATCCTTCCTCTAGTCTGAAGGATAGGATCTACTATGAGATGATCAAGGCAGCCGTGGAAAGTGGGGAGTTAAGGCCTGGAATGGAGATCCTCGAAGCTTCCACCGGGAATGCTGGGATCGCTTGTTCGTTCGTGGGCGGACTACTCGGCTACAAAGTGACCATAGTGATGCCTGCTGGCATGAGTGAAGAGAGGAAGAAGACGATAAGGGCGTTTGGAGGACAGCTCGTACTCACCCCAGGAGGAGAGAGTGATGTCGATCTCTGCAAAGCCAAGATCGCGGAGTTAAAGGCAGAGCATCCGGGCAAGTACTGGGAGCCCGGCCAGTTTGAGAACCCCGTGAACCCGTTGGCCCACTATCGTACAACAGCGCCGGAAATATGGGAGCAGACCGATGGCAAAGTGGACTGCTTCTTGGCTACACAGGGAACAGGCGGAACCTTGACGGGCGTGGGGAGATATCTCAGAGAGAGGAAGAGTGGGACTAGGCTCTACGCCGTTGAGCCTGCCGAAGCACCTCTTCTATCCAAGAGGCTGTGGGGTGCGCATAAGATACAGGGTATAGGAGATGGCTTTGTGCCTCGAAATCTCGACGTGAGCCTGCTGGACGGAGTTGTGATGACAACGTCAGACGAAGCAATTACGATGGCGAGGAGGCTGAGCGTTGAGGAAGGCATCTTCTGCGGGATTTCCTCAGGCTCCAACGTCGCAGCGGCCGTAAAAGTCGCATTGAAACATCCAGAGTTGAAGAGCATAGTTACGATGATAAATGATCGGGGCGACCGCTATCTCTCCACGGAATTGACAGGAGAGGCTGTTGAGGTTGAGATACCCGAGCGTGAACACCCGCTCGACGAATATACAGTGGAACAGTTGGATAGGTATCAATCAAAATGGGAGATCATAGAATAGCGAGATAGGGGTAGCTTCCTTGCGAATCGAACCATATGCTATCAGATGAGATGCCGAAATCTCGGCTTCCTCTTTCGCTTATTTTAGTCTGTTTCTCGTGTCTGGTTAATGAAAAAAGGAAGGCTATTGACGATCGACGCCTCTAGGTCTGTGTCTTGATCCAATATTTGGCAACATCGACCAGTCTTGCAAACCAGACATCAGGCTTCTTCTTCATGTATGAGACCAGTCTGTCGAGCATCTGGACTCTCGATGGCCTGCCGATTATCTGTGGATGCATGGTTAGGACATAGCATCGGGCTTCGCGGTAAAATCCGTCGAACTCACTTCGCCAGATCTCGTACACTGCAGATGGACTCGCCATAGTCTTCATGTTGTGATATCGAAGGGTCCAGTTGAAAAACGGCGCATCGTCTAGAACCCAGTGGAACGGTATTTCCACCAGCTTTCTCCCAGCCTTCTGCTTCAGCACATATGGGATTTCGTCGTTCATGAGCGTCGATTCATAGATGAAGCCGTAGTCTAGAAGGAGGTCGAAGGTGTTGACGCTGAACTCGCC
Source organism: uncultured Candidatus Bathyarchaeia archaeon (assembly GCA_964460055.1). Lineage (GTDB taxonomy): Archaea > Thermoproteota > Bathyarchaeia > RBG-16-48-13 > CAYWPD01 > CAYWPD01. Next base: position 26,982 of record CAYWPD010000016.1, read on the forward strand.
GGCTGGCGAGCGGTAACCAAGTGGCTTCTCTCCAGTCAATTCCAGAAGCGGGGATAGTCCCTTGTCGAGTATCTCCTTCTCCTTCTCTATTTGCATGTCGTGGGAGATCCATTCATGCAGATATCCATGGTGTCCTATCTCATGTCCAGCAGCATGTATCTCGCGAACCATATCGCGATACTTCTCCGCTATCCATCCGGGGATGAAGAATGTAGCCTTCAGCGCATGCTTCTCGAGCAACTTCAGTATCCGTGGAACCGCCACCCTAGGGCCATATTCACCCTGAGACATGAGGCCAGCTCTCTTGGCGTTGTCGGGGTCTCGGGCCAGCCACATGGTTTCGCCGTCAACATCGAAGCTGAGGCAGACCGCGCACTTCTTCCCTCTGGGCCAGACCGATTCAACTCCACTGGAAATCTTTGGCACTTTGCGCCACCTCGTATTTGATGATCTTCGGGTCAGTGCTAGATAGCTCTATGCGTCACGAATCGGGCAAAGGGCACCGGTACAATTGAGGCGATTATGGGGCTCTCTTGAAGCTATCTGAAGACTCTAGGTCTGAGGTGGATAGATTGATAAGCCGTACCGAATCTCGTAAGACCAAGACTATCCATATGAACCATGCTCGGAACAGACAAGCTGAGAATCGGCGAACAGAGCTGGATAGAATGTTGGAGAAGTGGAGTTGTTGAGCCATTCCGTGGCGCTTGATGAGCCTAGAAAAGCCGTCTTGCTGATGGGAAATGAGGCCATAGCCAGAGGTGCGATTGAGGCCGGCGTCTCTGTCGCTGCATCTTATCCGGGTACTCCAGCCTCCGAAATAGGCGACACTTTGTGTAGGGTGGCAAGAAGATTTGGGACTCACTTTGAGTGGTCGTCCAACGAGAAGGTTGCCTTTGAGGTCGCCTTTGGAGCCTCGATGTGTAATCAGCGTAGCCTTGTCTCGATGAAGCACGTTGGATTGAACGTGGCGTTGGACATTCTGAACCTCGCGAGCCTTCGAGGCGTGAAGGGAGGCCTCGTGCTGGTCTCCGCTGACGATCCATCGCAGCACAGTAGCGGACAGGAGCAGGATAACCGATGGCTTGCCAAGATCAATTGCATCCCTGTCTTGGAGCCTTCGAATCCGCAGGATGCGAAGGATTGTACTCGATACGCTTTCGAGCTCTCAGAGAAAGTGAGGCTTCCCGTGATGGTTCGAACGGTGACGAGGCTCAGTCACATGAGGAGCGATGTGACACTCGGGCCCATAGAGAGGCAGCGCAGAAAGGCGGAGTTCGACTGGGAGGGGTTCAGCTATCGTGTCGCGGGCTTCGAGAGGCTGTTCAGGAGAGAGAAGGAGCTTAACGAGAAGCTCGACCGTGTCCAGGGAGAATTCGAGGGCTCTGTCTTCAACGGGTTGAAGATCGACGGTGGTGAAAGTCTTGGGGTCATCGGAGTCGGTTTCTCCTTTAGCTACGCAATTGATGCCCTTCGGAAGCTCGGGCTGGAGAACAAGTTGGCTCGCCTCAAGCTAATGACCTCGCATCCGCTCCCGACGAGGCTCGTGAGCAGGCTTCTGAAAGGCGTCGACCAGTTAATGATCTTCGAGGAGGTCGATCCATTCGTCGAGCTGCATGTGAAGGCGTTGGCAAAGGATGTGAATCCAAGCTTGGAGATATGCGGCCGAATGAGTGGTCACCTTCCGAAAGAGGGTGAGCTCGGTCCGATGATCGTTGGAGACGCCTTGGCGAAGCTGTCCGGAATGGGCAGGCCATGTGTGCCGCATTTGGAGCTCGATGCGAGGGTCCGGCAGACACTCTTTGATAGGATGCTGACGCTCTGTGCTGGTTGTCCACATAGAGCGACAGTCTACGCTCTGAAGGAGTCCGTCAAGAAAGTCAAGGGAGACCTCAGAAGCGTAGTGGTGAACGGGGACATCGGCTGCTATGGTCTAGCTCATGCTCCTCCGTTGAGTTTCGAAGACACCTACTTCTGCATGGGCGCAAGCGTCGGTGTGTCCCAGGGTATGTCTCAGGTCGGTGTTGACAGTATCGCCTTCATAGGCGATGGCACCTTCTTTCACGCGGGAATCCCTGCTCTCATCAATGCCGTCTACAATAGACATAACATCAAGGTGGTGGTCGCTGACAACCAGACGATCGCCATGACGGGCTTCCAGCCCCACCCTGAATC
>CAYWPD010000017.1:0-8369 GCA_964460055.1 uncultured Candidatus Bathyarchaeia archaeon
GACCGATAGCGCACTAGTACGGTGACGGAAAGCTGAAAAGTACCCCGGAAGGGGGCTGAAAAGAGCCTGAAATCAGACGGTTATAGACGTGTGCGGCTTGAAAGGGTAGATCCCTCTCGAAGGGGGCCACGGCGACGTGGTCTTCGAGAGAGGGGGACCAGAGTCGCACAATCTGTTTCGAACCACAGGCCGGGGAGTTTACTGTCGTGGCAAGCTTAAGGGTTACAAGCCCGAAGGCGAAGGGAAACCAATATGCCTGCAGTCGGCTCGCCCGACGAGAGGCGGGGTGCGAAAGTGCCCGGAGTCACGGCGGTAAGACTAGAAACCAAGCGATCTAGCCCTGGGCAAGGCGAAGTCGGGCGAAAGCCCGGTGGAGGCCTGAAAGGGTGCTGACGTGCAATTCGCTCCTCTGACCTGGGGCTAGGGGCCAAAGACCAATCTAGCTTGGTGATAGCTAGTTCCCTCCGAAGTGGGTCTTAGCCCAGCCTGCCTAGAGGCTGCTGATGGGGTAGAGCACTGATCGGAAAGCAAGGATCCGAAAGGGTCCACTTCCCTTTCAAACTCCGAATCCATCTGCACCATAGAAGGGCAGAGACGGGTTCGTGGGGGTAAGCCCCATGACCGAGAGGGGGACAACCCAGACCGAGGTTAAGGCCCCCAAATGCCGGCTAAGTGTCAAACTGAAGAGCGTCCTCAGCCTCAGACAGCGGGGAGGTAGGCTCAGAAGCAGCCATCCTTCAAAGAGTGCGTAACAGCTCACCCGCCGAGGCTGGGGGCCTCGAAGATGGACGGGGCTGAAGCCGGCTGCCGATACCTTGGGGTGCGGCCGAAGAGGCCGCAATCCGGTAGGAGGGCGTCTGGGCTGGACGGAAGCTGGGCCGTGAGGTCCAGTGGACCGGCCTAGATTGTAAATCCCGGTGGTAGTAGCAGCATAGTCGGGTGAGAAAGAGGAGTCCGGCAACGATTAGCAGAGGCCAAGCGACGTTAGACAAGGTGATGTCGCAGGACTCTGAATCCCAATGAATTGGTGGCGAGCCATCTTTTTGGCTCTCTACGATTCCATGAGTCGCCGAATCACACTAACCAAGTCAGCAACCCAAGCAAGACCTAGACTTTGCTCTGCTGAACTCCTCCTCATTTCCCGACCGCCGAAGGGGCCAGGGTTCCCCGGCAATGCGTCGTCAGCCGGGGGTAAGTCGGTCCTAAGGCCAAGCTTAACCGCATTGGTCGAAAGGGAAACCGGTTAAGATTCCGGTACCGCGGAAGTACATGCGGCGACGCAAGCTCCGCACCTGACGCTTCGGGACAGGCTGAGCAGGGTTGTCGCCCTGTTTAACTCCTTGAAGCCTGGGGAGTGCCGTAATGGCGAGAACCAGGCGAAGAGAGGAATAGCCGCCCGTTATAGGGCGGTTCAGCTGATTCCCGGAGCCCGTGAAAAGGGTGTGGAGATGGATCTCCCGTGACCGTACCTAGATCCGACACTGGTGTCCCTAGGTGAGAAGCCTAAGGCGTGTTGGGTCAATTCGGGCGAGGGAACTCGGCAAATTAGCCCCGTAACTTCGGGATAAGGGGTGCCTAGAGTTTTGGCCTAGTGCTGGAACCCTAGGTCGCAGTGACAAGGGGGTCCCGACTGTTTAATAAAAACACAGGAGGCTGCTAGTCCGAAAGGATGTGTACAGCCTCTGAATCCTGTCCAGCGGCGGGATCTGAAACCCGGGTTCAACCGGGCTAAGGACCGCTTAGCGACGGGAGTAACTCTGACTCTCTTAAGGTAGCCAAATGCCTTGTCGGGTAAGTTCCGACGTGCATGAATGGATCAACGAGGGCCCCGCTGTCCCCGCCTGGAACCCAGCGAAGCCACAGAGTGGATGAACAGTCCACTAACTCCCAGCGGGGCGAGAAGACCCCGTGGAGCTTTACTGCAGCTTGCCGCTGAAGTATGGCTGCGGGTACAGAGTGTAGGCGGGAGCCGTCGATCCCAGTCTCTTCGGGGATTGGGGGAGGCGCCAATGTAACACCGCCTATCTGCGGTTATGCCTCTCACCGCGGCTTCGGCCGCGGCACAACGGCAGGTGGGCAGTTCGGCTGGGGCGGCACCCCCTTGAAAAGATATCGAGGGGGCCCTAAGATCGGCTCAAGCGGGACAGAAACCCGCTGTAGAGGGCAAGGCCAAAAGCCGGTCTGACTGTGTCCTTCACGTAAAGGGACGCAGAGGCGAAAGCCGGGCCTAGCGATCAATCATGTCCCCATTGATGGGGGCTGGTTGTGACAGAAAAGTTACCCCGGGAATAATTGGTTCGTCGCGGGCGAGAGTCCCTATCGACCCCGCGGTTTGATACTTCGCCGTCGTCCGTTCCCATCCTGGCGGTGCAGCAGCCGCCAAGGGTGAGGCTGCTCGCCTATCAAAGGGGAATCCGAGATGGGTTTAGACCGTCGTGAGACAGGTCGGACTCTACCTGCTGGGAGTGACGGTCGCCTGAGGGGAAGGTGTCCCTAGTACGAGAGGAACGGGGCATCGTAGCCTACTGTTTACCGGTTGTCCGACAGGGCATTGCCGGGCAGCTGCGCTGCTTGGGATAAAGGCTGAAAGCATCTAAGCCTGAAGCCCTTCCCGAAAATAGGCGGCCACTCTCTGACGCTTGAGCTTGGTAACGAGCCCATTGTCAGGGACGAGGGCACCCGTAGAAGACGGGTTTGATGGGGTGGGGGTGTACGTTGGAAGGTTTCGGCCGACCAATTCAGCCCGCCGCTCCCAATAGCCCAAGGTGTTGGGTTGAAAAAGAGGCTGAGTGTCTGGGCGAAATCAGGTCCTTTAGACGGTGATCGGAATCTAATTTTTATCTCGGTAGGGTTAGGGATTTAGTGGAGGCGAGCTGGTGGGCAGGTGCCGGGCACGCACGTGTCTGAGGAAACTCCTTCCTCCGTGTGGGGCCACGACGTCGCGAGACGTGGGACGAGAGTTCCGGCGACGGCACAGAAACGATATCCCCTCAAGTTCGATGTGGATGAGGCGTGGAAGGTCCTCAGAAATGAGGGCTGAGATAACCCGCCAACAAGGCTTGTGGAGAGAGTGAGACGGCTGACCCGTGGGGAGCAAGGTCGAATAGGGGCCCTGTGAATCCCACAGGAGGGCCCGGGTAGACCGCTTAGCTGAATCCTGCCTAGAACAGAAGAAGGGTTACGGCCAGCACGTCTCCAAAGAGTAACGCTTTCTATCGCGGGCTGACGGGCTGGGTCTTTGACCTAGGAGGTGCAGGACGCCTTCTCTCTTGCAGAGCCAAAGGTCTAACCGCATTTGCTCGTTACCGAAGGCACTACACGTAGCGCATTGGTGCTTCAGTGATGGAAAAGTTCCCGTTTAGCTTGATGGTCACGATGCTGCGAGTCATTAGAATTTCTCGACGATTCCTTCACAGCGCTTTGGTTCATCCAAATCTCCAAATCGGTAGGTCGTGCCTACTGTGCTTAACACTACATGGTCTTATTTCTCAGCAGATCCTCGTAAAGCCCGATTGTCCTTTTCGCGGCAGCATCTATCGTGAATTCTTCGAGAACTCTTCTTCTGCCGTTTTCTCCAAACCTCTTCGCGGCTTCGGAGTCTTCCAAAATGGACAGGATTCCCCATGCTATGTCCTCGGGGTTGCTCGGGTTCACGTGAATGCCGCATTGATGCGGACCGCTCGGAGTGACCTGCTCCCTCATTCCACTTGTTCCGCTGGCGCCGACTACGACAGGCTTCGCCATGCTCATCGCTTCCAAACTCACGATTCCGAAAGGCTCGTACAGACTTGGAAATGCAGCGACATCACAGGCCGCGTAGTGGAGAATCCTCTCTTCTTCAGAGATGAACTCTGGCCTAACAGTAACACAGTTCCCGAGTCCGAGCGAGCCTATGAGGTTCTGCGTATGCTCCAATAGTTCGCCTTTGCCTACGATGACGAGCCTGGCGTTCGGCATCTTGTGAAGTACTCGTGGCATGGCCAGTATTAGTCTATCAACACCTTTGATGGCGGTCAATCTGCCGATGAAGAAGATCATTCTGTCTTTCTGTGAGATCCCGTAGCTGCTTCTCAGCCTCTCAACTTTCGCAAGGTCGGCTTTTGAAGGGTCATATTTCTCCGGGTGTATGCCATTATAGCAGACAGCAATCTTCTGTTCAGGGAACCCGAGGCCTTTCAGCTCCTCTTTCATGGCCTGTGAAACGGTAATAATCAGGTCTGCCTTCTGTCCTCCGGAGTGTTCTATTTCGCTGAGAACTCTGGACCCATAGTTTGCCGCTCTTCCCTTCTCCGTTGAGTGGACATGGAATACGAGGGGTAGCTTCAGCTCACGGCGGATTGCCATGCCCGCGATCAGAGATAGCCAATCGTGCGCCGATACGATCTCAAACTTCCTTCCCTGTCTCTTCACCAGGTCGTTGACGAGTTTAGTGGCCGAGAGGATGTTGTAAGCGAACACATCTGCAAAGAACTTCAAGCCCGTTCCCCATCTCCTCAGCTCCTCAGCCACGAAGATTGATACAGAATCTGAGATGTCGCAGGTCAGCGGACGATGTACTTCAATACCGTTTAATCCTTCGTGCGTGGGCAATTTCCCATCATTCATGGTGAAGACGACCACACCATGTCCCATCTCCTCGTATTTCCGTGTCATCTCGGCCGCGTAGATCCCGAGTCCGCCCACCAGCCTTGGTGGGTATTCGTAGACAAGGAAAGCGATCTTCATGGGAAGTCCCATATGGAACAGAGATATCTGGAAGGACTCAATAAAAGTGATTTGATCCCGAACCTTTGGACTGGCCTGCAGGTCAGCCTGTCTCAAACGGGCGTTGATGTGGCATGGTGAATCCTTGTCCGAGGTGTGGTATGCCTGTCAGAAAGTTCGAGTCAGGCCATGGATGGGTCTGCGATCACTGTCAACTGAGGTTTCCAATGGGTCCCCCATCTGAAGAGGAGTGGAGAAGGCCCAAAGACATCTGGGAACGAATCCGAAGAATTCAGCCCCACTAGACCCACACTGGTACAAGAAGAAGTGGAATCGCCAACTTGAGAGCAGAGACATTCAAAGAAGGCAAAAGTTTCGATGTGTTGAGAGTCCACAACCGCCAATATGGTAGTAATAGGAACGTGCCAACCAGGGCCGCTGGACAATGGCATCTGTGGTCGCCTAGTCACGTCTGATAGGATGTTTGATGAATTGATCTTGAATTTCTACGACTTCAGAGCTGTTTTTGGCCGCGCTATAAAGATTAAGGGGTTCCTCATTCATGGCCAGGAACTGCGGACCCCATTTATACAGTGACAGGAGTCTGGCCGCCTGCTCTTTCTCCCCTAGTATGTATAGAGCAGAGGCGACGGCCTCCAACGTAGAGAGCTTGCCCGGTGCGCCATAGTTGATTGGATTGGCCGCCAAGAGGTATGGCAGACACCGGGTGAACCCTGTCTGTCTGTCTTTGAGGATTCTCTCAGCCTCGGCCCAGCTGCAGTCTAAGGCGGCGACTCCTCGTCTGAGTGCCCTTTCTCTGTCGGCAGGCGAGAAGGCGACCTCAGCAAAGGGATTCAGAACAACGAATCCTCTCTGAATCGCGTTCATACGGTGTATAATAGAAGCGAGGCCGAACCTCTTCATCTTCAGCGCTGTACATTTCGAGGGATCGCACTGCCTCGCATGGTATATTACGATCCTTATCCGACCTTCTTCTACCATCCGCGTACCTCTTCATGTATGGAAGGCCGATCGAGAACCGCCGGGATATACCCTATCAGATCGGAAGCAGTTATGTGATACCCTTTCTCCTTGACGGCGAGGTCGCCGGCTGCGCCGTTTACGAACGCGCCAGCGACCGCTGAGTCCAGAGTGCCAAAACCATGTGCCACTAATCCGCCGACAACTCCGCTGAGGACGTCTCCTGTTCCGCCGACGGTCATACCCGGATTATGAGTTCTGTTCAGCCTGACCAGATCTCCGTCGGATATGACATCGACTGGCCCTTTCAACAATACCGTAGCATGTTTTTCGAATGCCGCCTTCCTAACCTGAGAAGACCTCTCTTCCATGTCATCCGCAGGATGCTTGCCCGTCAGGATCGCGAACTCGCCAGCATGGGGGGTAAGAACGGACCGCTCGAGTCTCCAATGTCTAATCTTGGCAGAGATTTTCAAAGCGTCGGCGTCTACGACTGTGGGCTTTTTCAAGGCTTGTTCGAGCTGGAAGTATCCTGTCACAGCTCTGACAGTCTCGTCGTCCAATCCGAGGCCAGGCCCGATCACAACGGCGTCGACTTTACTCAAAGCACTCTCAATGGTTGGCAAGTGGCCCTCGGAAAGGCGCTCGCCTTTCAACTTGATTGTGATGATATCGGGCGAATATGATGAGACAGCCATGGCGGCATCATGTGGAGCAGCGACGTATACAAGGTCGACTCCAACCCTCAAAGCCGACAGCGCTACGAACGCGGGTGCTCCGAAATATGTTTCCGAGCCTCCCACAACCAACAGTCTTCCGAAATCGCCTTTGTGCGAGTCAGGAGGTCGAGGCTTTCTGACTTTCAGGACGTCGCCGGGACCGGCATAGGTTTCCGCCTCGACTGGTATTCCGATCCCTTCGACCATTAGCTCTCCGAGAATTCTCTTGTCCGTTCTTCCGAAACCGATCTTTGAACGATGGAAGGTAATCGTCAAGTCGGCAGTCACAGCTTCTCCCATGGGCAGCCCCGTGTCCGCATCCAAGCCGCTCGGTAGATCGATGGCCACCTTCAGCGAATCGAGGCTGTTTATGACTCTTATTGCGCTCAATATTGGTTCCCGGGGCGCGCCCACTGTGCCGGTTCCCAACAGCGCGTCGATGACTACGTCTCCTTCTGCGCTAGGAACGCTCGTTGAGTCGCTTGCTTCAACGATCTTGACGGATGAGACCATGCGTTGTAACGCATGCCAGTTCTTGAGTGTCGACTCGTGTCTTATGTCTGAGCTTCTCCCAACGAGTACTACGGTGACTTTGAATCCCATTGATGAAAGATGTCGGGCTGCAACGAATCCGTCTCCGCCGTTTCCACCTGTGCCTGCGTATATGGCCACCTTGGCGCCGGGATGGGCTCTCTGCCTAATCCTATCGGCCACAGCCTTGCCGGCGTTTTCCATCAGCTGGAGACGTGAAACGCCAAGATATTCGGAGTTGTCTTCGATCGCTCGCATCTCGGCGGAGGTGAGATCTCTCGTCATTTGCCTCGCCAAGGGAAGTATCCCGAGGAGGAGGCTTATCCTTTTTCCTATCGGAGTCTGCCCAAAGGCGGCCTGTGGAAAGCCTTCGACACCTCTGGGGAACGGTCGTCACTATGTTTGGAGCGAAATGGGACTCCACCTGCAGATCTTTCCTAAAGAAGCGAATTCCCATGATGGTCGTTATTCCACAAACTCTTTTACTAATCCAACTCCAAGATATCGGTGAGGACAAGATGGAGGAGTGAAAGAAAGGATGCCAGCGGCCTTCGTCCTCATCAACGCCGAGATACGCCGTGTGGGCGCTCGAAAGGCGCTGAGGAGGAAGTTCTGAAAGAACTTAGGAAGGTCATCAACGTCAAAGAAGCTTACGTGGTCTACGGCGTCTACGACATTGTGGCAAGGGTCGAAGCCGAAACAATGGACAAGCTCAAAGAAGTCGTCACATGGAAGTGGACGAGGTCGTAGGACGGTCCTCCAAAATAAGGCGACTCGACAAGGTCCGCAGCACACTGACCATGATAGTCGTGGAAGGCACCAGCGCCTAGCACCCTCTCCCTTTTTATTTGGAGTTTCCAGTTCTTCTTCAGCCAAACTTGAATCAGAAGTCTAGATTGAACTGTTCCACAAACCCCAAGTCCTTGGCCGGAGCCTACTCGAGATGGTGAGACTCAACGTCGGGTTCGATGACACAGACTCTCGCCAAGGCAGCTGTACCACCTACATCGCCGCGGTCCTCATCGAGAAGCTCGCTCAATTGAACGTCAGCTTCGCAGACTACCCCAACCTGATCCGGTTGAACCCGAACATTCCATGGAAGACCCGCGGAAACGCCGCCGTCGCACTTCGGACTGAAGTTGAAGAATCAATCTTAGACCGTACGAGATGTCTGATCGTCGAAACCGTTGAAAGTCTCTCCGATCTCAAAACACAGGGTACCGACACAGCGATAGTCCTACACCAAGGCGAGATACCTGAAGACTACATTGACTTCTCAAGAAGAGCGATGTGGGATCTCATTCCAGTCGCGGATGCTCGAAGAGAGATCAGAAGACATTGTACAGAAGCTCTTGCCTACAACTCACAAAAGGGGCTTGTCGGAGCGTTAGCCGCGATTGGAAACAAGTTGGAAGATGATCACACATACGAATA
>CAYWPD010000017.1:8469-24011 GCA_964460055.1 uncultured Candidatus Bathyarchaeia archaeon
AGTCTTCAGGACCAATCAAGGAACCGACGCTCATTTCTCAAACAAGTCGCTGATAGGGCACATCAAACCCTTCCAGTCAGTAGTGGTGGAAGGGAGAGTCTCATCGAAACCTGAGACGCGGGTCGGGGGTCACGTCTTCTTCGCAATCGAGGATGATACGGGCGTGATCGAGTGCGCTGCCTATGAGCAGACGGGGTCGTTCCGAGAAAGTGTGAGGCAATTGATGCCGGGAGATGTGGTCATCGTCTATGGAGGTGTCCGAAAGGCCTCGAAGACTTTCCCAAGGACCATAAACGTTGAAAAGATAGAGATATTGGAGCTAGTTGAAGGTATCACTCGATCTAACCCGCTATGTCCAGTGTGCTCCAAACGGCTGAAATCTATGGGTAGGACCCAAGGTCTTCGTTGTGACCGTTGCGGCTACAAGATACGAGAGAGACTCAAGCAAGAAGTCAAGCTTCAGCGGAGCATCGAGAAGGGTCTTTATGCCCCTCCGGCAAGAGCTCATCGACACCTGACAAAGCCTCTCAAGAGGTACGGACATGAGATCTCTGAGGCGCGGATCAAACTGATTGAAAAGTGGCATCAGCCCTAAGGTTCCCGCCGGGGCTGAGGGTGAAGAAAGAGAAACACTCCTCGGATTCCACGGTTCAAAGACGGTTGGTTAGCTCGCCCTCCCATCTAAGCGCGCCCAGTCGCCTCCAAATCAAGCGCCTTACAGAGGAATCTGAACGTTCTCAAAGCAACAGGCCGCCCCGCAGTTCTCCTACGTATTCCCGCCAGTATAGCAACAGAGGGCATCCTCCTAGTCTTTGCAAGGCCCAACAAGATGCCAGCCATTCCAACGATCTTCTTTCCAACAAATCTGCTGGCACCCTTCGCTTGATATTGTTTAACAAGGGCGGTTGAAGTCGCCGCAACGAAGATCCTACCCAGAGAAGACTGGTTTGATGTTGGATATCCGGATATGGCAAGAATACGGTAACACGAAAATGGGCGAACAAACTCTAGGATTCTGTCACACAGATCGTAGCTAGCCTCAGGATCATCATATGCGGGGATATCGCTTCCGCATAGCAGGATGAGGTCGAGGTTACCGTTGTAGCAACAGTAGAAGTCTAGATGAGGCAACTGGCAAACTCCAGACCTGTCCGAACTGACGTAGTCGGGCAGGATCGGGGAGAACAGCATGGCAAACTTCTCCGCCTTTACAAACTCAGCTAGGAGTTCGACGGTGATTCTTCCGACGTCTCCGTATCCGGAGAAGCCAGCGATCAGCATTGGCTTCTGAACCTTGGGAGGACGCAATGTCAGGAGCGTTGTCTCTTTCAACTGATCAACACGGCCCGTGAATAATGAAGATCGACTGCGACCTCAAACAGATACCTTAGGTCATCTTCTCTGCTTTCTGTCTTCCGAGTCTGTGAGCATCTTGGTGGTTCGATTCGTGGTCGCATGGCTGCAAACCGCAAGGCAAATAAAAAGAATGCTAGACTCCACACTAGAAGGAGTGGTGACGTGTGGGGCTAGGCCTGCCTAATCCCCGAAAATTCTTCAGGGGCATAGGCAAAGACGGCGTCGAAGATATACTCTCTGCCATTAGACACTGGCGCCCCAAGATTGACCGCAGCGACGCGATTGCCTACGCTTGTCTATCGCTTATACTGGTAGTAGCAGCGGTAATTCGTCTTCAGCCGGCCCAGTATGGAGCCTACCTCTCGGAGTTCGACTCATTCTATCACTACTACTCGACCAAATACGTCGTAGACAATGGCTATCAGGCGTGGTTCAGCTGGCACTACAACAACATGTGGTACCCTGAGGGCCGAACACCTGCAACCTCGGATTTTCCGGGTCTCTACTTCACTACTGCAACCCTGTATTTCATCCTCAGATTCCTTGGTGTAAACATCGAACTGATGCAGCTGGCCATGCTCTTCCCGATTCTCATGGGAGTCCTTACGTGTTTTGCCATGTACTTTCTGGGCAAAGACCTAGGAGGAAGAGAGGTAGGGCTCTTCTCGTCTCTGGCCCTTGCGATCTCATCGGCGTACATAGGTCGAACTACCTTTGGTTTCTTCAAGCATGAGACAGTGGGCATATTCTCCCTAGTGATGCTGGCCATCTTCTTCCTCAGAGCCCAAGACGAGCACCACTCCACCGGGAGAACTGTAGGGTATTCACTGCTGGCCGGAGTATTTCTTGGATACCTGTTCTCCAGCTGGGGAGCCTCTAGGTATCCAATGGATCTCCTCGCTCTGTACGCTGTCGTGATGGTCCTCGTGGGCAAGTACTCGAGGAGGCTACTGCTAACCTATAGCATCACCCTCGGCTCCGGGATCCTGATAATGACACAGGTTCCTAAGCTCGGCTTTGGAATGCTTAGGGAGGTTAGTGTCCTCGCCGTACTCGGCGCCTTTGCTTTGATGTGCTTCGCTGAAGTGATGAAGAATATAAAATCCAAGAGAATGCAACAAGCATCCCTTCTTTCATTCGCAGTCTTGGGAGTTTTGACTCTTCTTGTTCTCTCAGACTTCGGAGTCGTTTCTCCGATCTTGGGTAAGTACGCGGCCGTGATAAATCCGATCGTGCGTGCCGGTGAACCAATCATCGAGTCCGTAGCGGAGCACAAGCCAAGTACATGGGCTTCCCTGTTCTTCGAGTTCAACTACCAGCTATTCTTGGCGCCTTTAGGAATGGTCTTCCTGACTCAAAGACAAAGCGGCAGGGGAGTTTTCATGACCGTATTCGGGCTTACTTCCCTATATTTCGCGGGCTCCATGGTGAGACTCACCCTCATAATGGCTCCAGCCTTCACAGCTTTGGCAGCTGTAGGCCTGGTGACGGTGCTTAGGCCATTCGTGGACATCTCTCTCGCGAGACAGGTCACGGCGAAACGCAAGGCCTTGACCCCATCCAAGGTTGGAAGGGAATTGGGGATTGCTATGATCGTGATTCTGTTACTCGTCACTCTTCTTCCTGCGGTACATGTAGGAGACATTAGCAGCGTGGTTGAGACCTCGAGAAGTCCGGTGACGTTGGCGGCCTCGACGATGCCAGTCTCGACACCCCAGCCCGATTGGCTCGAGGCGCTCGAATACATCAGGGACAACACCGACCCGAACGCTGTCTTAGTGTCCTGGTGGGATTACGGATACTGGCTCAGCATAATTGGGAACAGGACGACGCTCGTGGATAATGCGACGACCAATACTACTCAGATACAGCAGGTTGGCAGAATCTTTCTCTCGCCCCAGAATGTGTCGCTTGAGATCTTGAAACAGTATAATGCAAGTCACATAGTTGTCTTCGTCAGCACCTTTCCCTCGAGCCAGTCAGGTATCTACTATTTCATTGGATACGGCGAGGAGAGAAAGTTCTACTGGATGTCTGAGATAGCGGGGCTGAACACAAGCAAGTTCTACAATCAGACCGCAGATGCCAGAGGCGAAGATCCACTGCTCCCAGCATTCTGGAGCGATACACTGCTCGGAAAGCTAATCCCCTTCGAACCCCTGCCTCCGGAATACACCGGCAACAAACCATACTATCAATACTCGTTGAAGACGGTGAATGACCCACACTTCACGCTGGAGTTCTCTTCATCAAATCTTAGGGTCTTCGTGTACAAGATCAAGTATTGAGAAAGACACTTCTGGAAGCACGCTCGGGCCCGCTGGCGTTAACTAGGTCTCTGAGAAGTGCGCCTCACTTCGGCGACAGCAGACCAAGTTCTGCTAGGACCTTGGAGATGTCCTCGCGCGCCTTCTCATCGAGAGGAAGTGATGGCTTCCTAGGTTGACCCACCTTCACGCCCAATAGGTTCAACGATTCTTTGATCGCGGAGAGCTGGTTGTATCTCTTCACGAGAACCTCATTAAGGTAGGTTATCTTCATCTGCAGATCTCTGGCCTTTTCCAGATCCTTCTTCATGAAGGCGTCATAGAGTTCGACGCACATCCGCGGCGCCACGTTTGCAACGGCAACGATTCCCCCTTTGCCTCCCATCTCCAAGGTTGGAAGAATCAGGTCGGCGGTTCCTGCGAGCACCGAGATTCTCCGGCCACATAAGCGAATCGTCTCGGTTATCTGGGCTATGCTGCCAGAGCTGTCCTTCACAGCGACTACATTGTCATACTCCTCCGCCAGTTGAGCTATAAGATTCGGTTCGATCGAGTATCCAGTGAACTTGGGAACGTTGTATGGAATTATTGGGATATCCACCGCCTCCAGAATAGATATGAAGTGTTCGCGGATCTCCTTGCTGTTCGGCCTGTAGAAGAATGGTGTTACCACCAGCGCAGCTGTGGCTCCCAACGACTGGGCATCTAAGGTTAGGAGTATGGTCTCATTTGTGCTCACGCTTCCGGTTCCGGCGATTACAGGCACACGTTCGTTCGCTTCATCGATTACAGCTTCGATCACAGTTTTTCTCTCTTCACGTGAAAGATACGGCGCTTCTCCATTACTCGCGCAGCAAGCTAATCCGTGGATTCCATTCTCGAGCCAGAATCGTACAGATTCTCTGAGGGCTTTCTCGTCGAGCGAGCCGTCTCTAGCGAAGGGAGTTACATGCGGCGATATTATGCCGGAGGGTTTGAACGCCAAGAACACAAGCTCTCCTCTTTGGTTCTTAGCCGAAATGACAGCTCGCCTTGGTATTAGACAGTATCGGATCTCGAGGACTCAACCTTGAGCTGGAAACGGATTCTTCCACCACTGTAGCGAAAAGGGGAATTGTCCGAAGCATACAGAACTAGCTGAGAGATTCGGACTAAAGGGATGATATTGCGCTCCGATTCGAGCTCCTCACTGAGCGATGTCTGGTACATCTATGACGTTGAGTATCAAGATGGGAGCGTCATGTTGCGGCTCTTCTCAGAGGGCGCTGGGAACGTACTGGAGTTGAGGAACCGGTTTCTGCCCTATGTCTACCTGCAAGGCGCTTCACCTGTCGATATGGAGTACGTCAGAAGTCTTGGAGGTGCCGCGGAGATAGAGTCTGTAAAGAAGAGCTCGCTTTTCGAGGAAGAAGATGCGAATCTTGTTCGAGTCCGAGTTAGGAGCCGGGACGTTCTCGACGCTCTAACCAAACGTTTCAGAGTCTGGGAGAGCGACGTATCTCCAGAGCTTAGCTACATGTATGATAACCATCTCTCATTCTGCGTCCCATATCAAAGGCGTGGCGACCTTCTGCAGCCCGTTGACGCGACTCCTTTGAAAGCCAGAGAATCCTTTCTCGGGAGGTTCAGCCACCTTGAGCAGACAGACCCTCTGAAGTATCAGCTGATACGCCACTTCTTCTTCATCTGTTCACAACCTTTCCCGGCGATCAACCTACAGAGGATAGGTCTGCAAGACGCCAGCGCAGAGGATTGCATACGGGCAACCACGCTGTCCAGAATCGCCTGCATCCCCTTGCGCAAGAGCCTCATAAGTGGTAGAGTGAGCGACTGGATCAGATCGATACTTAACTCAAGCCTACGCAGGAACAACATCCTGATACCGACACCTGAAGAGCTCCTCAGAGGTGACACCAGAAGCTCTGTACAGGGGGCCCTAACCATATCGCCCCAGAGTGGAACGTACTTCAACATGGTTGTCGTCGACTTCGAATCACTCTACCCAAGCTGTATAGATAGGTTCAACCTGTCGTACGAGACGGTGAACTGTTCGCACCAACAATGTACCAAGAATCTGGTCCCAGGGATAGAGTCGCAGTATGTCTGTGCTCTCAGACGTGGTTTCTACTCTGCCTTGATCGGAGCTTTGAGAGATCTTCGAGTCCGTTGGTTCAAACCTATTTCGAGAGAGGGAGAGACTAATGAGGAAAGGCAGCTGGCCAGAGCAGTATCGGGAATACTCAAGCTGATTTTGGTCTCTTCCTATGGTGTGACAGTCCGAACAAAGGGCCTAGCCTCGCCAACATTAGCCGAGTCGATCACCGCATACGGGAGATTCGCGCTCAGATCATCATGGGACATGGCGGAGAGAAAAGGTCTCAGGCCACGCTATGGCGACACAGACTCCTTGTTCTTGGAGAATCCGAGCTTCGACGAAGTGCACAGACTGATTGACTCTGTTAGACAGGGCATCGGTCTGGACCTCGCGGTGGACAAGGTCTACAGTGTGTGCGTGCTGACACGTGCGATGAAGGCATACTTCGGAGTTACGGGTGATGGGAAGATCGACGCTAAGGGGCTTGCCATACTCAAGTCGAGTTCTCCACCGCTATTCCAAGAGGTCTTCAGGCGATGTGCATCCAATCTCCGTGATGTGAATAGTGCACAAGACTTCGAGAGAGCTAAGGGAAAGATCGTGGGATGCATCGAAGAAGCCGTGCGAAGGATAAGAAGTGGAGAGGTCAACCTTGAGGATCTTCAGCACTCAGTCTTGATTCACATCGATCCTGCGGAGAAGGTTGAGGCTGAGGTTCTGCCACAGGCCTACCAGAGTATAGCGCAGCTGATAGAAGCCGGAAGAGGAGTCGAAAGACGTGAAGAGGTCAAGTTCGTCAAAGTCAAGCCGTTCAAACATGCAGGAAGGGTTTTCACAGTGAAACCGTTGGAGCTTGTGCGAGACTGGTCGGAGATCAACATTGAAGATTATGTGAGAAGCCTGAAGAGTAACTTGGGCCAGGTCTTGGAGCCGATGCGGATCGATCTCGAGAGGCAGAGGACTGGGAAGCTAAGCGACTGGATGTAGAGCATCGACGCCGCTTTTTCTTTGGGGAGATCCATCTGTGTCAGGCCTTGAGATTTTTTCTTGACGAAGAATTGGATGGCTGGTGGAGGGAAAGATGTGAAGTGTATGGCAGTCTCGGTCTAGCCGTCGCTAGGCCTTCTTTGCCTTGCTGAGGGCTTCTTTTGCTCCTCTTATCAGAAGGCTTGTGTCTCCTCCGACAGCTATGAATTGGAAGCCCTGTTCCACGAGTTTTGGCACGTGGTCGAGGCTGTAGGAGAAGATTCCCGAGGGTACCCTGGCCCTCTTTCCCGCGGCCAGGATCTTGTCGATCGTCTCCTGAACCCTTGGATGTGTCATCTGTCCAAGATAGCCCATGGATGCTGAAAGGTCGGCAGGTCCTATGAAGAAGGCATCGACGCCCGTCGTCGTTAGGATTTCATCTATGCCGCGGGCGGCGTCGATGTGCTCGATCTGGATTATGACCATGGTTTCCTCATTTGCTCTCGAGAGATAGTCTCTGTCGAATCCATACATCGCCGCTCTTCTGGGTCCGCAACCCCTTATCCCCATTGGAGGATACTTGCACGCCTTCACGGCGTTGGTGGCTTCTATCTTACTATTGACCCAAGGTACAACGACTCCATGTGCACCAACATCTAGAGCTCTCTTTATCAGGACAGGGTCGTTCCATGCTACGCGGATGATTGGTGTCGTCTCCTCACCTTTCATGGCTTGAATTAGAACCTGCGCCGTGGAGACGTCCATAGGGCTGTGTTCAGTATCGAACACGAGCCAGTCGAAACCCATCGTTGAAAGGATCTCGGAGATGTCTGGACTCGGTATTGAAACCCAGACTCCGAGGGTAGTCTTTCCCGCGCTAAGCTTTCTCTTGAGCTTGTTCTCGAACAAATATTCCTCCTCCAACCCAGTCTTGGGATTCTAGTTTGCGCGAGACGGAGTTAGGCATCTACCACTTATTACTTTGGCCTCTTGGAGCTGCAAAACCAAACTCTCTCATCCTAGAGATTTCTTCGTATGAGAAGGGTTTCCACACAAAAAACGGCAAGGGGCCAAAGTAAAGAAGGCGGGTGGGTATTCACCTGTCCGAGACTCACGCGTTCTTTGCGAAATCCGCTTTGAGTCATCTCCTGAGCTCAGTTTCGACTTTTCGCATGAGGTCTTGAAGGCCTCTCCTGAAGATCACCATATCCACGTCGAGTGCAACCATCTGGCAACCTATCTCGGTGGACTTCTTGGCGGATGGCACGTCCCATGCTAGGTTCATGACGGGAACTCCTTTCTCATTGCATAGCCTAACCGTCTTGTCGAGTAGATCCCAGACAATGGGATGATCGCACACACCGTCCAGCCCCAGTGTCATTGACAGGTCGAAAGGCCCAAAGAAAACTACGTCTATTCCATTTACCTTCAGTATCTCCGGCAGATTCTCCTGTACAGCTTCCTTCTCTTCTATCAGCGGAATTGTAAGGACTTGTTCGTTCTGCTGTCTCCAGAATGTGGGGAATGGAACAAAGCCGTATCTCGCCCCTCGTACGGGTGGGGCTGCTGATCTTCGTCCCAAGGGAGCGTATCTTGCGGCGCGGACCAGCTTCTCGGCGTCTTCTTTCGTATTCACGTGTGGTACTATCACGCCTTTGGCGCCGAGATTGAGGGCCTTCAGTATCATGCCTTTTTCGTTTTCGGTGACTCTCACCAGTGGCGTTATGTCGGCGGCGTATGCCGCTCTGATGCACTCCTCCAGTTCTGTGCCGTAGGGGCTTAGAGCTGCGTGTTCGCAGCATATTATCACGAAGTCGAATCCTGCGTATCCTATCGCCTCTGTGAGCGCTGGGCTTGCAGTGACCATGAACGGGCCGATAGAGACTTGTTTCTCCTTCAACATCTTCCTGAGATCTTTCATGAGGGATTGCCTCGCGGAATTCGTCTGATGATTTAGTTTGGCAGACGAGGTCAGGTCTTTTTCAATCTGTCCATATATGTCTTGGCGGCTTTGTAGAAGATGGCGGCGTCCACGTCCAAGCAGCAATATCGGATTCCCTGTTCAACCCAGAACCTCGCATCTTCCGCCGTCTCCACGAATAGACCGACCGCAACTCCGGCCTTTCTGGAAGTTTCGCAGATCTCGCGAATCTTCTCGATCACTCTGTCGTGTTTTACCTGCCCTGGTACGCCCAAGGACTGTGAGAGGTCATACGGGCCAACAAATATTG
This sequence comes from uncultured Candidatus Bathyarchaeia archaeon, assembly GCA_964460055.1. Lineage (GTDB taxonomy): Archaea > Thermoproteota > Bathyarchaeia > RBG-16-48-13 > CAYWPD01 > CAYWPD01. The sequence continues at coordinate 17,385 of CAYWPD010000017.1, forward strand.
AATCGATGCCTTTTACGGTCAGAATCTTCTCGAGATTCTCGATGCCCTCAGTCCCCTCTATGGCAAGTATTAGGATGGTTTCAGCGTTGGCTCTCTGGTAGTAGGAAGCCTTGTCCGCCGAGTATCTTGCCGCCCTGACGAAGGGACAGACGCCTCTCTCCCCAAGTGGGTGGAATCTGGTTGAGATCGCCGCTTCTTCAGCCTCTTCTTTGGTGGAGATGTGCGGGACATGAACACCGATCGCGCCAGTGTTCAATGCCTGCGCGATGAGGTATGGGGTGCTTCTCAGAACGCGCACTATTGGGGTGATCCCGGCTGCGTCGCCCGCCCGAACCATGTTTTCTGCCGTCTCGATATCGATGGGCCCGTGCTCCAGGTCGATGATGAAGAAGTCCCAGCCCGCATGAGCTAGAATCTCTGGAATCCCTGGCCAGGGAAGCTGCACGAAAGGCCCGAACGTTGCTACGCCTTCCTTCCACATTAGTCTCAGGTCTTTCAAGCCAAATGCCTCAAGCTCACTCCTTCGAGCTACCGAATACAAAATGGTTTTTGCGACGAGATTCGACGAGCTGGGCTGAATTCATGGGTGAGATAAAATGTCAATAGGGCAAGCTAGGAGACTCTTCATCTGTCGAAAGGGGCGCCGGAAACGGAGGAGGTCTGATGTCTGGGGGTTGGGTAAAACCTTCCAGTTTATTCAATTATCTGGATGGCGCTTTCAGGGCACTGCGACTCGCAGACGCGGCATGCGATGCAAGCATCAATGTCTACTGGCTGCGACTTCTTTGAGTTACCAACGTCTCTCAACTCATAGGTAGAGACTGGGCAGACGCTCACGCATGTTCCACATCCCGTGCACTTGTCCAAGTTGATTATCGACTGAGGCGTACCTCACACACCAACCTACGCGTTGAAGTTCGGGAGTTGTGATGGTCAACTTAAAGATCTTTCTCCCACTTCCCAAGCCCCTAACTCGGGGCCTTCTAAGGAAAGAGTGAGTCTACCCAGCCTCAACTCAGTCCTAGCTTCAAGCCCTTAGTACAACGTAGAGAAGTGTTGAGATGACCGAACCGTATGCTTTACATATATATTAGCGATTCAGATTCTTGCTTGGCTATAGTTATACGAGGAGTGAGAAGCTTGCCCATCGATCCGGACTTTCAGAAGAAGCAGCAAGTGAGCGGCACTCATGCCGGACATAACGTTTGGGGAACTGTCGAACCACCAAAGAAGCTGGGGATCCACGGCAGCCAAACTGCAGTCGACTGGGACTGTTGCAGTGGCGACGGGATCTGTATCTCCGTGTGCCCGGTCAGCGTCTTTGATTGGGCTGACACGCCCGGGCATCCGACTTCTGAGAAGAAATCAGATCCGGCAAACGAATCAGCGTGCATATTCTGTATGGCATGCGAGATACAGTGCCCTGAACAGGCGATAAAGATAACGCAGCCATAGGATCGTCTGTTTATCGTTGGCTCGTCTGAGCCAGCGATCTTTATCTGGCGAGTCGACATCCGAAGGTTCTACTTAAGGTGCTCAACTGGGCATACCTGATCCACCTTGGGCCCAAGAACTCAGATCAGCTTGCTGCAGCAAATCCGTTGAACCTTTGATCCTATCGACTATGACTTGCACTCGCTCTTTCGAGAAGCCTCTCTCCTTTGAGAGAAACGTGAAGAGTTCATCTAGCTTGGGTTGGCGGTACAGTAAGCCATAATCATCCCTAACAGTTGGATGGAGGAAGATCTCTCGCACTTCGTTGTAGATCGGTGAGACATTCTCCTTGAGTAGCTCTGGCATATTCTCGATTCGCCCGTACTGCTTGACGAGTTTCAGGGCTTTGACAGGGCCTACCCCTCTCACTCCTTTGTTGTAGTCGGTTCCGATCAGGATCGCTAGATCGATCAGTTGTTCATGGGTTATGCCCAACTTTGCGAGGAGGCTCTGCAGTTCTATCAGCTCGGTTTCCAGTGGTCGGGCAATTCCTTTGCTGGGAAGATACTCCTTGCCTGTGATCGTAACGAATCTGGTCAGTCTGGGTGTCCCGTAGAGTAGGCAGTCGAAGTCTTTGCTGTTCGCCGCCCAAGCGCGTCCGATTCGTGCCATGTATGCGATCTGTGCATCAGCCTCGGTGAGGGAGTCGATGAATGGCACCCCTAGTATCTCGAGCAGCCTTTTGGCGTCGTCTATCATCGGCTTAGTGAGTGAGCTCGTCATGACGGCCTTCGAGAAGGCTGTAGAGTAGTCGCCTCTCTCAAGCGCTGCGTGCCACGCCTCAGTCGCCTTTTCTCTCTGTGCTCTTCTTCTCTCGATCTCTTCTCTCTTCAGTCTATGCGGAGGTCCGTCAAACACAAAGATTGGTCTCACGCCATAATCCGCGATGAGTCTCGTAGTGCGAAAAGCTAGTCCTACCAGATGTGAGGTGATGTTTCCGTCGGGGGCCTTCAGCGGGGACCCGTCTGGTCCTCTGATGAGCGAGAGGAATTGATAGAGTTCACAGTTTGCATCTACGGCCAGAATCTTTCCTCCAAGCTGTTCCAAGCGTATCTTCTTCCCAATCATTATTCGGGCTAAGTTCACACCCATTACAAGACCTTCGCTGTGCAGGAAGACGCTACTTTTCAATCATGAAGTCGGTTGCTGAAGTCATTTGTGAAATGATACTTATCTCTAGTTGCGCCAGTCTAGAGTGATTGTTTGTCCCTCAGGCAGTAGGAACGGGTGCTCACATGGAGAACGAGATCCACCTCAAAAGGGCTGAGACTAGGAAAAAGGCTCGTCTTCGCAGGAGAGGCCCATACCGCAAATCCGCCAAGATCATACATGGCGGAACCTGATTCACCTCCTCTCATGCATGGAAGTGACAACGGACTCTGAGGGCCCGGATAATTAGAGCATAAGCTAACGCGACACCATGAACTTTGGAATATTGATGGCTCTCAGAGCTTGCAGAGCAGGAAGGCAAGTAGAAACCATTAATAGAATGAAGCTCGCCATGTAACGGTCCAACGCGGAGGTTAAGTATCTGAAAGCTGCACAGAGGGATCGCTACCTTCTTTGGAGGGCTCGAGAAATCAGTTAGCGTAGCCCTTCACCCACGAGATGCGACTGACGAGTCTTCCTCCGAAACCGAATTTGTAGATGGTTCCGAAGCGTTTGCCATATTTGTGGACCGCGAATCAGAATCCGTAAGGAAAACGTTGGAAAGCGCGTCGAGGAGAGTCGTGGCGCTCGAAGAAGCCTTGGAGGTTCTCGTCAGGAACAGGCTGAATCGACATCAGCTCCAGCTTCTCTCCAGATTGGCTGAGAATGAGGGTCTCTTGTACTATCGACTGGTGCAGAAGCTTTCACGTGACCTTCATCAGCCGCCGTCCACCATCAGATGGAATATCGGGAAGCTTCGGGAAGCAGGGCTGATCGTGGCTGGTACTCGAGACAACAAGGGAATTCCGGTGAAAGCCACTTCGACGGGGCGGCTCGTGCTCAGAGCGGCTAGAAATGGCAGTGGAAACAGGCATTGAGTCGATGCATCGGCGAGCGAATCAAGAAGCCTGGATCTATGCAAGAAAACTTGCTCAACACCCTTATTAGAAAACTTCAGGCTCAAACCAACGACACCTGCCATACGAGGAGCATGGAAAATGGCTTGGAAGTCCACTATTGAAGCTGAGTGCGAACCGCCTGAGAAGGTGGCGATCTTCGACACCACTCTCCGCGATGGAGAGCAAACGCCAGGCGTTGCCTTGACGTCCAGCGACAAGCTACAGATCGCGATTCAGCTTGACGCCCTTGGGGTGGACATCATCGAGGCCGGGTTCCCGATCACATCGAGGGGAGAACAGGAAGCAGTAGAGCGGATAGCTCAGCAGGGCCTCAAAGCCGAAGTCTGCGCACTTGCCAGAGCATCGACCACCGATGTCGACAGGGCGTTGGACTGTGACGTAGACTCGATACATGTCTTCATAGCGACATCGGATCTCCACCTCAGGGAGAAGCTGAAGCTCACGCGAGAGCAGGCGTTGGAGAACGCCGTTAGAAGTATCGAGTATGCGAAATCTCACGGCGTTAAAGTTGAGTTCTCAGCAGAGGACGCAACAAGGACCGATCGGACCTACCTAGCAAGTATCTTCAAAGCTGTAGTCTCTGCAGGCGCTGACAGGATTGACATTCCAGATACTGTGGGCGTTGCGATTCCCAGAGGCATGTTCAACCTCGTAAAGGAGACTAAAAGAGCCGTACCAGTACCTATCTCAGTTCATTGCCACGATGATATGGGCATGGCTGTTGCGAACTCTCTTGCGAGCGTTGAAGGCGGTGCAGAGCAGATTCACGTGGCCATTAATGGGCTTGGAGAGAGGGCTGGCAACGCCAGCTTGGAAGAGGCGGTCGTGGCTCTTGAGACGCTTTATGGAATCAGAACGAACGTCAAGCTTGATGAGATCTTCAAAACCTCTAGATTGGTTTCGCAGTTAACCGGGGTAGCGCTCCAGCCGAACAAGGCCATTGTTGGCGAGAACGCCTTTGCTCACGAGTCTGGGATACACACTCACGGTATCATATCGTCTCCGGAAACCTACGAGCCCTTATGTCCTGAGGTCGTCGGACATCGTCGAAGGTTTGTGGCTGGAAAACACGCTGGAAAACACGGCGTGGAAGCGATGCTGAAAGAGATGGGAGTTGACCTGATGAAGCCTCAACTCGACGAGGTTGTCCTGAGAGTCAAAGAGATCGGTGACAAGGGGAGAAGCGTAACAGACACGGATCTGGTGAATCTGGTGGAGGCTGTGACGGGGTCTTTCGCTGAAAAGAGGAGAATAGTCTTGGAGGATCTGCTCGTTGTGACAGGCAATAAGGTTACGCCAACTGCCAGCGTTCGAGTGATGATCGATGGCAAGGAGCATCGGAACTCTGACTTCGGCGTGGGGCCGATCGACGCTTCCATCAAGGCGATTCATGGGGCGACTCAAGGGGTGACAAGCTTCCGACTGAATGAATTTAGGCTTGAGGCAATAACCGGAGGAAGCGACGCTCTGGCGAATGTTATGGTGAAAGTCGAAGACCACAAAGGCCGGTTGGTGTCTGCTCGCGCAGTCAGAGAGGATATTGTCATGGCAGGAGTTGAAGCGATAGTCAACGCCGCAAATCGCGTTCTTGCGTTGAACTCAGATCAGATCAAATGATGGAAAAAGACCTCGGCTCCGGCTTTCTAGTCATCAGACGAAGGACTACACATGAGAATTGTGTCACGAATCATCAAGTATGGAGATAACATCGACACCGACATCATCATCCCGGCAAGATATCTTGCCTCTTCCGATGAGGAGTTCCTCGCTTCGCACGTCATGGAAGACTATGATCCCAAATTCAAAGAGAAGGTCCAAGAGCGAAAGATACTACTAGCGGGAAAGAACTTCGGGCTGGGAAGCTCCAGGGAGCACGCGCCCATTGCCTTGAAAAAGGTGGGGATCCAAGCGATAGTCGCCGAGTCCTTCGCGAGAATCTTCTACCGGAACTCCATAAATCAGGGGCTGCCCGTCGTCGAAGTCAAAGGCGTCACAGAGTTCGCTCTAGATGGCGACGAGGTGGAACTCGATCTGGAGAGACGATCGATCAAGAATCTAACCAACGGAAAGGAGCTTCAGACCCAGGAAATCCCGAGTTTTCTGCTCGAGATCCTGTCTTCAGGCGGATTGGTCAACTACATCAGGCAACATAGGGAAGATTGGTGCAGATAGCGCGATGGTAGCCAAGTTCAAGATAGCTGTAATTCCGGGAGACGGCATAGGACCGGCCGTCACAGAATCGGCAACTAAGGTACTCGGGCTTCTGGCCGAGATTTTGGGCTTCGATATGCGATTTGTCACTGCTCAAGCGGGAGATCAAGCCGAAAGGGAGCTCGGTAAACCACTGCCAGATGGCTCCTATGAGAAGATCGTCTGTTCGCACGCGTGTCTGAAGGGCCCTGTGGGCGAGACGGCTCGATATGTAGTCATACCTCTCCGACAGAAGCTCGACCTCTACGCAAACCTCAGGCCATCGAGATCACTGCCTCGTCTCTCCAAGGCCGGAAAGACCGTAGATCTTGTGATTGTTCGCGAGAACACTGAAGGCCTGTACGGAGGACTTGAGGATCGAACTGAAGACTATGCCTTCACGATCAGGGTAATAACGCGGAGAGCCTCGGAGCGAATAGCCAAGATCGCATGCGACCTTGCACAGTCTAGGCGAAAGAAGCTTACAATCGTGCACAAGGCCAATGTTATGCGATCATGCGAGTTGTTCAGAGATTCGGTCAGGACGGTAGCGAAGAGTTACTCCTCTCTCGAGATCGATGAGATGTATGTGGATAATGCCGCATATCAGCTCGTGCGAGATCCAAGCATCTTCGATGTGATCGTCACCACGAATATGTTTGGTGACATACTTAGCGACGAAGCGGCCGGCGTCGCTGGCTCTCTTGGGACCGCCCCATCTGCGAACATTGGCGACAGGTATGGGCTCTTTGAGCCGGTTCACGGCTCGGCTCCGACGCTCTCAGAGGGCATGGCAAATCCCATTGCGACGATTCTCTCTGGCGGGATGATGCTACAATGGCTTTCGGAAAAGTACTCAGAACCGAAGCTGGAG
>CAYWPD010000017.1:24111-27877 GCA_964460055.1 uncultured Candidatus Bathyarchaeia archaeon
TGTTGGTGGACGCCTATGAGAAGATCGAGGCAACCACCAAGCGCCTTGAGATGACAGACCACCTAGTCGATCTGATCAAGCAGACGCCGACCGACGTGATTGACAAGGTAACCTATCTCACCCAAGGCAAGCTCTACCCGGACTTCGAAGGCATCGAGATAGGAATTGCCGAGAAGCTTGCCAACAGAGTCCTATCAATGGTTTCCGGGCATTCTGAACAAGACGTTATGAAAGAGTACAAGAAGTCAGGAGACCTAGGTTCAGCCTCATTCAATCTCCTCCAGAAGAGGGTTCAACAGGCTCTCTTCAGAGAGCCTCTCTCCGTGGAGCACGTTTACGACGCGTTGGACAGGATAGCCAGAGCCTCAGGCGCTGGCTCAGTTGAGCTCAAGATGAAACTCCTTGCCAGTCTTCTGAACGATGCAACGCCGAGGGAGGCAAAATACATCGTGCGTACCGCCCTTGGGAACCTCAGACTCGGGGTTGCAGATATGACGATACTCGACGCGCTGGCAAACGCGATAGGTGGCGGCAAGGAGTCAAGGGAGGAGGTTGAACGGGCCTACAATCTCTCATCGGATCTGGGCTATGTAGCACGCGTGCTGGCCGAAAATGGAATCCGAGGGGTAAAGAGGTTTCGAGTTACCGTTGGGCGACCCCTCAGGCCCATGTTGGCAGAGAGGCTGGACGATGCGGAAGAGATTCTTTCGAAGCTCGGTGGCGAGGGCTCAGCAGAGTACAAGTATGATGGCTTAAGAATGCAGATCCACATCTCCCCCAAGACTGTCCGCCTCTTCTCCAGACGACTGGAGAACATAACCGAGCAGTTCCCCGATGTCTGTGCTTACGTGAAGGAGAGTTTTCGCAGCAAGGAAGCGATCCTTGAAGGAGAGTCCGTGGCCGTCGATCCGAACACTGGAGATATGCTGCCTTTCCAGATGGTCTCACAGAGGCGTGGTCGGAAATATGACATCGAGAGGATGAGAGAAGAGGTTCCGGTCACCGTCTTTCTGTTCGATCTCCTCTACGCTAATGGGGAGGACTTCACTGTGAGGCCCTACCTCGAGAGGCGAGAAGAACTCAAGAGGCTCATCCGAGAGACTGAACGTGTCAAGATATCGAACCAGATGACTGTGGACGCTCCAGAGGAACTCGATGCATACATGTCTGAGGCGGTGTCGCAGGGATGCGAAGGATTGATGGTCAAGTCTACGGCTGCCGACTCCTTCTACAAGGCTGGGGCAAGAGGATGGGCTTGGGTGAAGTACAAGCGCTCGTACAAGGCAGAGGTTGCAGACACCTTCGACCTGGTTCCAGTTGGAGCCTTGATGGGAAGGGGAAAGAGGGCCGGATCCTATGGAGCGCTCATCATGGCTGCCTACAGGCCGGAAGACGACACCTTCGAGACTGTATGTAAGCTCGGGACAGGCTTCACAGACGTCGATCTGGAACAGCTCCCAGAGAAGTTTGCGCCATACGTTTCGCAGCATAAACACGCCAGAGTTACGTCTCTGCTGGAAGCAGACGTCTGGTTCGTACCGTCTTTTGTGCTTGAGATATCCGCGGACGAGATCACGCTGTCACCATTGCATACCTGCGGAAGAGACACCATAAGAAAAGGCAGCGGGCTAGCCATGAGGTTTCCTAGATTTACTGGCAACTGGCGCACAGACAAGTCGCCTGAAGACGCGACGACCGACGTTGAGATAGTCGAGATGTACAAGAGCCAGCTAAAGAAGATAGAGCCCGCAAAGGCGTCTGAAGGTGCGGCAGGGCCTGAGGCCGTCTAGCTGAGTATCAAGATCTCATGAGCAGCAGGGAACTCGTCACCCGTACACACGTTATAAGCGCGAAGCAGACTATTGCAGCGGAATGCTGATGTGCTTGACGGTAGTGATCATTGCAGAATCATGTTGAGTCGGGAGCCAGAGACAGAAGTGCGACTGGCAAGGAGATTATGGTAACTTCGCTCATCGTCTCACTAGCCGACCTCAGCAATGGTGCGATCTCGTCCACCTTCTCGCTCTACGCCGACCGACTTGGCGCCTCTCTCACCCTTATAGGTGTCTTGGCGTCCTGTGTCGGACTGTCAAGGACAGTCACTGGCGCGCCTACAGGAATGGTCTCTGACCGGATTGGCAGAAAGAGATTCTTGGTCCTGGGGGCAGCCTTGTTCTCAGTCGTCCCCATTCTCTTTGCAATTGCCCGCGACCCTATTCTGCTGGTACCGAGTCGACTCCTGATGGGTTTTGCGATGGTCTCAACCTTCCCTGTCGGCTTGACCTACGTGGGTGAGCTTGCTGATCCAAGGGCGAGGGGAAGAGCGATCGGACTGTGCTCGGCGTCTATGGGAGTAGGTTTCTCGACTGGGCTCTATCTGGGTGGATACGTTGCCGGGTCCTTGGGTTACGAAGCCAACTTCCTGATAGCCTCGTTAGAAGGTCTTGCAGCGGCCATCATCGCTTGGAAGGGTCTCAAAGGATTTAGAGTGTCTGATTATCAGCAAGCTCAGAGCGGGTACCTCTCCGGTTTCAAGTCGCTGTTGATGAATCCCAAGATAATGGCAGCTGGGATGGCCGGATTTTTCATGAGTCTGGTCTACAGCGAGGTGCTAAATTTCTTCCCTTTGTACGGGAAATCAGTCGGTCTGAGCCTCGGCCTGATCGGCGCCATCTTTGCAGTACGGACGTTCGTCTCGACCGGGGCGAGGTTGCCCACCGGTCTGTTTGCATCGCGCGTCGGAAGCATGAGGTTTCTAATCCTGTCGCTTGCAGTATGTGCGGCTGTAATGTTTGCAATCCCTAGATTTTCCTCCGCATATCTGCTCACATTTCTCTTGGCGATGGAAGGTGTTGGCTTCGGAATCTATCTGACCTCCTCCTCGACCTACGTGGTCGAGGTCTCAAAGAGCCCTGAGCGAGGTGCTGCCATGGGCGTGTCTTTCACCTTCTCCAGCTTGGGAGACACAATAAGCGCGTTTGTTCTTGGGGTTTTCGCGGACGCTTTTGGACTCCCGAGTACCTTTGTGCTAGCCTCGGTTTTGGCGATCCTCGGCGCTTTAACAGTTGGAATTCTCTCGAGGCGTGGGCCCAAAACCGTGGCAATGTGACCTTTTGAAGTCTGGCCTATCCCGGTGTTCAAATCGTAATACCAAAAAACGGGGGGGAGGGGTGGGGTACGAAAAATCGAACGCCTGCGGCCTCGAGCGCATTTCTCGCCGAGGATCAGCTCCAGTGGAGATGTACAAGTAGCAGACTATGAAAGTAGTGACTCGATCTGGTTGGCAGTCGATTGTTGCGTCACGCAGCGTTCTGAGAACGATCTTCCGTCCATACGTTTCTTGAAGACGGAAAGCTCGCAAAATGCCCTTTTCCGGAACCGACATCTCTAAGTTTCAGAGGGGCTTCTGTCTTTGGACGTATACACAATGGAGCTGTCCAGCTTAGTGATGCGTCAGATCTTGGCATCGACTGGCTCGAAACCAGACAGCCGCGTACATTCGCGCGTGACTATTTCGAGGCTGGGCTCTGAATCTGATACTGACTACAAAGATGTGTTGGGCCTCAGCGCCGTGTTTGTGATGTATCTGGTGGTGCCACTCCTAATGTTGTTGGCTATCTTCGCCGTAGGTTATGGGACGATCTCGTTATGGATCTACTTCAGTGGCCAAGATGTCAATATTCTCATTAGAAGTGTTGTCCTCTATCTGGTCGGCGCCTTGCTGATCTTTGCGGGTGTTCAGCTCTCGCGATGGCTGAGACGCTAG
>CAYWPD010000018.1:0-12302 GCA_964460055.1 uncultured Candidatus Bathyarchaeia archaeon
TTGAGATCTCCTACGTTTGTCGCAAAGGAAAACCCCAAGATACGGGGATTGAAAGTGTATATTATCGCTCCTTTCTTGAGATCTCCTACGTTTGTCGCAAAGGAAAACCCCAAGATACGGGGATTGAAAGTGTATATTATCGCTCCTTTCTTGAGATCTCCTACGTTTGTCGCAAAGGAAAACCCCAAGATACGGGGATTGAAAGACCATACGGTAAACTGCGATCGCGCTCGTCCGGAGGGAAAGACTGAAGACTGGCGATTTATTGCCGCATCGCCCATGTGACCCTTCAACAAAAATTCTGCGTCAGAGCTTTTTTGGCGAGATTCCCCGGGATTCTTGTAAGGTGCATGGAGAGATACCATAAGTATGCCGTTCTGACGTGTGTCATTCTTCTCGTTTTACAATCCGGGCGAAGCCATTCGGCCCAGTCGCGAATCAGATAAGCACGTAAATCGCGGAATAGACGACGAAACAGGCTCGAGAGAAGCACTTTTAAGGAGACATCCTTTATAAGCGCGCTTATAAGCGGAGAGCCAAAACGCGCAGATGAGATCCAAAAAGCTCTCTCGCTTTCCCAGATTCACTGGAAAGATGTGACTCCTACATGCCAAAGGTCCAAGCAACAGTCAATATCGAGAACGTCGTCGCATCCGCGACGTTGAGGCAGAACATAGATCTGAACTCCGTAGTGAAAGCTTTCCCGAGTGTGGAGTACAGACCTGAACAGTTTCCAGGTCTAGTCTTCAGATTGAAGAAACCTAAGACTGCGACCCTCATCTTCAACTCCGGAAAGATGGTTTGTACGGGAGCCAAATCCGAAGGACAAGCGAAGAAGGCCGTAAACAAAGTCGTTCAGGAACTGAAGGAGAACGGGATAGTCATAGTCGGCAAGCCGGAAATCAAGATTCAGAACATTGTAGCTTCTGCCAGTTTAGGAGGAAAAGTCGATCTGGAGAAGTCCGCTTTTGCCTTGGGGCGGACTATGTATGAGCCTGAACAGTTTCCGGGCCTTATCTACAGGATGGACGGCCCGAAGGTGGTCATCCTGCTCTTCGCCAGCGGCAAGCTGGTTTGCACGGGAGCAAAGAAGGAAGCCGAAGTCTTCGAGTCAGTGAACAAACTCCATGAGAAGCTCGAGGTTGAAGAACTGATCTACTACGAATAATAATCTCCTCAGGCCGTCTCTCATTCTAACATTGGATGATGAAAGTAAGGTCAGCGAATGTGAGTCAACCCTAATATGTCGCGAGTTTTGACATTCTTAGGTGCATCGCAATGAAAGCTGCGATAGTCATTGTAGACATGCTGCACGACTTCGTGAAAGGAGCACTCAAATGCGAAAGAGCGGAGAGAATCATACCAAATCTGCAGAAGTTGATAGCCTTCGCGAGGAAGAACGCTATTCCTGTGATCTACTCGAATGATGCCCACCTCAAGGACATCGACGGCGAATTCAAGCTCTGGGGCCCACACGCCATCGACGGCGACCTGGGAGCTCAAGTGGTGGAAGAGCTGAAGCCGCTCGCAACGGATTTTGTGGTGAAGAAGAGAAGATATAGCGGATTCTTCGAGACCGACCTCGACCTTCTACTTAGAGAGCTAAAAGTGGACACACTGATCCTCACTGGACTGCACACGCATCTCTGCGTCCGACACACCGCCGCCGACGCATACTTCAGAGGATTCAGACTTGTGGTTCCCGAGGATGCTGTCGAAGCATTCACGAAAGAAGACCACGAATCTGGCCTGGAATATCTCAAGAGGAATTATGGAGCAGAGATCACTGCAGTTGACTCATTGCTGGAGCGTTTGACCAGATCTCTTACCTGAGTCGAGCTCAACCACTGGGCATCTGGAGTCTCTGAAACGTACTGTCCATTACCTCAATGCCCTCTTCCAAGGCATCGCAGACTCTGTTATTTTCCCTAACCAGTTTGGTCTTTAGCGTCCTGAACTCTGGAGTATTCGGGTCGAGGCCAGCCAACTGCAACGCAGGTTGCAGGATCGGTATAGGTTGGCCAAGATGGGAAGATCCGTACGTGTCCTGATCGTATCTGCTCACGAGTGTGTAGTCTATCGGGTTCAGAATCCTGCTGAGCCTCATCAGACATGAGTTCAGAGCTCTTATTCTCCCTTCCATTTCTGGTTCAAGTCGCGCACTCATCGTGTGGCATTTTTCGAGAGTGGCGGCGATCTGCTCGTTAAGCTTGACCGTTCTATCTCTCAGAGCCTCAGCGAGTCTGATCGTATTCCCCAGCGGCAGAACCTTGTTGCAGCTCTGGTCGATCTCGGACAGAGTCTTGATGAACTCGTCTGCCAACGGCACGTGGTCGAAAGGCAGTATTATGCTGTTGCAGAGCCTTGAGATGAGCACCACATAGGCCTTCATCAGGGTCTCAAGCGTTCCTTGGTCTGCCCTGTCTAACGTGTCTTGTATGCTGTGGTACCACCACCCTAAGGTTGCACCTCCAAGCGATTCAATAGTCTCCTTCGGATGGATGGTGCGTCCCTCGATCGAAGGTAGGCCCAGCCCAAAGAAGGACTGATCTCCGGTCTTCGCGGGGCGCTTCATCTGGATCGGGATCGGCCCGAAGGTCTCGCGTATCGTCTGCAGATGGAATTTCATTGTTTCGGCCGAATTGCTGCAGAGGTAGATCGTCGTATCCTTCATTCCGGGGGAGTCGCAGTTCATGTAGGCTATCGCGTTCTTGTGTAGGTCGCTCCAGAAGTTGTCTACGTACCACGTTGAGCCCTCCATGATTCCAGTCTCGTGGGCCGTCCACCAGGCGAATCTGATGCTACGCCTCAAATCGCTTTTGTACTTCGAAAAGACACGTGCCAGCTCCAACAGCATTGCGTTGCCAGTGGCATTGCACGTCACTCCTCCTCCCCACGCGTCGAAGTGGCCGCCTACTAGCACGAATTTCTCTGATTCCGCCGAGCCTTGGACATCTCCTGCGATCTGTAGGATTGGTTTCCAGCTCCGAAGAGCCTCCGCTCTCATCCAGACCTTTACAGCCCCCCGTTGACAGAGTCCCTTTAACCACAGTCCATCGGCGCGGGACACCGAGATAGCTGGAATCCGCGGCATGTTTTTCACCGTCTCTGGAGTTGGGTTTCCCCAGACCGATTTTGTGGTTCCTAGGGGCAATACCTTCGAATCGGGCATTCCCCAGTTCATCTGGATCTGCCCTATCGCCTCATGCAATTCCGCGATACGGATCTTCTCGGGCCTAGGAGGAGCGTAGGAAAGCTCGGCAAGAGTGATCTTCCCTTTGACATCGAGGCCTTCATAGTTTCTAATCCCTCCCGAGCCGACATAGACGAGTTCGGCCTCAATGCCGTCGAGCGGTGTGGAGGCTATGTGAGCGTACGCTTGGCAAGGAATAGTTCTTCTCTCTGGCGATAGGATGCGGAGCTCCGAGTCTCCTGGGAAGCTGACTAGCCCATCAAACTCGTATACGTTCGGCCTTATTCCGTATCCTTCGAGGGTTTTCTTGAAATAGTCGACCGCCAGCCTTTCTTCGGGCGTTCCGGATAGTCTTTGAGGAGCGTTTGCCGTCAGGTATTCCACATGTTTCCAAGCTTCGGATACAGAGAGTTCGACGATGAGTTTCTTCTCAAGGTCTCTCTGTTCAGGCGGCAGATAGCTCGCTTCGTGCGCCATTGCAGAAACCGCCAACACAGAGAATGACAATGACCACGCTGAAAAAGCTTAACATCCTTCACGGCTCACTCATCACCTTCACCGCGGGCGACGCAAGATGTCGACATGGAACAGCGGAGGCCAGTCACCTTATCGCTGGACCATCCTCTTCCTAGCTTGGCTTGCGTTCTTCGCATCTTGGGTGCCCAGAGTCACCTACTCGCCTCTGATCCCAGAGATACGAAACGAGCTAAACCTATCATATAGCGAAGCCGGGCTCCTAATGACCGGATTCTGGATCGGCTACATGCTCGCTCAGATTCCAAGTGGCATATTCTCAGACAGGTTCGGAGCCAAAAGAACCTTCGTCGTCGCCCTCTCATTTGTAGGGATCTTCACACTGGTGACCGGCTTTGCAGACTCTTTCTCGAATTTCATAGTTTTCCGCTTCCTGACTGGATTATCATGCGGATGCATCTTCGCACCAAGCTCCGCGATAGTGATCCGTTGGTTTGCACCAAAGGACAGGGCGGTCGCCATCGGCATCCAGTCGACATCTGCGAACGTTGGCATGATCGTAGGCCTGACGTTCTCTCCGATCATAGCACTAACGTCGGGTACGTGGCGATGGTCGTTCTGGATTCTCAGCATCCCTGCTTTCGCGTCGGTCTTGCTAATCGCATTGCTCCTGAAAGAAAAGAGTCAAAGAAACAAGGAAGACAGACGAACAGCAAGCCAACCCATCCAACAAGCCAAGAGAGAAGGATACGCCTCCGTGTTCCGGGAAAAGCGGATGTGGCTTCTGTGCGCGGGTTGGGGAAGTCTGGCCTTCGCAAATCAAGCCGTGCTGACTTGGTCACCGACATTCCTAGTTTCCGTTCATAACGTTGCCCCGACGTTCGCTGGATCGATCTCCTCGCTCTACGCCATTTCATCGCTTGTCTCGTCCTTGGCAGGAGGCCTCATAGCAGACAGGATTCTCAGGCGCAGAGCTCCTGTGATGGTGCTATCTGTGCTGTCGCTAGGACTGGGTTGTGTCGCTCTTTCCGCTCTTGGATCTGTGTCGGTGTCCGTTGTCACGTTGATCTTGCTGCTAATGGGATTCTTCGGAAACATGGCCTTTGCAGTCGGACCTCCCATGTTGTCCGAATGGTTTCCGTTGAGAGTCGTCGGAACAGCGTCTGGACTCCTCAACTCTGCTGCAGGAGTAGGCGGGTCGATCGGACCCTTCGTATTTGGACGGACAATCGACATCGCAGGTGCATTCGCCTTCGGCTGGCTGATCATCGGATTGACTGAGCTCCTTGTCGCCTTGGGAACGAGCCCCGCTTTGAAATCCGAATCAGATCCAGCTCGATAACCAAGCGGCCTCGTCGCCGCTAATGCGCGTGGGCAAGGGGAGGGGCGACTTGTCATGAATAGAGACCAGAACACCAGCAAAAGACCACTGCACGAAGTCCTACGCCGCACAAACAACGCTACACCCAAGTTTGGGATTCATGTCAGTGACGGCAGCGTGCACAACGGCTGATCTATCCCATTGTCTGGGATCTCATCGAATTAGAGCGGACTAGCTGACCTACCGCTTCTTGAAGAGGAGCCACTGATTTTCTCGGGTGTTGATCATCCCGTAGATGCCTCTTAGTTTCTTCGCATTCAACTCAAATTCAATCTTCTTGGAACTTTTTGATAGCAGCCGAAAGGTTCCAGAGTCCCAGATCTCAACAGTTCCCGCGCCGTACTCTCCTTCGGGGATCACGCCCTCGAAGTCGGCGTATTCCAAAGGATGGTCTTCCACAGCAATGGCCAGTCGCTTGACACCGCTCTCTTCGGGAGGACCTTTTGGGACTGCCCAACTTTTCAGAACTCCATCAAACTCAAGGCGGAGGTCATAATGGAGGTGCATTGCGGCGTGCCTGTGGACGACATACCGTCCCTCTGTAGTTGCAACTGATGGGGATGATGCCATTATCTTAAGACCTTATCCGTGTCGTGACGCGCATAGTTCAGGTCTCACTGCGCACTACAGCTTCAGAATCCTTAATCTTTCAGCCTTGTGTCTACGGCGTCGAGTTGAGACTTTAGGAACTCTCTGTACTTCTTCAACAGACTCCTTCTTTCAGATGATGATCTCTCGTCAATTGTGCGGATCACCTTGTCGCAGGCCTGGGATGCCCCTTCCAGAGTTCTCTCGAAGAGTGCGGCACCTCCCAGAAAGATGCCGACTGTTACTTCACCGATTTTTGATGCGGTGTCGAGGATCCTTCCCTCACGGAGTTCAAGTCTGGAAAGCTCTTCGCGTCCTTTCTCTGTGATCTGGTAAACGTCTCTCCTGTTCTCTTCCACCTTGGATAGGTGTCCTTCTTCAGCCAATTCTTTGAGGATCGGATAGACCGAACCGGGGCTCGGCCTCCAAAGCCCCTTCGTTCTCCTCTCAATCTGCGCGATTATGTCATAGCCGTGTGTCGGTGAATCCTTGAGTACGCTCAAGATGGCGTACCGGGTAAGACCACCTTGTGGAAGAAGCTTCTGGGCGAAAGACATTATCGACACCGATATATCGGTATCGATACACTCCAATAAAAATGATGCGCTACGTGCCATCCCGCGACACTATGACTGGAAAAGACGCCAGATGCAGCGGTTGACAAAAGTCATAAACATTTAAGATCACTCAGCGATTTCATGAGGCACTCTTCGAACCCTACGAATGCGATCCAAAGTCAAACGTGGATGGGCTGCCCTCGGCCGTTCAAGATTCCTTAAGAAGTGGATGCTACAGAGGTAAGGTGGGCCGATAGTCACTCGGAGCCTGACCATGTCTGCGACCGACGTGGAACACATAGGGGCGCTTCTCCCTGCATATGATTGTGGCGTTTGCGGTAACCCGAGATGTCGAGGGTTAGCTCGAAGAGTATCCGTAAAGGCTCAAGCCGTGACCTCCTGCCCCTACCTTCGAGAGAAGGAACACGGCCAGATCGATGCGTTGGTCGAACAGATCAAGCCCCCAACAACAGCGCAGACTGGAGAGAGGAGCTTCTACGAGGTTCAGCCATGCGGAGAATACGAGAAGGTTACAGTTGAGACCCAGCTGCCGAGTACAAACGGATGGCTCTTCGACCTCTTCGATATGAGCATCGCATGCAGAATTCTGGCAGAAACACCAATCTTTGACAAAGTGAGGTGTTCACCCGAACTTGGCTACTCGCTGGCCGAGACAGGTGAGAGCCGCATACATATCTTCAGAAGCGGCAAGATGACGGTCCGAAGAGCCGAGAACAAGGATCACGCCCTTGAAGTCGTCCGAACGCTTACTCGAGTTCTCTGGGGTTCCACCATATGCAATTGTGGCAATCCTGCAATGGATTGCTTGAGCGGAGCTTGCGACGCATGCAAAGTGGATTGTCCGAGCCTAAAGTGGGGACCTCTGAAGGATGCGGCTGAGACTCCAAGTACTTCCATAGCCCGGCCATCAAGGATCACCGTTTCAAGAAGGCTTGCAGAGTACGCTCATTCCATATTCGAACCAGATGCTGAGATCGCTGACGCAGGGTTGAAGATATTTTTTGGAGAAACCGTTTCCTTCATCGCGCGAACACATGATTTTGACAGCCTAGAATATGGGACAATACAGTTGGGCGTTCAAGCTCATTTGGGGAGAATATCAGAAGCTGCTAGGTCTCTTAGACAGCTGGACTATCCCGACTTGGCCACACTTGAGAAACTGACGGTCAAGGCAGTGACAACATTCCTTGCCAAAGACAGAGCATCTGCAAACTCGGTGGGAGAGAGAGCGCTAGCGGCGATCTCGAAGACTGGTGTGCATATCGACGATCCAACCAACCCATATATCATGAAAGCTTTGAAGAACATCTTCTATGTCACGAGGGCGACACAAAGAACACTTCAGGGAAGATCATAGGTGACACCGATGTCCGCAGACATCGTACGGACCGACGCTCTAATCACCGAACTCAGAAGCGAGTTTCCCCAGCTGATGTTGGAGGGGCATCTTCTTCGGACATACTACGATCGATCCCGAAGCATCTTCTTCGACTGTGACCCTAACAAACTGACTGAGTGCGCAATGACCTTGTCTGAGCGAGCTGACATGCACAGTTTCCTAGCATTCTTCTTGGTGAAGATGTCAGGTCTCGGGCAATTACCTTTATTCAAAGTCATTCAAGTCACTTTCAGAAACAGCTTGGGAGAGAACCTTTCAAGGTTTATTGACAGGTTTAGAAGGAATCTCGAACCAGCAACTAAACTCAGCCTACAAATCGCAGGATATGAGTACCAGAGATGCCTCGGATTCTCCTACTCGACTCACGAAGAAATTGAGGAATTGGAGCGAGGCGTCTCCCAAATCACGCAGAGATAGGCCTGCTGAAGACCAAGCCCAACAAACCCTTATAGGAACAACCCGATCGTTTAAAAAACGTCTTCTTTCGGGTGTTCATAATGTCAGACAAGGTCGAGGCGGCCGTCCTAGTCGATACAAGGAAAGTTGAGATCCAACAGTTCGACCTGCCCAGTCCCGCGAGAGACGCTCTACTTCTGAAAACGGAAGTATGCGGAGTCTGTGGGACGGACATCCATCTCTTTGAAGGACGAATGAAGATCCCACTACCGGTTATCTTGGGGCACGAATTCTCGGGCGAGGTTGCCGAGATCGGAGAAGAAGCAAAGACTGCTGAGGCGACAGGACAAAGGATCGAGAAGGGAGATCGGATCACGGTGGTTCCGGGCTCCAACAAATTCTGTGGCAAATGCTACTACTGCAAATTCGTCCCCAGTAGACCCAACCTGTGCACATCAAGGAGAGCCTATGGCATCACCATCAGTTGTCGGGATCCTCCCCACCTTTTTGGTGGATGGTCGGAGTACATCTATGTAGATCCCGTTCACTTCTTCACTTTCAAGCTGCCTTCAGATTTCCCAAAGGAATTCGGTGCACTGATCGAGCCAGCGGCGGTGGCCACGAGAGCGCTCGAAAGGGCTGTCGCTCCAGGAATTACCTTCGGAAATGAAGGCTTCGGACTGGGTAAGAGCGTCGTCGTCCAAGGCGTCGGACCCATTGGACTTCTGGTAACAGCTGCTGCTAGGGCGGCAGGAGCAGGGGAGATTATCGCGATAGATAGTATCGAGTCGAGGCTGAAGATGTCTGAGAGATTGGGTGCGGATATCACAATCGACATGCTGCAGCTATCGAAATCAGAAGACAGGATCAGTGAGGTCAGGAGACTCACGCAAGGAGTGGGTGCTGATGTTGCGGTCGAGTGCACCGGCGTTCCGGCTGCCTTCCAGGAGGGCGTCGAGATGGTGAGGGACGGAGGAAAATACGTGGAGGTCGGACACTATACTGATACGGGGCCGATCGAGATCAGACCACACAGAATATGTAGGAAGGACCTCGACATACTGGGATCTTGGGCGTATCCTCCCATCCAATTCAGGACAGCCATCTCGTTTCTGAACAGGGAGAAGGATCGATTCAAATTTGGAGACCTGATCACACATCGGTTCTCCGTGAGTGAGGCAACCAGAATATTCGAGGCCGTGAAAACGAGGCAGGCAGTGAAAACGGCGGTCGTCCCCTAGAAGGCCTCCATCACCTTGCCGGCTTCAAGCCTAACGAGGTGCTGGACGCGGTCTTCTAGCCCATAGATATGGCTGATAATGAAGATTTGCCTGAAGGTCTTGGACAGCTCGTTTACCAGTAGGTCCACTATCCCTTCACGTCTGGCGTCGTCAGCGCTTCCCAGCGGCTCGTCCAAGAATAGGAATTCTGGATGGGAGCCCTTCGCTTCGGGGAGAAGGGCCATCGCAAACGCGAGTCTGAGAGCGAGGAGAAACTGGTCGTCGGTTCCTCCTGAGAAGACATCCCTGACCTTGAATTCTCCCGCTTCAGGGTCCCACACTTTCAGGCGATATTCCTCATCGATCTGCACCGCTTTGTAGCGCCCCGAGGTTATCGCAGGCATAATTGAACCCATATGTTGCTCGACGAGCGGTTTGACTCGTGCCCTAAGAGCTTCGGCCGTTTTGTCAATAGCTTCAACCGCATACAAGAGTACTTTCACGCGTCTCTGCAGATCCGAGACCTCTCTTCCCTGCCTCTCCAGCAAGACTTCGACATCTTCGTGTTCCTTCACAAAAGCCTCTGCCCTAGCGAGGTTCGCTCGCTTCACATCCACGGTCGCTTGTATCTGAGCAATCCTAGCTGACAACTGTTCTCTCTCACGCCTTGCTTGGCTCAGAAGCAATGTGGAAAAAACCACGCCTCTTGGAAGTTCTGGAAAGCTGATTCGCTCTTGCTGTTTCGTCAATTCTACTATCTTTCCAGTCTCTGCCTTGAATGAAGACTCGATCTCGTTTGCAACTGAGATCTGCTTCTCCAGCATCGAAAGCCGATCTTCGAGCTGAAGCTTGGCCCTCCTCTCTTTCTCAAAGACATCGACGATTGCTTGAGCCGCCTTCTCAGGATCGGCCGCGGAGCTAGCAGTCAGCTCTGAGTATCTCGCCACCGAGAGGCACAAACTCTTCAGGTCTTCTTTCCCTTGTTGAACCGCGCTGAACTTCGCCTGAAGACCAACCTCTTCCAGTTGGAGTCTTTCTTTCAGCGATCTGAAGACCTGCAACTGTGCAAGCGCATCCCTATGTTTCTCTTGTAGCGCATAGAGCTGTGCTACCCTGCGGTAGAGAACCGTCCCGATAACGAGTAAAAGGAAACCTGCCAAAATGAACGGCGCCCAGATGGACCCCGAAAATCGAGAAATCTGCAGAGCGAATCCTAGAAGCGCCGACACCATTCCCAAAGCGAGTGCGGGGACGCCGATCCGTCTTCTCGATCTGAGCTCGGATATCCTTCGATCCATGTCCTGCGCGATTCCGGGTTCGATCTCCTGCTTCGCCACCTCTATTCTTGAACTCTCGATCCGTCTAGAACTCTCTCCGATTTCGTACTCGGCTCTGCGGAGCTCCTCCATCTTGTTCTTGATAAGCTGCGTTGTCTCTTCGATCGTTGGGAGATCTTCAAGTTTCGCTAGCGATTCTCGAACCTCTCCTCTCTCCTTCCTGAAAGATTCGATTCTCTGGAGCTGCTTTTCCAAGCTTTGTCTAGTTGACTCCCTTGCAGCAATCTCGGAATGCAGTCTGCCTGTCTCTTGATTCGCCTTGTCGTATCGCTCAAGGAGGTCAACAAAGTCGTCCAGCTCACGGTACTTGGTTCGGGCAGCTGCGGCTTCGATTTGGGCATCCTCGATCTGTTTCTCCAAGGTTTCAGCTTCGCTTCTTATCTGCTTGAAATCTTGTAGCTCCCTCTGTAGGGCTTCCAGTCGCTCTTTGCCGATTGAGAGAGTGCCCGGTTTCGTCCTCGTGCCTTCGATCTCGCTAATTTCCTCGCCAATCTTGTCCGCTGCATCACTGAAACTTTCGAGATTGAGAAACGCGTTAACCACTCGCTTGCGATCTTCCCGACTCTGATTCACGAGCCTTTCCAAGTCTTTCTGAGCTAGGACGTTACTTGCCAAGACCTCTCCGTAAGTTATTCCCGAAAGTAGAGATTCGATCTCTCTCGATACCGGCCTCTGACCTCTAGCCATCGACTTAGACCGCCCATCAGGAAAAAGCTCGAAGAGCGCCGCCTCGTTTGCTCTCACTCTGTGTACGTGGCGTGTCACCGAGAACCGTCTCTGCTGAATCGAGAACTCCAGCCTTATCGTCGCCGTGGAGGATCCGTAGGAGATGATCTCGTCATTCGCTGGCACAGCACTAGGCTTTATCATCCTGCCGTACAGTGCGTATAGAACTGCGTCAAGTATAGTCGACTTACCACTCTCGTTCGGCCCTGTGATGAGAATCGTTCCTTCTCCGAAGACCAAGGGCTCGTCGAAGTTCAATCTCTTGAAGTTTGAGGCGAAGAGGCTGAGAAGCTTCACCATGCTCCAGCCTCTGACAAGATTGACTCAGCTACAGTCCTCGCCTCCTGGATCAGAGGTGCTTCCTCGCCAGTCGACTTGGCGGAAAGGCTTTCGAAGTATCGTCTGAGCTCTTGGAGAGGGGTTGTTCTTGGCAGAGCCTGCAAAGACTCGTGCGTCTGAAGTTCCATCTCACTTTCATCAAATTCTGTCGAGAAGAACTTATCTGATCCAAAGCTGATGAGTTCGAACCTCTTGTATTTGGTCAGATTCTCCAACGATACGCTGCCTTTGAGCTTGATGCGAACAATGCTTTCTGGATCACGTGAGGACTCAAGCGTATCTTTCAGAAGTTGCATCATGTCTCCTTGTCTAGGGATATTGAAGACGATGGATCTCAGCTTCCTAGCTGGGGTTTCTATGAAATCGACTGATTGAACACCAGACCTATCGATGTCCAGCCAAACGAAGCCTTTCTTCTCACCCTCTTCCAAGAAGGATCTCCTTTCTGTACTCCCCGGATACACGGCTAGTGTGCTGCCGAACCATCTTTTCTGGTGCTCATGAAGATGGCCAGCCGCGACGAGCTGACATTCCGAAGGAATAGAAGAAGCATGTATGAATGGCTCATTCCAGTAGAATCCGCGAAATCCTTCGATGGGATAGTGAACGGTCAGGATGTTTATGGAGCCCTTCTGATCGAGCTTGAAGGAGGCGAGCGGATCTGCTTCGAT
>CAYWPD010000018.1:12402-27054 GCA_964460055.1 uncultured Candidatus Bathyarchaeia archaeon
TACAGGTCTCCAGCTATGATCATGATGTCTGGCTTGTTTTGCACGGTGTATTCAATGACCGACTCGAAGCTACGGAGGAAATCTGCCTTCCGCTCCAGTCTCTTCGCGCCGAAGGTGGCAGCAGACGGGTCCAGATGGTTGTCTGCAGTGAGAAGAACCTGAACGGACAAGAGTCACACCTTTGACCGGATTCCGTCCTCGACGATCGAGGTATTCAAATCCTTTGCCACAATCCCAACGACTTTAGTCTGGTGGATAGCCCCTCTTAACGCCTCAACTACATCGATGTCCGCTCCTCCTTCCCTCGTCGTCCTCCGCCTCACTTGCAGCATGACTGGCACCTTAGTTATGTCACCGACCACGACGGCCTCCCCCGGGTTAAGTCCGGGGAGGTCTTGTATGAGATCTCGACTCATCTTCTCGGAGCTCGCCTCTATGGCTTCCTGATCCTGCGGGTTTGTCATCTTCATGATAATCTGACTGTTGCATTGGCTTAGACTGTCGGAGTTGATCTTAGAAGGCCGTTGGCTTATCAATATGAGGAATAGCCCGAATTTTCTCCCTTCTGCGGCGATCTTGTTTACGATCATGAAGGAGAATGTGGATCCCTGTGCTGGGATGAGCTTATGGGCCTCTTCCAAGAAGACGAAGACGGGATACTCGTATTTTCCAGTGGAGACTGCGTCGTACGTCTCGTTCAGAATCTTGGAGGCTACGTAGTCCAGACTCCTCTCCTCAAGCCCTGAAAGATCGACGACGGAAACGTGCATCGGCTTCAAGAAGCTTGAAGACGGGGTTGTCGAAGACCCGAACACGCGAAGTCGATTTACGTTTCTCACGTATTTTGCAGCCGAGGCCGCCCCTTCTCTCAGCTCCTTCAGCTTCTTATCTTCAACCGGCTCAAGCCTTGAGATCTCATGCAGCGTCTCAAGCAGATCACTGGGGGAGTAATGCCTGTTCTGTGACCTTAAGCGCTCCAAGGCATGTCTCACAGCTTCTCGGATCTTCGTATAGCCCTCCTTGATCCCGGCAATCTCGCATATCTCATCTACGTCCAGTTCGGTGAAGGCGATCGTATATGGCTTGACTCCTCCGATGTCTCTGTCTCTATACCTGCCTGTGCTCGAAGGGTTACGAAAGATGGCTATCCGATCTGACAGCGAGTGCCTTGTGTCAGATCTGCTCATAGGCAGAAAGACATAGTCAGCATGCGGGTCGATCACTATGACCGTTGCTCCTTTCTTCAGGAGCTCTTCAATGATTACGCCTGCACAGTAGCTCTTCCCCGCCCCGGTCTGAGCGATGATCGCCACATGCCGCCTGAAGCCCGAGGCAGATATGTTGACAGGAACGTCTGGCCGTGTAATGAGTGAACCTATCAGAAGCCCGTCTTCCTCGGGGAACGAGTAGAATTCCCTCAGCATCGAGGCCGGCGCCACATAAATGGGAAGCCCAGGCATCATGGCTCTTCTTGGCAAGAGTATTCTCAAGCTCCCGTCCCCTACATTTCCAGAGAGGTATCCCAGTATCCTGGCCTTCCCCCAAGTCCGAACATCATGCAGTTCGGCCGCCCTGATACGTCTGAGCGCTTCCAGATCCTCATCCTTGCTAAGCGCTTGGCTGGCTGAGACTATCCTCTCAACTTGGGCTAGAACTCGGACATCTTTCACCTTGCCTTCTATGATTTCCCGTGAGTTCACTTGCAGGTACTCCCATCGAATAGGGTAGCTCTCCATCTCTGAGGCGAAGTAGAACTCGTTTGAGGTGGCCTCGCCTACGATAATTCCGGCTTCCTTTAAGGTCTCAGGGGTATTTGACACGTCTGTACCCCCTTGAATGGATTAGTGTCTCCCCGAGTATGCGCTCCAGCATCGAACAGTAGAGCTCATCCACGACGTCTCTTCTGAGTCTCACTTCTTGATCGACCTTCTTCAACCATATGTTATAGTTCCTCAGACCACCATAGCCGGACCTGAGCATGCTGATGACGCTGCTTACATCCATGTCCATCAGTTCACTCCTCTTCACGTCGAAGAGACTCTCATTTGCGTCAACAGACCATGATGGAACGTCTATTCTGAGGGGAGTGTCGCGGGCATCTAACAAGACATGGTAAGAGATCACAGTAGGGAATTCTACAACCTCTTTGAGAGTTCTAACGGCACGCTCTATGAACGATTCCCTGTCCATCGCCTCCTTCAGTGCGCCTTTGAAGTTATGCTCGACGTAGGCTTCGGGATTCCTCTTTGCCGGAGTGATCTGTCTTATCTTGTTTAGCGGAGGCCGATGGCGGAGCGCACAGGTGAAACCCGACTCATCACAGAATTTGAGGATCATCTGATGGTCTGGCCTCGCTGAGAGATACTCTTCAAAGATGGTTGCAACTCTATCCAAGAATAGAGGATACTTCGCTTTCACGTTCTCGAAGGCGATCTGTGCTCTACCTTCTCCATTCGCCTCCTCAAGTAGGCTCTTCAGCCTCTCGAGGTCCCTCGGTTCGACTCTTGAACTGAGACTCTTTAACTCTTCATTCATCATCTGATCCAAGAAGTAGTCCCTGATGAAGCTGGCCCTGCTGTCCTTGCTCACGCCAAGCAGCGTTATGTCCCTTCTTTTGCAGGCTTTGAGCAACTTCGAGTAGGACTCCATGTACTCAAGCATCGTCGCTCGGCGGCCCTCGATTGGCATATCTCTTGGAAGAGCCATCATCCTGCCGTAGAGTGAGCCGTCTATCAAAAGGAATGCTCCTCGCTTGATCTCGTTCGACTCAACAGCCTGTATGGCCGCCTTGAACTCCATCAGCTCCATTGTCCTTTCGATGAAAGTGTTGATCTCCTCTTTCTTGCATCTCGAGATGAAGGAGTCGACCTCGATTTCACGAAATCTCTGGGAACCGTGGAGCGCTAAGGCACGAACCACATATAGAAACGCTCCTGTTCCAAACGGCCTGATTGCCCTGCTTCCATCAACCGCGATCACGTCGCTCTCGTTCTCGATGTGTCCATCGAGCGGCCGCCAAGCTCGACGAAGCATTATCTTGAGTTCTTGATCAAGCGGCCCTTCCCTGCCTCTCGCAAGTTGATCCATCATATGCTCTCGGTGCAGGCGCGCTTGTGCTACGAAGCTATCCAAGAACTGAGGCATTGGCACCAACTTTCGGAGACATCTATCGAAACCCCTCGATAGACGCGATAAATGTGTTACCTACTTTCAAATGGGGGAGAGAAGACCACAACTACTGCGTCCAAAGGGACGAGTGCTCGAAAAGTAATGTCTCGAAAAACGTTTTCTCCTCTACCACCAGTGGTAGATACAAGAGGCGATGATAATGCCAGGGATCAGCGTGAACTCCAAGGCCCATGAAATAGTTCACAAAATGATCAGCGAAGGCGAAAGACTCCGAATCCATGAAGAGAGGCTGCCATCGGGGACGACCGTTGTCGACGCCGGAGTAACAACGAGTGGAGGATATTCTGCAGGGCTGTATGTGACCAAGATATGTATGGGAGGCCTCTGCGAGTGCCAGATATACGAGGAAGACTTTGATGGACTAGTGCTGCCTTCAATCCATGTCTCCACCGATCACCCAGCGATCTCAACCTTGGGCTCGCAGTTTGCAGGATGGCAGATAAAGGTCGGCAACTACTTTGCGATGGGTTCGGGCCCTGCACGTGCACTGGCTCTCAAACCGAAGGAACTCTATGAGCGGATAGAATACAGGGACGAAGCCGATGTCGCTGTTCTTGTCTTGGAGACAAATGAGAAGCCGAATGACGATGTTGCGAGGTTCATAGCCCAGCACTGTCATGTCACCCCTGAGAAGCTTTACCTCGTTCTGACTCCAACTTCGTCGCTGGCAGGATCAGTCCAGATATCCGGTAGAATTGTTGAGACAGGGATACACAAGCTGAGCGAACTTGGACTTGACCCTAAGACGGTTATCTCTGGATCAGGAGTTGCTCCCATTGCCCTTCCTCATCCTAAGTCCGCTAGGGCCATGGGAAGGACCAATGACATGGTTCTGTACGGCGGAAGAGCCTATTTGACGGTTTCATGTGACGATGAAAACACCCTGAGCCAGCTCGTCGCCAAGGCGCCTTCCAAATTTTCTAGGGATTACGGACGGCCTTTCCATGATGCTTTCAAGTCAGCGGGCTTCGACTTCTACAAGATCGATCCTCACCTGTTTGCTCCAGCCATGATCTTGGTAAACAACGTTGAAACGGGCAATAGTTTCGTGGCTGGAGAGGTAAACTCGAAGATACTAAGGAAATCGCTAGGGCTCTAAAGCTGTCGAACTTCTCTTAGGATACTGGCATGAGAATCGAGAAGGAGGTTCAAGGTCTCTGACTTGATCAAAGTGGGATGCTGTGGATGGGCCATCAAAGGCGGCATGGCCGCCTATTTCAAACAATTCAACGTCATCGAGATTCAGTCCACCTTCTACAGCCTTCCGATGTTCTCCACGATAGAGTCTTGGAGACGCGCCGCGCCACGCGGCTTCGAGTTCACGATGAAAGCATGGCAGGCAATCACACATCCGATTTCGAGCCCTACATGGAAGAGAGCCAGTTCAAAGATCAGCTTCGACAACCCGGCAAACGTTGGCAGTTTCAAACCAACTGAGGAGAACCTCCGCGCATGGAGAGACACAAAGGAGATCTACAAACGCCTCGGAGCCAGTGTATGCGTACTGCAAAGCCCACCATCCTTCCGATGCACTCCCGAGAACATCTCGAACATCTCCGGTTTTCTGGAAGCAGTCGACATGGGAGACATGGTCGTAGGCTGGGAGCCAAGAGGAGACTGGTTGAAGCACTCTGACTCAATCAATGACATCTGTGAGAGATTCAAGTTAGTGCACATTGTTGACCCATTTAGAGGAGAAACGCTTACCCGACATGGTCCGGTATACTTTCGGCTACATGGAATCGGAAGCGGAGAAGTCAACTACGGCTATAAATATTCAGACTCGGATCTGAGAACGTTGTTGATCAGGACATCAAGAATCATTTCAGCAGACCGAGGCACATACGTTATGTTCAACAACGTCTCAATGGCGACTGACGCCACCCGATTCAAAGAGATGGTGAGACATCAGTTCAAGAACAACCGAAGGAACACTGAACTGAGGATGGAGAGATGAGTACACGAGCGTCGTAGAGGATGCGACACATAGATGCGATTTCAAGTTCGGATCGAACCAGACGGTAAGAAAGTCGCAGTGGATGACATACAGACGCTATTCGACGCCTTGACTTTGGCAAATATAAAGTTCAGGACAGATTGCGGTGGCAAAGGGACCTGTGGGAAATGTAAGATATCAATCGAAGGGAAATGCACAGAACTCACCGAACAAGAAAGGGTTCTCCTACCGTCACCTGAGCTCAGCGCTGGTTACAGGCTTGCCTGCCAAGTTCGACCTCTCTCTGACTGTGTGGCCACTCTTGCCCCGGAGACGCGATTAGGTAAGAGGAGGATTCTCATAGGAGGCGTATCGGCTACATTCGATTTTTCACCGTCGATCTCCAAGGTCTACGTTGAGCTGAACCCACCCGGCATCGACGATTCACTCCCCGACTGGGAGAGACTCGAAGAAGGAATCAAACAACGGACAGGCTCGGAGAGACTCATCATCTCGCCGAGAGCGCTGCTGAGACTGCCCGAAATCCTGCGGACGAGCGATTGGAAGGTCACTGCTGCGATTCTTTACGATAAGCTAGTAGTCGCCGTGGAACCTGGCGACACCTCTCATCGGATCCTCGGAGCTGCAATAGACATAGGGACTTCGAAGATCATCACATATCTTGTAGATCTCACCAATGGAGAGACGCTTCGGACGTCAACGCTTGAAAACCCAATGATGCCTTGGGGCGAAGACGTCATGTCGCGGATAACCTTCTGCCTCGAAAGCAGAGAGAAGTTCGATCTCTTGCGCAACATCTTGGCCGAAGGTGTCTCAACTTGTGTCTCCGCAGTCTGCCAAGAATCCGGTCTCCCTCTTTCGGAGATCTATGAGATCGTAGTTGTAGGAAACACCGCGATGCACCACTTCCTGATGGGGGTCCACCCGAAGTATCTTGCGTTAGCTCCATATGTTCCCGCAATTGGAGCCCGCCTTGACTTGAATCCTGCCGAAGTGGGCCTGAAGGTTAACGAGCATGCCAATCTTCATGTTCCTCCAGTCATTGCAGGATTCGTCGGAGCAGACGCAACCGCTGATCTCGTTGTCATGGGGATCGACTCTTCAGAAGAAACGGTCTTGGGCTTGGACATAGGGACGAATACTGAGATCTTTCTTGGAAACCGCGAAGAGACTACTACGTGCTCTTGCGCCTCAGGGCCTGCGTTTGAGGGCTATCACATTCGACATGGAATGAAGGCGATCTCGGGAGCGATTGAGAGGTTCTGGTTTGACGAAGCCGGGCACAGCTGGAGATTTGCCACGATTGATGGCGAAACTCCTAGGGGCATATGCGGATCCGGGATGATCGATATTGTTGCGGAATTGTTTAGGCGCGGGCTCATCGACAGCTCAGGAAGGCTTCGAGGCGAAACCAAAGAGTTCTCAGTCACCAGGTCTTCTAGCGGCGAGATCACTTTGAATCAACATGATATTAGGGAGATACAACTGGCCAAAGCCGCAATCCATGCCGGCTGTGCGATTCTAATGAAGAAGAGATATCTCACAGAAGATGACATCGATAAGGTCTTGATCGCGGGTGCCTTTGGCAACTACATAGACCCCGAAAACGCAAAGATCATTGGCCTCATTCCAGACGTACCCAAAGAGAAGATCAGATTCTTGGGTAACGCTGCTGGCACCGGCGCCACGATGATACTGCTTTCATCGGAGATCAGGGAGCGGGCAACCAGAATCGCTGAGAAAACGAGATATGTTGAGCTTGCCGCGGAGCGAGAGTTCCAGACGGAGTACCTAGATTCGCTTCATCTTCCACATAGAGACCGAGAGCGGTACCCTGATGTTTGGAATATGGTAGAGAAGAGCACGAAAGTTGAGCTGGGCTGACCAGCTTACATAGACCTGACAAACTCTCGCAGAATCTCTTCCAAGTTTGGACTTCCCATCTCTTCAAGTTCGTATCTCGCACGTGTAATGGGCTTGTTGACCTTCATGACCCTCCGAAGATCAATTGGAGTTGCAACCAAGACGGAGTCGCAGTCCACTGCGTTAATCGTCTCCTCGAGTTCTGCGATCTGCGCCTTGCCATAACCCATGGCGGGAAGGAGCGGCCCAAGGTCTTGGTATTTGTGGAAAACTCCCTGTATCGAGCCAACGGCCCAAGGTCGCGGATCGACTATTAGTCTGGCAGCAAGCCTCTTTGCGGAGACTATGCCAGCGCCGTATTTCATTCCCCCATGCGTGAGTGTCGGTCCGTCCTCGATGACGAGAACCCGCTTTTCAGTCACCAAAGATGGATCTTCCACCTTGATGAGCGAGTTAGCTCGCACGACCTTTGCGTGTGGGTTAAATACATCTATGTTTTTGGTGACCGTTTCAACCCACGATGGCTCCGCCGAATCGATCTTGTTTAAGACCATCACATCCGCCATCCTGAGGTTGACTTCTCCCGGATGGTAATTGATCTCGTGTCCAGCTCGATGGGGGTCTGCAATAACTATCTTCAAGTCGGAATGATAGAACGGGAAGTCGTTGTTGCCGCCATCCCAAACGATGATCTCGGCCTCTTTCTCAGCCTCACGGACGATCCTCTCGTAGTCGACTCCAGCGTACACAGTTGTTCCTCTGTCAATGTGCGGTTCATACTCCTCCCGCTCCTCTATGGTACATTCGTGGTAGTCCAAGTCTGCGTAGGTCGCAAATCGCTGGACAGCCTGCCTACTTAGGTTGCCATAAGGCATAGGATGTCTGATCACAACAACCTTCTTGCCAATCGACTTGAGTATGCTGCAGACCCGTCTTGTGGTCTGACTCTTTCCCGAACCGGTTCTGACTGCGCATACTGAGATGAGTGGTTTGGTCGACTTGAGCATCGTGGTGTTCGGACCCATGAGCCGGAAGTCTGCTCCACTTGCCAGCGCTGTCGAAGCCTTATGCATCACGTCAACGTGCGATAGATCGCTATACGCAAGTATGACCTGTTCAACTTCGAATCTCTTGACGATTTCTGGCAACTTATCCTCGGGGTATATGGGTATCCCGTTGGGATAGAGCAGCCCAGAGAGTTCAGGCGGATACGTCCTTCCAGATATTCCTGGGATCTGCTCCGCCGTGAAAGCCACAACCTCGTATTTCTGATCGTTTCTGAAGAAGACATTGAAGTTGTGGAAGTCTCTCCCGGCAGCCCCCATTATGAGTACTCGGGTTCTGACCAAGGGAAGATCCTTCCTGCAGGTTAGGTTCGGATTTCGAATCCATTTGATATAACGATTCTCTTCGCTCGCGCGTCTGCGCACGGACAAGACTTATTTTATGCCCGTTAAATACTCATCACAAAGAGCAGGATGTAGGAGTGCTTGACAAGGAAGATTCGCACAGCGGTAGTCGGCGTTGGGAACTGCTGCTCTGCCCTGGTCCAAGGAGTAACATACTACTCCAAGAGGACTCCCAATGTCTTCCAGCATAGAGAAATTGGCGGATACCTTCCGTCGGACATCGAGTTTGTGGCTGCTTTCGACATAGATTCGAGGAAAGTCAATCGCGACCTGTCTGAGGCCATATTCAGTCGGCCCAACAATGCGCCCAAGAGCTGTGATATACCCGGATTGAATGTCAGAGTCTCGAAAGGTCCAGTTCTGGATGGTACAAGCGGCCCATTGAGCGAAATCTTCGAGGTATCGCCAGAACCGGAGACGGATATATCGCGTATACTAACGCTCGCAAACGCCGAAGTCGTTGTTAACTTCCTTCCCACCGGTTGCGATCGAGCCTCGATGTTCTACATGGAGGAGGCACTGAATGCGGGCTGCGGCTTCATCAATGCCACTCCAACTCCAATGGCCTCAGAGTCCAAAATCTGCACGGTGTTCGAGAAGTCTTCGCTCCCCATCGCCGGAGACGATGTGATGAGCCAGATAGGAGGGACCATCCTGCACAAGAACCTCCTAGAGTTCCTCGCGATGAGAGGTATCAAGATACTCAACTCCTACCAGCTTGATGTTGGAGGTGGGGCGGAGAACCTGAATACGCTCGATGAAGACAGGAAGGCTTTGAAAGGGAGGATAAAGAGCTCCGCGGTCAAGGGACCTGCAAGTTATGATGCTCAGATTGTAACGGGAACGACGGACTATGTAGACTTCATGAATAACCGAAGGGCAAGCTACTTTTGGATAGAGGGACAGTACTACCTCGACACCGAGGTCCAGATAGATCTCTGTCTGCGATCGATGGATGCGCCCAACAGTGGAACAATCATAATAGACTCAGTAAGAGCCACCAAACTGGCTCTGGATAGACGAATTGGAGGACCTCTGACAAGTCTATCTGCCTACGCGTTCAAGAATCCGCCTGTCAGAGCTTCAATCCTAGAGGCGCAGAACTGGTTCAAGGAATTCATCGACGGCAGAAGAGAGAGATAACCGGAGCGAATCTAGAACTCGCGCATGGTACGAGAGCCAAGTAGTTCGGTTGACTATTTCTGGGTTCTGTCGGCCATCTCCTTGAACTTCTCTGCGAGACATTGGCAAATCATCATGCACACACGGTATTGGCGAAGGTTGTAGTTTATCCTGAGCTCTTCCATAGCTTCAGCGATCTTGGCTTCACGTTCAGGATCCATTTGACCCATCCGCTGGCGCAGACATATGTTGAAACTAATTAAATCTTACTATGCAAGCTGGCCGAAGATCGCCGTGACATACCGTGGCAGGATTCTGACTGCTCCGCTGAAAGCTTATCAAGCATGTGATTGAACAGTCAGGCATGCCTTCTTCTAAGGAGATCGGACACCCCCAGACAAGAACGGTGGACTCCCTAGTCTCCAGTTTCAAGAAGATGGCGTTTCAGGCTAGAGCCTTGGCTGAAGCCACCGACATTCTTGAAGAAATGGTCAGAGACAAAGAATGTGTAAGGATTCTCTCACTCGCAGGAGCCTTGGTGCCAGGCGGCCTTAGGTCACTCATCGCCGGGACTATTAGGCATCGAATCTTTGACATCGTAGTAACCACCGGGGCCAACGTGACCCATGACGCAATAGAGTCTCTGGGATACCGCCATCTCGTGCCAAAGAAGCTACCTAGCGACGCAGCTCTCTTCAAGAGCGGCCGTAGCCGAATCTACGACGTTCTGATCCCTAGGGCTGCTTTCATGGCCTTAGAGAAACAGGTCGGCGAGGTTTTGGATTCGCTTCAGAAAACCACCACCGCCTCGATGTTCTTGACCTCTCTCGCGAAGAGGCTGAAAGACAGATATTCAATATTGGCTGCGGCGCTTGAGAGCGATGTTCCAATCTTCTGTCCGACTCTAGTTGATTCTGCCTTGGGAGTAATGCTATCGACCCAAGAAGAAGACAAGACTATCGACTCATTCAAAGATAGAAAGATGCTCATCGAGCGGCTATGGGAGTCGAAAACGTCGGGCATACTCATTCTTGGAGGAGGAGCACCCAAGAACTTCGCTTTTCAGTCGATGGAGGTAACGTCGAAAGGGTTTGACTACGCTGTTCAAGTCACGACTGACAGAGCCGAATTTGGCGGTCTAAGTGGTGCGAGCCTTAGCGAGGCGATCTCGTGGGGGAAAGTCAAGAAAGATGCGAAGACCATGGAGGTCTTCTGCGACGCCACCATCGCATTCCCGCTAATGATCGCGGCGCTGGAGGAGAGGTTGTCGGAGTCCTTTGACATCAGGGGCGCTTGACAGCTTTCTTCTGCTTCTCCACATACTCTTCTCTGGGAGGACTGAAGATGTCCACGAATAGTCCTGAACCGCGCACCATCTTGACTCCATGCTTCTCGTTCGGAGGAATGTGATAGAACATTCCCTCCTTGACCCTGTGAACGCTTATCCCGTTCCCAATTTCTGCTTCGCCCTTCAAAGCTATCCCACACTGCTCGTGAGGGTGACTGTGCACCGGAACTACCGTACCCTCCGGGAGCTCGACGAAAAGCAGAGTCATCCTTTCCGTGTTCAAGACGACCTTTGCGGCCACCTTTCCAAACAATTCGAAAGAAGGAAGATCCTCGCTTTTTGCCACCTTCATCTGGAATCGATCCTTTTGCGCACTTGCGTCTTCTTCTTCAGACTTAACAGTTTGGTTTGGTCCTGTCGTGGGGAGCGATTTGCGGCGGTGCTACTCTACTCTTCTGAAGGATATTGACCCGTTCTTCAGCTCCAACTCATACAGCTGATTGACCGTCAAAATCAGCCCCAGAGCTTCATACTCCTCGTCATTCAGGAAGAGGATCAGTTTGGGCGCTTGAAGTGTAGCTTGGATTTGAAGCATCGGCATCGCCTGCTGGAAGGATCTGAATATCTCCTGAGCCATTCTCGCCTCTTCGCTCGCCCCGACTGGAACAAAGCCGGGTCGAGGCATCGCTCTCTCCTCGACAAACTCGATGCGCATGCCTTGCTTGCCATCTGGATCTCTGATAGACTGCATTGATGCAACCTTTGCTCGAACGTTCATCAGCATTCCTCAACTGTCCAAGAAATCCATCGACTCCAATATAAGGGCAGGCCCGTCACCCAGCGCAATCCCCTTTTCCAACGGTGCGCTAGTGGCAGGGCATTCAGTTCGGCAATTTCAGGCCTATTCTACTATCTTGACTCCCTCTACCTCAGCGAAGAGTGCAGGCTCGCCCTTGATGGATTTTGATATTTGCCAGGCCTTTGATATCGCATCAGGTTCTCCTTCGACGATGAAGGTTCTCGAACCCTCAGCTCCTCCTATGCCGCCTCCGCCTATGGGTATCGCCTCAACCCCCGAAAGAATCTCAAAAGCTTCGATCTCGGTCACAATCGTTCCATGCACCGGCATAATCCCAACGGGCCACCCGACCGATTTACTTATTGTCGATACACCAGCCCTCGTTACGACGTCTTCGATGGAGTAGGGGACAAGCTTCTCCAGCCCAACCGGCACAACCAAAGGAATGCCCTTCGCCATGATCGTGCCGATGGCGTATCCAATAGTTCCTCCTGGCGGCCCCCCTAGCCAGATCCCTGCCACCCCCCAAGGATCTACGGCGTTTGCTCCCTTGATGAAGACATCATCTCCTCCGAACTTCTCGAGGACCTTCGGGATATCGGCGTAGCCGACTCTATCTACAATCTTTCCCCTCTCGATCACGAGGTGCTTGTAGTTCAGAGCCATTCGTTTGGCGTTTGAGGTTGTGCATGGGCCTTGTGGGACGGTCACTCCGGCGGTGAACATCCCCTTCTCCTCGATCTTCAGACCGAGAAGCTCTTCAACAACGAATGCGTTTGTGGTGCTCGTTGCGAGGAAGATCATTCCATTTGTGCGGGCGTTTTTGACAACTTCAAGCTGGGCAACAGCTTTCCCGATAAGCCTCTTGCATTCGGACGAAGTGAACGTAACCTGAGCTCGTTCCAGATTCATTTCGACGCAAACCTCTCGTGAAAATCCTAGAAGCTTCGATGCTTCTATTTTGGTTTGCGTATCTCCGGCCGAGTCTTCTTTGCCTCATGAGACTCTGACAGATTAGCCTACTTCACGCTGTCTTCGGGACGAAGATTCCAGCGTCTTTCTGTACGATCATCCCAGAAGGGACGAGTTCGCAGGAACTGGATTTTTGCTTTCAAGAGATCCATGTAGAGGTCCTCCTCTCTCTGATGCATTCTGCTCAAGATTCGGGAAGCGGTCTCGGGCCCAATGCCCTTGACCT
Source organism: uncultured Candidatus Bathyarchaeia archaeon (assembly GCA_964460055.1). Lineage (GTDB taxonomy): Archaea > Thermoproteota > Bathyarchaeia > RBG-16-48-13 > CAYWPD01 > CAYWPD01. Next base: position 25,228 of record CAYWPD010000018.1, read on the forward strand.
GCAGAGCTATGATCGCCTTCTTGCCATAGCTCAGAGTCAGATCAGCTGTGCGTCTTGCACGTGTCAGCTGGCTGAGTTCTTCCGATGTGAGTTGGTTTCCATTCAGCCTGCGCTTCAGGATGTCCTTCAGGATTTTGGAGTCCTGAGCGACGGGCAGGTCAGCAAGCAGCCCTGAACCACACTTCTTACAGGCCAGTTTTTCGGAAAGGTCTCGTATACGCTCTCCCTCGGAGAAGTTCCCACACGAGAGACATAGCATTGAAGGACGCATAGCAAGAATCGCCCTTTTCATCCGTTCGATATTACTAAGTAGAATGCGTTCCGGCGCCATCAGTTCGGGTAGTTCGGCGTATTTTGAGAGAATGTGATAACCAAGTGGTGTCGGCTTATTTGTGCGAAATTGCGTTGATATCGTGGTTTTTCCTTCTTTGACGCTCGTCATGATCTTGTTGACCGTCGGAATGTCTACTTTTTCGAGCATTGCTTCGCGCAGTGTTTCTTCGTAGATCGGTGTCTTCTCAAAGGATGTGGGCAGTTGAGAAAGGCGGTCGGGCCCCATCGTCTTCCCGCGGGGCAGTGCGCCGAATCGTTCAGCCACGAACTTCATCTTGTAGGAGAATGGAAAGCGTGCTTTCAGGTAGTCATTGAATGCCTCGTCCACATCTTTGGGTGATAGTCCAAAGAGTAGCGAGGGGAGTTCATCAAGGTCGGACTGTTCAGCCTTTCGTGGCAGCTCTATCAGGATCCGGTAGCCGTCGTTCCACCATCCTGTGATCAGCCCGCGATCGGAGAGCACAGCGTCGAAAACGGACCCCAAGGTTCGGTTGACAACTTCTCCGTAGCATCCATGGACTATTACGAACTTGTCGAACGCTTCTAGGAGTATGTGGTTGTGAGTTGGGACCGGTGCAGCCTCCCTCATCTGCTCGAGAATCTCTTCTACTGACTTGAGTAGAGCGGATTTGTCGGTCGAGAGCCGTTTGGCCAGCTTCGTTGCCAAACTTTTGGGATCTTTTCCTCTCTTGAGCTCTTCCCATAGTTGTTTGCGTAGTTTGCCCGCCTCTTGAGCTAGGGTGAACGGCACCGGAAGAATTTCTCCGTCCCATCCAGGTATTGCCGCCATCGGATCTTCGGATGGAAGTACGTAGACTTCACCTGATTCGTCTTCAATTTGCGCTATGCGCCACACCTTTCCTCGTATTATTATGTTCAATCCTACCCTTGCGCGCAGCGCCATGAATTCGTCGCCTACGGTGCCGATCGTTCGATCTGAGATAACGTCGACTATTGGGTAGCGCCTCTCATCTGGAATCATTGACAGGTTTTCGTAGTAGTATTCGCGAGTCTTGCGGCTACGCTGCAAAGTATCGCCTTCCACGAAGGCCTCCCTTAGACTATGCAAGTAGTTAGCTACCTCTAAGTACTTCTTCTCGGTAAGATTGCGAAAAGGGTAGGCTCGCCTAACGATCTGCAGTGTCTCGGCGTTCGACACTCGCCTCTTGTCCATCAATATCCCAGCTATCTGATGTGCCAGCACATCCAGTGCCCCTTCGTGTATCAAAAGGGGTTCAAGCTGGCCTCTGTAGGCTCTTCTCACGGCGGCTATCGACTCCATGACATCGTCAGAGAAGGCTGTGATGATGACACCTTTGGAGACGAGGTCAAGCCTGTGGCCGCTTCGGCCCACCCGCTGTATGAGACTGCTCACCCGTCTTGGCGAAAGATACTGGATGACCAAGTCAACGTGCCCAATGTCGATGCCCAACTCAAGCGTACTCGTACATACGATGGCTCTCAGGTTTCGAGACTTGAACTGGTCTTCGATTA
>CAYWPD010000019.1:0-26709 GCA_964460055.1 uncultured Candidatus Bathyarchaeia archaeon
TCTGGATCACTCTACTACTGCAAAGTGGTAGAAAAGTCTATAAGCGTTCTGTGACGACTTCTGCCTAGAGACGGTGAGTAATGAACTCCGGGCAAGATATGATCGTTCTCGGTCGGGACAGGCTTCTCTCGACGCTTAGGTCACTGGGGCTGTCTGCCTACGAGGCTTCGACGTTCTACGCCCTCGTGACAGAACCAGGATTGACGGCCGCCGACCTCTGTCACGAAACTGGCATCCCTGACTCGAAGATCTACCATACTTTGAGTGAGCTTGAGCGGAGAGGTATGATCGCGGTCCAGAAGGGGCGTCCCAACGTCTTCAAGGCTCAAAGGCCGGAAGAGGCTATGGCCAACCTGAAGAAGGCACTGGAGGAGGAGCATGAGCGAAGGCTTGGAGTGGCAGACGAACTGACCACGCAGCTTTCAACCCTGTACGGGAAGGTAGAGGGCAGACAGGAGATGGAGCTCGCCTACATCATCCGAGGTCTCAGAGGCATCACAAGCAAGATGAACGACCTGATCCTTCGCGCTCAAAGGAGCCTCATACTATTCATTCCGGATACAAGGATATGGAAGGCCGTCGAGGCCGCTGTCGTCAACGCATCGGACAGAAAGATCAAGATAGACTTGGCTCTGACAGAGAACGTTGAGCGAAAACCACTTCTCCACAAGCTCGGAACCGTCAAAGAGCTTGACTGCCAATGCTGCATACTAGTCGCTGATGGACGAACTCTACTCAGTGTCACAGACTGGAGTCTAGATAGGGCAGTGGCAATCCTAACCCAAGAGCCGACCATGATCAGGTTCACAAAGGAATACTACGAGAATCCCAACTGCTGCAAAAGCTTGACACAAGATTCAGGAAACATTGCGTAGCCAAGCTGATCTTGGAGGATATGCGCAGCGGTCGTAGATGAGACTCAAAAAAATTGGAGCTTGACCTGCTTTCGTTCAGCCAGATTCAGCTAAGCGCCGCAGCAACCTGAGGTCTTTTCCTTCTTCGCTCTTCTCTTCTTCTCCACCATGGTTCATCACTCTACTACTCTTGCGTGGTAGAAACGACGCCAACCTATAAGTATTCTCTGACAGTTTCTACGTTGTAGTCGTAAGATATGAAGCAGCTGTTGTCAGATCTCCCCTCGCATCTTCCTCAGGGCTTCATAGACTCGTCTGAAAGCATTGTGCGAATCAGCATAGTCGTCTTGTTCACAAGGGAGAAAGGTTCTCGACTCAATGGTTGTGCTGGAGATCGCCTCATTCAGATCGCTGTAGACTTTGCAGGCGAGGCCCGAAAGTTTGGCTGCACCCAGCGATGCCGCTTCCTCAATGCGAGGAGTGACGATTCTTCTTCTAGCTATGTCAGCCTTGAGCTGAAGCCAGAAGGTAGACCTGGCTCCTCCTCCAACCGCCCTCAACTCGCCAATCTCAGCTCCCAGCCCAGAGAGCGCCTCAACATTCCATCGCAGTTGATGAGAGATTCCCTCCAACGCAGCCCTGACAATGTCTCCCCTGCTATGAGCGAGGGTGAGCCCCAATATGGCGCCCTTGGACTCTGAGTCGAAGGTCGGATTTCCACCCCCCATAAAGTGAGGAAGAAAGACAAGTCCCTTTGAACCAGGCAGACTTCGAGATGCTTCCTCAATCATGACATCGTAGATGTCTCTGCCAGCCTTCGCGACATCTTCCTTCTCCCATTGATAGAAGTTGTCTCTCATCCACCTTAGGACGGATCCCGCGGTGGGGTTTGCCCCCAATATGAGGTATCTATCAGGTGCCGTGTGACAGTAGTTTGCATACCCTTGGCTCAGAGCGTTCTGACTGAGAATCGGACTGTCAAGCGGCGCTGTGACGCACTCCACAGTCCCTGTCGAAAGGTATGAGACGCCTTGATCGATCGCTCCAACTCCGAGAGCGCCACATGCCTGATCGTGTCCACCGGTTGCCACGAGGGTTCCTCTAGCCAGGCCAGTCTGCTTGGAGGCCTCAGCGTTGACTTCTCCAACGATCTTGCCGGAATGAAGAGTTTGAGGAAGCTTCTCCTGTTCGATCTTGGATTCCTGCAGGATCTCTTCGCACCACTCTCTTTTCCCTACGTCAAAAAGCATCGTCCTCGACGCTAAGGAATGATCTATGACCGGCTCTCCGCAGAGCCTCCAGTTCACAAAGTCTTCCCAAAGCAGAAACTTCCAAGTCTTCTCGTAGATTTCTCGATGCTTTTCTCTCAACCAGACAATCTTGTAAAGGGTGTATATGGGTGAGGACGGATGCCCGGTCAGCCTGAAGAGCGCCTTCCTTCCAAACTTCTCTGTGAAGCTGTCGTGCTGCTCCCTCGCCCTGTAGTCCCATGTTGTAATGCATCTATAGAGATGTTCGCCTTCACGGCTCATGGGGGTGAACGCTTCTCCTTGCGCAGAGACAGAGATGGACGCTATCTCTCTGGGGTCTTTGACTCCTTTCATACACTGCCTGATCGTCTCGACCAAGGAGACCCATACTGTGTTCGGATCAAGCTCCGACCAGTCGGTCTCAGGGTGCAAAAGCGGATACTCGCGATAAGCAGAAACCTGGACTCTTCCTCTTCGATCGAAGACAACTGCTTTGCATCCGGTCGTGCCGACATCCAAGCCCATAAGGAGCATCGTTGATCAGATCCGATAGGCTATCCGGGAAGAGACTAAAGCTCCGACATCGCCTTCTTGAGATACGTCTTTCCGGATTGCACTTCTTGATACGGGTCTGTTCTTGGCCAGATATCCATGCTCAAGAACCCTCTATATCCAGCCTTCCTGAGACTCCGCAGAAAGGGGATGAAGTCATGCACGCTCCCAGGAGGCATGTCACGGTCCCAATCGCCTGGGTTGTCGTCAACATGAACATGAAAGAGTCTATCCCCAAACATCTCAACTACGGTAGCAAGGTCTTCCTTCGCCACTATCGCATGACCCGTGTCTAGCAGTGCTCCCAAATTGCTTGAGCCGATGTCTTTGATTGCTCTGAGGACACTGTCAGCATTTGGAAGGATACATTCAGGCTTATACTCAAGGGAGGTCAGAATTCCAGAAGATTTCGACAGGTCTGCACACTCTGAGACTATCGTAGTGAAGTTCTCCCATGCCTTCCAGTAGGTCTCTTGGAGTGGGAACACGTCTATGCCGGGCCAAATCGCAATCGACTTGCATCCACATCCTGATGCAAAGTCAATTGTCTCCCCAAATCGCCTTAGGATATCTTCGCGAACCGATCGATCTGAACTTGTGTAGGCCGGTCCATCATAGATGTGAACTCCATCATTGAAGCAGATGTTGCACACCGTCAAGCCCGTCTTGGCGAGAAGCTCCCTGATGGATTGCATCTGTTGTTTCTTGAATTGATCTATATCCCAGATCGCGAGTTCAGCCCCATCGAGCCCGATCTCCGCTATCTTTTCCAAGGCTTCCACAAGAGGCAGCCCTGACCTCACGATCCTGTGCGGTCCAACAGCGTAACCCACGGACTCGAATGCCCACGTTATAGCAGCAAGCTTCCACACTTCTCAGTCACCTCGAACCTCTCGTTGTAGGAGAGCCCTGCTTCTCGTCAATCTCGAAAACTTGGACGCGTGAAGACGATCTGACAAGACCAAAAGGCACGAAGTTGTAGCTTGATGTCCAATTTCTCTCATCTTTGAAGTCCTCTGGCTCCATTCGTTCCAGAATCTCTTTAAGACGGAGGTGCGGCCCGAGTAGGTTTCTGCTGGAACTATACAATGTCAACCTCAACCCGTTCAGCCCTCTCTTGAGATGTTTTACGATGTTTACTCATAGGGCGGCCATGCTATCATACTAACCTTGTGTCCGCAAACTGACAACTCGGCAGCTGCCGCATTCATCCTTTCGATTCAAAAGCACTCCTCTTCAGAGAAAATAGAACGATTACGGAATATGGAACGACACTTCTTGACGAGTCGACCGGCCGCTGGAAAGGCGTGGGGAGATACAGAGAACCGGCGACTGGTTCTCAAGTTGTCCGTCGTTATGCCGTCTCTCTCGTCTTGCTTCTGCGTGAGACTGTGAACAGTCCTGCCGCCCATGCGCCCAGCCCAATTATTGGGAGCGAGATTAGGGAGAGCCATTGGCCAAACGACTCAAGGATGCGATAAGTCGTCTTTGAGCTTATGGTGACTTGGACGTTGCTTTCGACGGAGAACCTGTCAGCGTTCTTGATCTCGAGTCTCACTGACCCCGACTTTGGTGCTTTCACGTCGAAGTACGAGTAGGGGACGTTTGTCTCAGACCAGAGTATGTTGCCATCCGGGTCATAGATGGTTACGTTCAGGTTCTTCATCATGTAGTCCGGTGGGATGGTCTCTGGTGGAACAGGCTCCGTTGGCATTGGTTGAGAGCCATTAATAACCGAACCGCCATCCACCAGTGGCAAAGGTCTGTAACCGTCCACGGAGCCAGATAGGCTATCGCCTTGTTCTACGCTGAATGAGTAGCTCCAAGATCCGAAGCCCGAGATCGATATGTAACGGTAGAAGCTCTCCTTGGTCTCGAAAGAAGTCGTGGTAGGCGAGAGGAGCATGCACCATAGTCCACTCAGCAGGAGCATGGAAGCAAAGGTCAATGCGATTGCTCCGCCCGTCCTCATAGTAATGGTTCCACGGCGACCTATCAATATCCCCAACACTATCAGGAAAACCGCGCCAAGGACCGCGGCAGCCACCATAGCCAACGGAAGAACTGTATACCATGACGTCTCAGGCACAGTCACGTCATAAGAAACATTGAGAGGCACCATCTGAGATCCACACAGACTCTTCATAGTCCGAACGATAAAAGACTACATTTTAGAACGCTATCGACTAGGCTCCAGAACACCGTGGAACTCGCATTGAGGCGTGATAACCAGCGTATTCGAGAAGGGCGGCCCGCCCTAGGATCAGAGAGTTGCAGGTTCGATCGATCACTCCGTCGTCACTCCACACAGACGCACCGGAGCAAATTGTTGAGGCCAACAGTGGCTCGATTCTTATGGAAAGCTTATGAAGGCTGAAAGCGTTCTACGCGTGTCTCAACTTTCACGTGGTAAGCTGCCTTGCAACGTCGAAATCCGGTCCGGGACATAGAGCTCATCACGCTTGCCACGATGGCCAACGGAAACATGAACGGCGCGGTAATGATCCTCTACGCTCTCGAACTCAAGGCATCAGTTCTAGAGATAAGCCTGATCGCTGCCTCGGGAGCCTACGTATCCGTTCTCTCTAGGATTGGACTCGGTCTTCTCTCTGACAAGTTGGGACGCAAGCCTATACTCATGCTCGGTCTCCTGTCCGGAAGCGTCGCTTCCTTGTTGTGTTCTCTGTCGTATTCTCCTCTTCCCCTCATAGTGGCAAACATCTTCGATGGTCTTCGGTGGTCAGCCTACTTCTCGAATGGCCTTGCACTCATAGCAGACGTCTCATCCGAGTCAGACCGGACGAAGTCCATAACGGCCTTCACGCTTGTCTCATCGGCAGGTCTGTTGATCGGTCCGGCATTCGCGTCAGTGATGCTTCTGTCCGTTTCAATCCGTCAACTCTTCTACTTCTCCACAGCACTCTCATTTGCCGTACTGTTCGTCGCGAGTTCTGTCATTCCTTCGCCTCGTGTTCAGAAGTCTGCGACGGGAGTGAGAGGGAGTCTCATGGCCATCTTCAAGAGGCGGGAAATTCTTCTCGCGAGCTGGCTGATCTCTCTCTATTTCTTCGTGGAGGTGGCCGTCTTCACGTTCATTCCTGTCTTCGCTGTGGAGGTAATCGGATTGAGCGAGTCTCAGGTGACTCTAATCAGTACGCTTAGAGCTTCGATGATGACGGGCGTCAGGTTCTTTGTGACTAAGCTGGAGAATCTGGCAGGTCGGAAGCGTCTGCTGCTAATCACTTCCCTGGGCTTCTTGGCCTCCTCGCCATTGATGGGAATCAGCAACTCTTGGGTGCAGATCGCTCTGTTCTCAGCGATATTCGGGGCGGCTCAAGGGGCATCATTTCCTTTAATGATGCTCACCGTAAACGATGCGGCGGATTCGTCAGAAAGAGGGCTTGCAAACGCTGCCTGTCTTGCAATAGGTGATCTTGCAGGAGCTTTCAGCCCCATTGTCATGGGTGCAGCCGTGGAGAACTCGGGATTGACAATGATGTTCGCTCTGACTGGGATCCCCATAATGGCGCTTCTTGTCTCAGCGACTCGATTGCCGTCTCCAAAGAGCGGAGTAAGCTCTGCCGAATAAATCCGCGCGGAATAGGGCAGGTCAGAAGTACTGCTCCGCGAACTCCATGCCCTCAAAGTACTTGAAGATGAAGCACTCTTCGTGGCCTTCGTTGCCACAGATCCCCTTCTTCATGAAAGTGCAAGTCTTCAGGTACGGGCACTCCATGCTGACACCTTTTTCAAGTCACGATCTTCGGCATCAGGATGTGTGAACTCGCCTCCAGAATTCGGTTGATTTGCCATATAGCTGTTACCATGACCGGACAGGAACGAAACTATTGACATATCCACTAGCTGTTTTCCGGGAGTCACTGCTCGACTCTTAAATAGCCTTGGATCTATATCCCCGGAGCACCTCGAGGAGGCCCATCCACGAAGTACAAGTGGACAGTCCTTACGGTGACTACTGTCGGCATCTTCATGGCCACTCTTGATTCGAGCATCGTCGTGGTCGGCTTACCCACAGTAATAGAAAGTCTGAAGACAACTCTCACCGCGGGCATATGGATAATCACAGGCTACAGGTTAATGATAACGGTGCTTCTGGTAACCATTGGCCGCCTTGCCGACATGATCGGGAGGGTGAAACTCTATAACTGGGGTTTCGTAGTCTTCACTGTCGGCTCGGCTCTCTGTGTTGTTGCTCCTGAAGCTTCTACGTTGATTGCCTTTAGACTGGTTCAAGGCATCGGTGCCGCCCTCCTATTCGTGAACTCGATGGCTATAGTTACAGATGCCTTTCCGCCGAACGAATTGGGGACGGGCATTGGAATAAACCAGATGGCCATCAATGCTGGAACCATCGTCGGCTACACCCTAAGCGGGGTCATGATAGGCTTGTTCGGCTGGAGGTCGTTATTCGCCATAAACTTGCCAGTAGGCGTCTTCGGCACCTACTGGGCTCACAGACAACTAAGGGAGCTCCCACGCCAAGACCGCGACGAGAGATTTGATCTGGCTGGCGCGGTTGTCTTCTCGACAGCTCTCACCATTCTGCTACTGGCTATGACGGTGAGCGACGTAAGGGCCGCTGTAACGCAACTTGCAATACTTGTCAGCGCAGTCATTTTCGCGGGATTTTTCCTCGTGGAGAGGAGCGCAAGGTTCCCGGTCATCGATGTCGGACTCTTCAAAACAAGGGCTTTCGGCTTCGGAAACTTCACCAACCTATTGAATGGCGTGACCTTTGGGAGCCTGACTTTTTCGATGACCCTCTATTTTCAGCTAGTGAAGGGATACTCTCCTCTCGAAGCAGGACTGGCGTTAATTCCACTGGACGTGACACTAATCGTCATCGGACCAATCAGCGGAAGACTATCTGATCGTTTTGGAGCAAGATGGCTCAGCACCATAGGATTGGCGATATGTGGACTGGCCTTCATAGCACTGACGTCGCTGGACCTGAATACTCCTGAAGCTGTGACAACAGGATGGCTTGCATTGACAGGATTTGGAATCGGTCTCTTCAGATCTCCGAATGCCAGTTCCGTAATGGCTTCAGTCTCAGCCGAGCAGCGGGGAATGGCCGCCGCCATCCGCAGCACTATACTGAACACAAGCATGGTGGTAAGCGTTCCTCTCGCCACCTTGGTCATGAGTTTTGTCATGCCATACAACTCTCTTTCCGCCATCATAAGCGGCACCTCAACTGGCCAAGCCGAGTTGATGCTCTTGATGTCAGCACTGAGGTATGCCTTCATCTCCTTCTCCGCCATCAACTTCGCTGCTGCTGTTATGTCGCCATTGAGAGGAAAAAGGAAGATCTCCCAGCCACTAGTTTCCCCACATGAACTCGGGCCGCATTGACAGAGCCGCTCCCATAAAGATAGGACGATCGGTTGACTGAAAGACCGATGTCCTTGGAAGGCAGCTGAAGGAGAGAAAGCGGTTTGAAGTCCGCTCCACTGGGAGAGAAAAGGAGGACTTTCACAGGTTCTGGTTGCGTGTCAGCAAATCTCCAAGTCTACTGAGGGGGAGGCGTCGTCGGAGGTGCAGTGGTATGAGGTGGTGGAGGTGGGGGCGGCCGAGGCGGCGTGACCGGCCTAGTTACCACCGTGTTGAATATTCCTCTTGCCACGAGGATCGCTCCCCCTAGAACCAGAACGAGCGGGATGAAGTGTCTGAAGGCCAACTCTGCCGAAGCCAGCCTTTGAAAGAGCATCGCGGCGCCAACATAGAATAGTCCTCCAGTCAGCTCTCTTACGATTCTTGTGGGATAGCTCCTTACGGCGATTCTGATGGCCATCAATACGAACCGCCAAATCGCGTATAGCAGACAGAAGGTGGCGGCAGCCGTATACAAGACGACGTGAACCGTTCGAGGCTCAAAGAAGACGATGAAGGAGTCATAGTAGATCGGTTTCAGATCTCTGAAGAAGTTGCCAATCTCCTGCCATATGGTTGGCACTGTAAGCCAGATGTACCCTATTAGCAAGAGGAACACGCCCAGAGAGACTAATCCGAGCTCGTCCGTTCCTCTGCCCCTCATTCTCTGATAGTCAGCGGATTGGCTGCGACCAACTGTCACTCAATCTTCCTCCTGCCAAATAGGTGAAGACGAAGGGTCAATTTAATCTTTGCAGCTTGACCTGCCCGTCTCTGCTCAATTCGTGCAAGACACTCGGTCGCAGCGCGGATCGTCTCGCGGAGAGGTGGCAAAACCTATATAGCGACTTAGACTCACAGAACCCTGAAATGAACCAGTCAATTAAGGACGACACTACTGATTACATACTTGAAGTATCAAACCTAACGGTAAACCTTCAAAATCAAATAATTCTTGACAACATAAGTTTCAAGCTTAAGAGAGGAACAACTCTGGCAATTGTTGGGCCGAACGGCGCTGGCAAAACCGTACTGTTTAGAGCGCTGCTGAATCTTTTACCATACAGGGGAAAAATCGAGTGGAGCAAAGGAGTCAAAATAGGCTATGTGCCTCAAAGAGTGTCTATAGGCGACATTCCTATATCGGTTCAGGAATTTCTTTCATTCAAGGAATCTTCGAATATGGCGGGTTGTCTCGGCGCACAGGATTGTCTGAGCTTGGTCGGGTTAGACTCGGGGCAGCTGTCAAACAAAGAGCTCCGCGTCTTGTCAGGAGGGCAGCTGCAAAGGGTGCTGATAGCATGGGCCATAGCTGACAGGCCAGACGTTCTGCTGTTTGACGAACCGACCGCCGGTGTCGACCTAGACAGCGAGGAAGCAATCTATGAGATGCTCAATAGGCTCGAGAAAGAAAACCAGATAACTGTACTATTGATATCGCATGACATACACGTGGTCAGAGACTACTCGGAATACATGTTGGCACTTAACAGGAGCGTCATCTACTTCGGCGGATCCGAGAAAATAGCCGATCCTTCTTTGCTGGAAAAGATCTACGGCAGCGGCACCGTGATGAAGACCCGCAAGGAAAGAGGGTGATCTGGATGACAGAGGTCTCGATATTCAGCCTCGTGACAGGTATCTGCGTGGGACTGTCAGCCGGATACTTGGGATCACTCATGGTGCTCAAGAAAATGGCGCTTGTCGGCGACGCCTTGTCTCATGTGGCTTTGCCTGGCCTCGCCTTGAGCATACTTCTAGGGTTCAACCCATTCCTAGGTGCATTTGCCTTCCTCTTCGGATCTGCTGTAATCATATGGCGGATTGAAAGGGTCACGAAGTTGTCCATAGAGACCATCGTGGGAGCGTTATTCACCTTGGCCTTGGCTGCCGGGATTCTGATGATTCCCGAGCCGGAGCTGCTCGAAGCGCTCTTCGGCAATATTACAAACGTCAGCCTCACTGATACCGCAATTGCGCTAGTTGTCTCTGCAATAGCCATCTTCTTCACTAAAACCATCTACAGCAAGATTGTTCTCGGCATGATTTCGGAGGAACTTGCGAAGTCAACGGGCCTCGATGTGGACAGAACCAATCTCCTATATCTCCTGCTCGTGTCCCTTGCTGTGGCTATCGGCATTAGAATTGTTGGAACACTGCTGGTCGGATTTCTCGTTGTTGTTCCTGCTGCCACAGCCAAGAATGTAAGTTCGAATCTGTTTAGGTACTCGATTCTAAGCTCCATACTCGGCTCCATCAGTTCTGCTTCAGGAGTCCTGTTATCCAGCTTTCTCGGCTTGCCATCAGGGCCCCTGATTGTCTTGTCCGGCATCTCGATCTTCTTGATAGCTGTGCTCGCCAGATGGCTGAGAATTCAATTACCTTGAGCATTGGCTCTGTTCCAACGACAGACGATAGGCAGGACTCATGTAGCTCAAGCCAGCTATCTTCTTGATATAGGCTGTGACGTGATCGCGGGGATACGGTTGAAGGAAACAATCTCGCTTCTCAAAACGGGCATAGAGATGTTGAGAAATCCATCTCACTCGTTTGAAGAATCGAGGTCTACGTCAGTCTCCAGGGCATTGGCTTTTCTGCTGACTCTGGGAGCTATCACAGCCTTCTTAACCCCGCTGCAGGTATCCCTTGGCTTCGAAGATGTGAACGGACTGCACGCCGGAGGAGCGGCCGAGTACCTTGCGAGAGACCTCTCATCTATGTTGGATCTACACTTGTTTTGGAGGATCCCGTTGATCGAAGTCCTCTATGTCGCAGTGGCAGTCGTCTCGACGGGATATCTACATGCGATCTTCAAGGTGGCTGGAGGCAAAGCGTCAATCAAGGACACATTCAAGATGATCTGCTATGGTGATGCACCAGGCCTTCTTTTCGGTTGGATACCGTACTTCGCTACCGTCTCTGCTGTTTGGGCGGCATCGTTGCAGCTGGTCTTGGGGCCTGTAATCATTCATAAGCTCTCTTGGAGCAGGGCGTGTTTCATTTTCGGGCTTCTGATCGGTCTGGCCACGATCGAGATCGCAATGGCCGCCGGATAGTCTCTTCCCTCCGACGGCTTTGCTGGCTGCAAAAAAGCGATATCTATGTGTCGAGAGGTCGGGCCAGGTCTACCCGAGTGCAGTCCACAGGAGTTCTGCCAGGTCGATGACCCTGGGCGTACCGTCGCTCTCCTGTGAGACATCCCTGAAGGCCTTCTCGCAGAACGGGCAAGAGGTTACGAGAAGGTCAGCGCCCGTGTCTTCTGCTTCCTTGAGTCGGAGCTTCGCCATCTCGCTCGCCATCTCGGCATAGGCCGATCTTACGCCTCCTCCGGATCCACAGCAGATGGCAAGGTTTCTGTTGTGGGCCATCTCGACCAACTTTACTCCGGGTAAGCTCTCAAGGATTTTCCGGGGCTCCTCGAAGATACCCATGTGTCTTCCTAAGTGACAAGGGTCATGATACGTCACGGTTTGATTTACTCTCTTGAATCTGAGGTTCGGCGTTCTATCCAATAGCATTTCGATGAAAGAGGCGAAGTGGAAAGTCTCGATGTCGTGGTTCAGAAACCTTGGAACCACTTCTCTTGAGAGCGTCTTGTAGCAACCAGGGCAAAGAGTCACTATCTTTTCAAAGCTAGGATTGTTCAGAATCATCATTTCGTCTGATACATAGTCTTCGAAAGGTCTCCTCTGGCCGGTTCTGAGGAGGAAGCTGCCGCAGCAAGGCTCCCTGTCTCCTAGGCTGCTGACGTTCACGCCGATTCGTCTAAGTACCTGATAGGCGTCTCGCAGAGCAGAGGGGCTAGTGTATGGATGAGTGCAACCAGAGAATAGCAGGGTTTGAGGTCGCCGAGATGAGCTGGGTTCGCTCTTCCAGAGAATCTTCTTCTCTCTGGAGTACCCGTAGGGATTTCCCGTCTCCATGATTTTCATCCCCGCTTCATAATGCTTCTCCAACTTGAAGCCTCTCTCCTGAAGCTCGGCCCTGCCCGCCTCTATTGCATCAGTCGTCTTGACCCCCGAAGGGCACCTCCATTCGCAATACCCGCAGGTTGTACACTTCATGAGTCTGTCATAGACATACGAGGTGGGGGCGATCCTTTCCCGAAGGATCGCGTAGAGCTGCTGCATTCTCCCACGCGGGCTCCCTGACTCCCATCCTATGAAGTCGTAGGTGGGACACTTAATTCGGCAAAAGCCGCATCTCATGCACCTGTGCGTGTCCTCTTCAAAACTGCCGAGATAGATGTGCCTTCTCGGAGATGGGTCTACCTGATGGGCCATGGTCCTCCCTTACCTTTGTACGGGTTCAGGATCTGCTTGGGGTCGAACAGCTCCTTTATTCGTCTCATCAGCCTAACGGCTTCTTCGCCGTGCTCTTCCTCGATGTACTGAGCTCTGACGATGCCTATTCCGTGCTCGCCTGTTATTGTTCCACCAAGCGGCAGCACAATCTGTCTGTAGAGTGTGTCCAACCCTTGCTGAAACGCCCGCCTTTCGCCCTCGACGCGATCATCGAACATGAAGGTGGGATGCATATTTCCATCTCCGAGATGGCCGAAGTTAGCAAGATCCAGATTGGAAGATGCGAACTTTGACGGGATATCTTCGATGACGGTTGTCGCTTCAGCGAGTCTTGAGAGAGGGAAAGTACAGTCTTCCATGCACGTTGTCGGTCGCAGTCTCGACAACGCTGGAAGAGCGGCCTTTCTTGCAGATATGAGCATCTCACGCAGAGAAGGATCCTCCGTACGCTGAATGTAGGATGGACGGAACTCTTTCAGGATTGGAAGACAGGAATTCATGTCTCTCGTCGTGCTCTCTTTGGAGCCGTCGCAGTCGATCAGGAGGAAATTTCCCGGTGGAATCTCTCTTGTCTTCATGTACTCCAGAGCGGCTCCAGCTGTCTTTGCACTCATGAACTCCAACATGTCTGGCAAGATCTTGGCAGCTCGAATCTTCGAAACGGCCCTAGCGATCGGTTCAACATTGTCAAACGTGAAGACTGCGGTGGCGAAGGATTCTGGAATCGGAGTCAACTTCAGGCAGATCTTAGTTACAACCCCCAAAGATCCTTCTGATCCCACTACAAGCCTTGTGAGGTCGAAGCCTGATACCGACTTGAGAGTCCTAGAACCCGTATGAATGATTTTTCCACTTGGGAGAGCAAGTTCCAGCCAAAGAACATGCTCCCTCGTTGTGCCATACTTGATCGCTCTGTTGCCCGCTGCGTTGTTCGCTACCATGCCTCCTATCGTGCAGGCGGGGCTGCTAGCCGGGTCCGGCGGGAAGAAGTAGCCGTACTCGAAGAGCACTTCATTAAGCGAGTCACAGACCATCCCAGGCTCCACCTCGACCGTCATGTTCTCGACGTCGATTCTGAGGATCTCGTCCATGGCAGTCATGTCAAGAAGGATACCTCCCTTGACCGGCAGAGGAGAGCCCGTAGAGCTCGTTCCGGCGCCGCGTGGAGTGACAGGTATGGTCTCCCGACCCGCGAGTCTCAGAATCGTGGCGACCTGCTCGCTCGACGAGGGTCGCACTACCACATCTGGTTTGTACTCGTATAGTGATGAGTCACGGGAATAGCATATGAGCTCCTCATCCCTCAAGGAGACGTTTTCCGCGCCTACGGTGTCTTGGAGTTCCCTGATCGTCCTTTCGGTGACTCGTCCGTAGCGATACTTGACCAAGATCCAAGCTCCGATAGAGTGCAGCTATGCTACTGGATTCGTCCTCTTAAGGGTACTATTTCGACAAAGGACGAGATTCGTCGAAACGTCGCTGGTCTGAGCTACTCATTTCTAAGTAGATACTTTTTTCTGGAGGTAGCCCACCAAAGGTGCCCGCGATTCCGCCGGGTCGTCTGCATGGTAACGCAAACTGAAATTCGACCGATTTCAAAGAGACGGCTTCTGGACTCGAGGTCTGTGGCGCTCGTCGGAGTGATGGGCGCCCTTGGAAACGCGCTCTTCGTTGTCTCACAGTCCATATTTCAGTACGGACAGATTGCACTGGACCTCTCTCATATGGGCACGATCATTGGAGGCATCTACGGGGGGCCTCTGATAGGATTACTCTCAGGAGTGCTCGTCGGGCTGGGCCCGGGGCTGTATTACGGATTCTTGACGCCCGTAGGCGGTCTCGGTCTTCTAGGTCTCTTGGGGCTGCCGTTTGGAAAGGCGTTGACTGGACTCTCGATCGGTCTCCTCGCGGCCGTAATCAGGAGAAAGAGGTCGCGGTTGAGATTCTACGAGGTAGTTGCGACCGTAATGGTGGGTTATGTCCCCGAAGCTCTATTCACAGTCCTCTTCTTCAGCGTGCTGGTCTTCCTGTTTCTTCCTTCTGCCTCGGCCGCTTACATGTCTACACTTCTTGTCCCCATTCTCGCGAAGGGGTGGATCGAGATGGGAATCATGTCGTTCTTTGCATCATCGCTGACGGGCAATGCTGGTTTTTCGGATTTCGTTGATAGGTTCGTCCCGAGAACGATCTAACATCACGCTTCATGTTGATATTCGCTTACCGTTGGAACAATCGAAGTCCGTTGACCGTGTTCTGCTGCACACCCATCTTGAGAGGGTCGAAGCCCATCGAAGCCCCGAGCAGCTGGGTGTAGTAGAGGACTGGGACATTGTACTTCGCTTCGAGTTTCTTGTTCAGTTGAAGCTGACCCGCGTCAAGCTGGAGGTGGCAGAAGGGGCATACGTCGACGATGCAGTCGGCGCCCGCGTTCAGAACGTTGTCTATCTTCTCCATCGTCATGTCGAGAGCCACATCGATTGCGCCAGCCCTGACTCCTCCCCCTGCGCCGCAGCACATCATCTTATCCTTATAGGGGACGCTGGTGGCTCCGGTTAGCTCGATCAATTCGTCGAGGAATCTGGGTCTCTCGGTGCTCCCCCACGGACGGAGCTCACTCGGTTTTAGTAGATGACATCCGTAGTGGGCGGCGGCCTTCAGCGGGATCTTTCTCTTGACATGTTCACGAATGCTGTCGAGTCCTATCTCGTTGTACAGGACTTCAGTGATGTGTCTTATCTCTATGCTCCCGTTGACGCTTCTGCCTATGCTTGAAAGAGCCTCGTTCGCCTTGAGTTTGAGCAGCTCATTTGTTTTCAGAATCTCATTTGCCTCCTTCAGGGTTCCATAACAGCCGTTGCAGATCGTCATTAGGTTCTTCATCAGGTCCTCGGCCAGAGAGATGTTCCTTGCAGCTAAGGCTAGCCAGGTATCCTTGCTGAAGGACTTGACAACTCCCGGAGCTGGGCAACATGATGCGCCGCGCAGATCGTGGAGCCGCACTCCAAGTTCTTCCAGCGTACCGCGCACCGAGGCCTCTATGCCAGGATATCTATTGGGTGCAATGCAACCTAGGTAGAGGGCGTAATCCATCTTTAGATGCCGCCTCTCTGTCCGATCAGTGTGTCGAACTCCAGTCTCCTGAGAAGAGTCTGGACTTCCTGAAGCGCATCAGGATAGGAGTGGGTGGTTGGAGGAGCGGTCAGCAATCCCAATGAACTTCTCTTCTCTTCGCTGGGTTTGTCGATCGGAACGAGATGGCCCGTCTTCAACAAAAGGGCTGACGCCTCCTTGTGGCGTTGAAGCATGAGGCCCTTTGAAGCCGCCATATTTCGAAGCGCGATGATCGTGTTGGTTACCTCGATCTTTCGGGGACATCTTTCATAACAGGTGTAACATGTCGTGCAAAGCCAGAGGTCTTCCCCTTTGAGGAGCTCATCTTTCAATCCCAAGAGAGCCTTTCTAATCACCAGCCGTGTTCTAAAGGCGGTGCGGCGCCCGGATGGGCACGAAGCCGTGCAAGATCCACATTGCAAGCAAGAGCGAATCTTCGTTATCCCGGCCTCTTCGAGCTCAGTTGGCAGTGTGTTGTCCAAACGATTTAGATAGACCGTATCCTTCTTGACTTCGCTCAACTTCATGGCTCCGGCAGGAATTGCTGTGTCTGGATAACCTGTTTGTCTTATAAGGATACTCGCAAGACCGAATTTCTTGGTTCGCGCTTCTCAACTAGAATTCCTGTTGCACGGTTGGGTTATCCTTATATATGCTGTGATCGGCTATCTCGTGGTCAAGTTAGAAGAAGGAAGACTGCGTGACTTTTTATCGGACTCGTAGCGTGTTATGCGCCGCCTTCCGTGGGTCACGTTTAGAGGTCGTAACCTGCTTCTAGCTCGAATAATATGGAGAGAGAAGTTTGCCAAGAAGGATCCCTGATAGGAGATTTGGGCGCGACACGGATCGTAGGGAAAGAAGGTTTGGAAGATACTATGGCCGTGGCCCGCGTTCCGATGTGGCTCCTCCGCGAGAAGCGCCCGTCAAGGAAGGAGAGGAATACGACGTGTCTATCGAAGCCGTCGGCCAGCGGGGGGACGGCCTCGCAAAGATCCAAGGATTTGCGGTATTCGTTCCGGGAACAAAAGTGGGAGACAAGCCAAGGGTTAGAATAGAGAACGTGCGCGGAAACTTCGCCGTCGCGTCCGTCGTGGAAGGTGGAGCTAGAGGAGAACCTGAGCCAGTGAGTACGACCGAAGAGGGACAGACTGAAGAAGGAGAAATTGAAGGAGAGTTAGGTTCACAGGAGGAGACAAGCGATGCAGATTAGAGATCTTAGAGTCGGGATGAAAAAGGTCAACGTATCCGCCCAAGTGGTCGAGATCTCAGAGCCAAGAGAAGTCATCTCTAGGTTTGATGGTTCGACCAATCGTGTCGCGACAGCAACCGTGAAAGACGACACTGGCACAATGAAGCTCAGCCTCTGGAACGAGCATATAGACCAGGTTTCAGTAGGCGACAGCATATCAATCGAAAATGGCTATGTAACTGAATTCAGGGGAGAGAAACAGCTCAACGTTGGGCGGTATGGTAAACTCAGCCCGGCCCAGCAATGATTCAAGTACTTTTTTCGAGGCGCCAAGAGGGCTCATCGGACACGGACGGATCCCTACTGTTTCTGGGTTCTCTGAGGCCCAGATATCTCCATGCGTGCGCTGCCCAAGGCGACGACCTCATAACCGCCTTTCTCGACAGGCGATGCAGGGCTCCTTTACAGATCCCTTTGAAATCGAGGTTATTGCACATTTGTGGTTTTGGGATCAGCTACTCATCAGCAAATCCGATGGGAACGGACAAGAACTGGTCGAATACTTACTTCGATAGATCCGACGCAAGCAAATGCGGTTGGCTAGCAGATCATATGCAATGTAAGTGATGTGAACGCGTCCTGCTCTACGGGAGAAGAATTCTATGGCCACGCCTTGACGAGCTGACACCAATGGAGCAGCCGCTCACAGTCGACTTAGATGTCACAGATAGCTCTTGGCGCACAAGATTCCCTCGATGTCTGATTGAAAGACTTGTTGGTTTTCTTCAAAATCTTCCTTCGCCGCCAGTTTCCGTCTTGGTGAGTCTATGGGAGGATAGGCTTATCATGAAAGCCGATTGCATGGGAAGGTCGCATGTTGAATGTATTTACATGACGGAATCAGAGATTGAGAGAATGGGACAGGGGCAAAGTCGAAATTGACTCAATTACTGCTCCTCTGTCAGAGAGACCTAGTCGGAACGACCGCTCTCAAGCTCATCGAAGGCAGATGCACCCTAGGAGAAACGGGCATAACCTACGATGGCTATGAGATAAGATCCATAGACGGAATGGACGGACCAACTTACCTGATGTACACCGTAAGTTACGAACGTGAGGTTGACAGGCAGTTCCATGGTTTCGTAAGACAGTACTTCGGAGAACCTGACCTGCTGCTTTCAGTGAACTATCACTCAGCAGAGAATCCGATGCCAATCCTATCCGTGCACGCTGCTGGCAACCCAACAACGCACGCGCCGATCGGAGGCACACCGGAGAAGCTTGGACTTGCACCGGCGGGCAGAATGAAGCTCGCCCTCCAAGAGCTCTCGAGAAGAAAAGATGAACTTGGGCTTGGAGACTTCTCTCTGTGTTTGGAAGCCACCCACGGTCCGGGCGACATGCCCTGGCCCTATATGGAGGTCGAAGTAGGGTCAAGCCCGAGAGAGTGGGGCGACGAGAAGGCCGTTGAAGCGACGGTGGATGCCGCGTTATACGCTCTCTCTCATCGCTTCGATGGACGGTGCCTAGTCGGTCTATGTGGAGGCCACTACGCCCTCAGGCACACGAAAGTCGTACTTCAATCTAGCTATGCGATCGGCCACGTTCTCACAAATCATGTCATAGCCAATGTTAGGCCCGAGATGCTTCGCGAAGCTGCAGCGAAAACCGTTGGAGGGATCGACTTCTTCGTCTTGGACACCAAAGACAAAAGCGAGATCAAAGCCAGGGCAAGGGAACTCGTTGAGTCGGTGGGGATGAAGCTGGAGAAGGATGAACGCGTCATGAAGCTATGAGAAAGAACCCCGAACATGAAGAACCAGCGCGAGTGTTGTGAACTATCTGACTCATCACGTCATCCCAGAGAATTCCAAAAATAAAGGAGAAACGTAGCAGCCTACGCTGCATCACTGCTTGGCTATCTTTATCTCGATCGTCGATACGTTTCTCTCGTTGCCAGCTTCGCCCACAGTCTGCGTTCCTATCTGGATGTCCTTGATGACGAGCTTCCCTTCTTCGAAGAATCGCTTCTGCAGGATCTCGACAACGTCGACGGCCCGCGATATCAACATACCACGTGCCTTGACGGTGAGCTCCTTCGCACCTTGATTCAGCTGGAAGATCATAGCCATGACGTAACTCATGGCTGGCTTCTTTCCGATCAGGATCACATCCTTGGGCATGGCTGAAAACTCTCGTTGTTGTTCTGCCATCTGTATTCACCATGTTCTTCTTGGGTTGCTTTGCTAGCTGCAACCTAGAGATAGCCCAAGGCTCATTCTTTAAGCTTTCCGCAATTTGATGCCAAAAAGCCTCCACGAAGCCTTATTTTACTCTTATAGGCAGAAGCGGGCGTCAACGCATATTTGCGGGTGCGGGCCTGATCTGTTGGAGCATCAGGAGCACAGCAACGACCATCAACGCCGTCAGGGATCCTGCCATCGCGACCAGAAGGATTTCCTTGAAGCCTTGAATGAGCGTCGGGGTGAGCAGTGGCTGCCAGAACTTCGCCGTAAAGATCAGCCCCAGCATCCAGACTATCGCGCCGAACATAACAATAAGGAGCTTGATGTAGAATCTCACCCAGTCACTCTTTCTGGAGCTGGATTGATTCCGCATAGAAGCTCCGTTAGCGTGCATCCTTCGATTCAGCTCTTCGTCTCTGTTGGATCTGCCTTTCTCCGTGCAAAGGATAGATAAACTCTACGGTCATCAGCTGGTCAACCAGCCTCGGATTAGCCTGTCGGTGTCTTTCCCTAGTGAAAGGGTTCGGTTCTCAGCCGTGCCACGGCCTCCTTTGCGGAAGCCATGAGCATCCCTGCTTCTGTCGAGAAGGTCAATACTCTCATGCCCTGATCTCTCCAGTAGAGAAGGTTCTTCATATCGCGCACGTGGGTGCCTGAGGCTATTCCATGTGAATTACAGGCATCTATGACTCTCCGGATGGCCTCTCTCATCGATGGGTGGTCCAGTTGCCCTGGAACCTCAAGAGAGATCGAAAGGTCGTTTGGGCCGATTAAGGCAATATCTACTCCTTTCACTGAGAGGATATTATCGATGTCATCGATCGCGCTCCTTTTCTCTATCTGCGCCACCATCACAGTATCATCATTCAAGAAGTGAATGTTCTCTTCGACGGTCGCCTGTTGGTAGTCCGTGATTATCCCTCGGACTCCGTACCCTCTTTCACCCCATGGTGGGAACTTGGAGGCTCTGACTGCCGCTTCCAACTGCTCTCTAGTTTCAATCCTCGGGAACATGAGTCCGTGGGCTCCAGCGTCCAGCGTCCTGGCGATCAGATGGTACTCAGTATCGGGCACTCTGACGATGCACGTTAGTCCCACTGCTCTGCCAACGCGCACCAGGTTGTTTACGGTCTCAAGGCTGAAAGGCGCGTGTTCCGTGTCAATGAGGACGAAGTCGAAGCCTGCAGATGAAAGAATCTTCATGACCTCCGGGCTTCCGAACTCACTGATCATCGTTCCAACAATGGTCTTTCCTTCCCCGAGCATCTGTTTGACAGAGTTCTTTCTCAATGCGTGTTCACTGCCATCGGTTCTATGGCTTCAACCGCTATTTGACTTCTTTTCAGTTTCGCTATCGCAACGATTCCGACATACGGAACTCGACACATAATGAGTGAAACAGGGTAAATCTCCCCCTACAAGGGCTTAGAATGCCACAGGACCGCTTCTGCTCGCCCCTTGGCTCCGACTGCCTAGGCAGCCGGTTTGCACCTTCTGACAAGCCTTAAATACGGTTCACCTCAATTTGAAACTTCGTAGTTCAAAATCAAGAGGACGAATAATGGCTGAGATATGCCCAGTATGCGGACTCCCCAAGGATCTTTGTGTGTGCGGCGTTCTGAGCAAAGAACAACAGAAGATTCGTGTGCGGCGTGACACCAGAAAATGGGGGAAGCCTGTAACCCTGATAGATGGCGTCGACCAGAAGTCAGTCGATATAGGACGTTTGGCGCAGAGAATGAAAGCGTATTGCGCCTGCGGTGGTACGGCCAAGAACGGGGAAATAATGCTGCAAGGCGATCACCGTTCGAAGGCTAGAGAGTTTCTAGTCAAGGAAGGGTTCCCTCCAGAAAATATCGAAGTCGGCTGAGCCTCAATCAACCTTGGCAGGTACTTTCGTTGGCACCCATCAGAGAGACGCTGTCGAGGCTGAAACATTCAGGACCACGAGTCCTACGTTGTCCGGTGTGCGGAAGCCCAGATCTTAAGCCATTCTCCAGCTTGGACTCATGGCTTGTACCGGAGCGATACGTCTGTGGCTCCTGCGGATACTGCGGGGCGATCGTACTGGAGGCGGACGCAACGGAAGAACCGAGGGAAGCTCCAAGTTCCGATGAGCGGTAACCGTCTCGGCGACCCAGGCTGCACCTGACCTCTGAAACGTGAGCATTTGAGATAGAGTTAGCGTTAGAGAAAAGCCAGACGTTTGCATATCAATTCTTGATTGAGAATACATCGTGAAAATGGCGAACGCTTGCGCGGATGCGTCAGCTTCAAGCCTTGGTTGGAGTGGCTGGCGCTGATAGAACTAGCGGATTACACACGTGACGCGTTTACAGGGTCTGCCTCGGAAAAGCATTAAGAGGACAAGGGTAGCTAGGGTTCCGAGGTGCCAAGCAAGTCATGTCACAGGCCGAATCCTTCGATCTCCTAGTGGTGGGAGCCGGGACTGGCGGATGTATCGCAGCGAAGGTAGGCGCTGAAAGAGGACTATCTGTAGGTTTGGTTGACCGCAAACCCTTCGAGACCATAGGTGAGAAGGTCTGTGGCGACGGAATTGGTAAGCATCACTTCGATCTCCTTGGGATAAGCCCACCTGTGGGCGAAGAGCTGGCGACCGACGTACTTGGAATAGATGTGTATTCACCTGATCAAAAGACAGTTTTCAGAGTCGAAGGCGAAGGGCTCCAAGGCTTCGTCATCAATAGACATCAGTTCGGCCAACGTTTACTCAAAAACGCGATCGATAGAGGGGCCGCGCTGAGAGACAGCTTCCACGTGTTCGCGCCGATAATCGAGGAAGGATGCATTCGGGGCGTGAAAGGAAGAGGCCTCAAGCGTGAGGGCGTTACGGAGTTGAGAGCGATGGTGACGGTCGACGCCAGTGGCTATGCTGCGGTTCTGAGGAAATCCCTCCCAAAGGAGTTGGGCATAGAGACCGGCATACAGAGCTCTGACGTCATGGTCTGCTACAGAGAGATACGAAAGATCCAGAAGGCCTTTGAGAGACCTGAGTTCTGCCGCATATTCCTGTCGCAAAGGACAGCCCCAGGAGGATACCACTGGATCTTTCCCAAGAGCCCACATGTAGTGAATGTAGGTCTCGGAGTCCAAGGAAAGGAGGGCTTCAAGAATCCAAGAGATTTCCTATATCGTGAAGTCCTATCCCAAGAGATATTCAAGGGATCAACGCTTGTCCATGGGGGAGGAGGCGTCGTGCCAACGAGACGTCCTCTTCCGACGCTGGTATCAAATGGGTTCATGCTAGTTGGCGACTCGGCATGCCAAGTGAACCCTATCCACGGCGGCGGCATAGGACCGTCGATGATGGCAGGCAAACTTGCCGCTGAAGCCGCTGCGGACGCTATCACGAAGAATTCAACGAACGCGGAAGACCTCTGGCAATATAACCTCCGCTACATGACAGCGTACGGTGCAAAGCAAGCACAGCTGGATGTCTTCAGAATGTTCCTCCAGAAGCTTGACGACTCCGACATAGATTTCGGCATGTCCCAACGTCTCATCCGAGAATCAGACCTCTTGAAGCTTGATCATGGCGAGGAGTTTAGATTGTCGATTCCTGAAAAATCTCGTAGGCTCGCTGCGGGTATACACAAGGTATCGCTTCTCAGGAAGTTGAGGTACACACGGCATCGTATGAGGGAAATAAGATCCCTGTATGCAAACTATCCAAGAAAAGAACATCTCGTGATGTGGGCTTCCACGGTAGAAGACATCCTTAGAGACATTGCACTGAAGGCTTGAGCACTACCTCACGAGCTCGTCTCTCGTCTTGCTTCCCTTAGCTTGTGTCAGCCAGTAGTGCACAACGCTCTTCGGGACGCCTATCTTTCTTCCTATCGCGCGGATCGAGAGTCCCATCTCTCTGAGTTCGAGAGCTCTCACAAAGTGTTCACGCGTGTAGAAGATCGGTCTTCCACGGTCCTCGTCAACCTCGACCTTGACGCCCTTCTTCTCCGCCACCTCAATTGTCGATCCCAGAATCTTCCTCAGCTTGAACCCCGGGAGGTAGATGGTTTTCAGGTTTGGACACTTCGCCAAGAGTTCGCTCAGATCTTTCTTGGAAGGCCGAAAAGAGAGATGTACATCAGTCACATCTACGGAAAGCTTTCTAATACCGCTCTTTGATGAGACAGTGACCATAGGGAATCTATCCGGCTGTCACATGCTCTCATAACTTGTATCCTATCTTCCGGAGAAACTCCTTTCTCCATCGTATCTCGTCTTCGTCCTCCACTCCTTTTGTAGCTTGTCCATCTACAACTCCTAGAATTCCCCTTCCTTGATCAGTCTCTGCGACAACAACTTGTACCGGGTTGGCCGTAGCACAATGGATAGTGCAAACCTCGGGCACGGTCTTTATCCTCTGGGTGACGTTTATCGGATAAGCATTCTTCATGAAGATCACGAATGAGTGCCCGGCAGAGAGCTTCTCAGCTGCCTCAATTGCGAGCTTCCTCAAGTCTGGATCGTTTCCTTCATGTCTGACGAGGCATTTCCCGGAGGACTCGCAGAACCCTATGCCGAACTTGATTCCGGGAACCGTGTTGACTAGGGCTTCGTAGAGGTCTTCAACCGTCTTGATGAAGTGAGACGTTCCAAGAATCACGTTGCAGTCTTCAGGCACCTCGATCTTGACCAACTTGAGTTCCATGGCTATCTACCGAGAATCTGTTGGATTGGGAGAAGAGCTTTTCCATCCAAACTGAGTCAATTCGAACTGCTTATTACGAAGCCTCGGCCGAATTCCTCCGACCGATGTGGAATCATGTTCATTGATCTCAGCAAGCTCCAATCCAATCTCGCCGGCATAGGAATGCTGACAACGGTCGGACTAAGCTCAAACGTCTATGTGATAGGACTGAAGTCTCTTACTCTGGTAGACTCAGGGGTCGGCAACAGGGCGAATCTTCTAGCTCCACAGTTTGAGAGAACGGACCTTCGCTTGAAGGATGTACACCAAGTGGTCTTGACGCATGTGCATCATGATCATACAGGCGGCCTGAGAGAGGTTCATGACCACTCTACCCCAACCGTGTTCGTCCAAGAAGCTGACGCAGTGTATCTTCGAGTCCCAAAGCTTGTACGTCTCAAAGGCGGAGAGGAGATTATAACAGAGCTCGGCTCGCTATCAGTACTTCACACTCCTGGACACTCTGCAGGAAGCCTGTGCCTCTACGACCCTCGCCGCCAAGTGCTCTTCTCGGGGGACACAGCCTTCCCCGACGGCGGCTTCGGACGCACCGACGGCGACTCTGGAAGCAGCTTGGATATGGTCAACTCGTTGAAGAAGCTTGCGCAGCTGAAGGTTCAGGTTCTGCTTCCTGGCCACGGAGAACCTGTAACCGAAGGCGCAGAACAAAGCCTCAGTCTCTCTCTGCACGAGGCCGAAGAGTACTTTCGAGATTGATTAAGCCCCAAAATCGAGCCCATGAACCCGAATGAGTCTGCTAGGGTGAAGAGGATCCGAATGTTCCACACTGCAGAGGGCGGTCTCCCAACCCATGAGAGAAGAGACTGAGGCTGCATCATCCTTTATTTCGTCAATACGGCTGGATCTTTTCGATATTCGACGATTAGAGGTCTGAAAAGTCGCTAAAAACGATTTGAGATCTACCTCTCCAACTGCATTTCCGTTGTAACTGCGAAAAAGGTGTAATTTGTCCAGAGGAGCATTTCACTTCCAAAGAAGGGCGCCAGAGCGGCAAGCAGAGCGGATCTCAGCATGAAATATTTTATAAGTATGAAGAGAACCCATGAGTCGTAAGGAGGGACACGGATGGCTAAATGTCCGAAATGCGGAGCTGAAGTTGCACATCCGATCAAGGAATGGGACGTAGCACCAAAGAGTGGCAAAGGACCAAAGCTTCACGTTAAGCTGTATGAACACTGTGGCAAGAAGTTCCGCGAAGCCAAGAAAGTTGGCTAAAGCGGCCGAATAATTCCTCTTTTTTTGGGCGAAGTATTTCTTCTTCCTTGTTGAAGCCATAAGTCTCTGTGAACAAACATACTGTTATTTCGATCTTAACTCCATTCTGGCCAAGTTCCGACGAACTTGGAGGAGAAATCCTGTGAGAGATCCTTGGCAGATAGCAGTTCATGCCCTCAGAGAAGAAGGCATTGGATTCGTGTTCGGTCTTCCAGGCGACCCCAGGAACCTGTACGACGCCCTGTACGATACTCCGGAGATTAGGACGATCTTGGTACGACACGAGACGTCTGGAGTCTTCATGGCCATGGCCAATGCTAGACTAACCGGGAAGCCGGGTATCTGCTTCGGAAGTCCGGGCCCCGGAGTAGCCAACCTTGTCCCCGGAATCCTCGAAGCGTACTCAGCTTGCACTCCTCTGCTCGCGTTCTGTCCAACGGTTAGCACACAGACGTATGGTATGGGTGCATTTCAGGAGGCTGACCAGATTTCGATGCTCAGGCCAATCACCAAGTGGGCCGTGCGACTGGAGACCCCGCAGAGGATGCCTTGGCTGATGAGGCGAGCAATATCCATCTCTTGGAATGGCAAACCCGGCCCTGTTGCGATCGAAATTCCATCGAACATAGGAATGACAAAGGCCGATGTCGAATCCTACAGGCCCGTTGGAAGACCACTTCGTTCACGAGGCGACGAAACAAGCATCGAGGAAGCTGCACAGCTGATACTTGCCTCCAAGAGGCCAATCCTACTAGCAGGGGGAGGAACCGTCCTCTCAGGCGCGTCAAAGGAGCTGCTCAAGCTGGGAGAATTCTTAGCCATCCCGATATTCACCACCCCATCAGGCAGAGGCTCCATCCCCGAAGATCATCCTCTTGCGATGGGGCTCGTCGGCCTCTACAGAACCCGTGTTGGAAGAGAGGTCTTCGAATCTTCCGACCTCGTCATCTCCGTAGGATCCAGAAATGAGGAGTTCCAGTCAGGAGGCTGGACACTCAAACCCAAAGAGGCAAAGTTCCTACAAATCGACGTAGATTCATTCGAGATCGGAAGAAACTACCTTCCAGACGTAGCAATCGTGGGAGACGCTAGACTGGTACTCAAAGACATCATAGACAAGCTCAAACGCGCCAAATCGACAGCCAAATTCTTGGACACGCGGAGAATGAAGGAGATCACTGAAGCAAAGCAGCGTCAACTTGCTGAAATCGAGAAAGAATGCAGATCACAGACCGAGAACATCAGCAGCAAGAACGTAGTCTGGGCACTCAACAAACTCTGCGGACATGACACAATACTAGTGAACGAGAACGGCTCCCAAGACTTGTGGTCCTACTACTACCCGTACTACCGCGTCCTAGACATCGGAGACTGCATACCACCAGGCGAACAGACGTGCATGGGATTCGGCGTCGCCGCCGCAATAGGAGCCAAACTCACTCGTCCCGACAAGAAGGTCGTCTGCACCACCGGCGATGGAGCCTTCCAGATGTTCATGAAAGAACTGCCAACCGCAGTCCAGTACTCGGCACCAGTCACATGGATCGTGCTGAATAACCGAAGTCTCGGGTGGATAAAGGCCGTGCAGAGAGCTACTGGAGGGAGATACATCGCGACCGACTTCGACGTTCAACCGGACTTCGTCAAGATCGCTGAAGCCAATAAGTGCCACGGAGAGAGGGTCGAGAGGCAGTCACAGATAGAGCCTGCGATCAGAGGCGCCCTAAAGGCCAACGCGGGCGGTACGCCAGCCGTCCTAGACTTCGAAGTCGACCCGTGGAGTTTCCCGGAAGGCTTCAAGGAGTTCCACTCGCGTGTCTGGGATCTTCGGATACAGTAAGCTAACCGAGGTAGGATAT
>CAYWPD010000020.1:0-24590 GCA_964460055.1 uncultured Candidatus Bathyarchaeia archaeon
CTTTCGTCGAAACCGAGAACGGCCAGATCCGTGAAGACACGGATCATCTTGTCCGTTCTGAGCCCCAGCTTCTTCCTTCCCTCGGGCCCGTCATAGTAACCGACGCTGGTGATGAAGTCTACCTTGTCAACGAACACGCGCTTCTGGTGCTCCTGCAGGATTATGGATCTGTGTGCGTTTGCAAGCTGATCCGGCTGAGCCAGACATCCAATGAGGCGAACCTCAGGCTTCTTGTAATCTCCAATGGCGGTGATGTTTAAGTTACCATACTTGTCGACCTGTGCTCCGGAGGAGAAGGTGACATCCAAGTGGTCGGGGTTGTTGATGAGACCGGGATTAGCTCCCCACATCTCGATCCTCGCTTGGCATCTCCACCGAGCTATCGCGGTCTCCGTGAGTGCCACAGGCATCTCATCTATCTTCGGATTGAAGGTATGCCCCATGAACATGGTCAGGGACGGCGCATGCGTCAGCTGGGCGAGCCCGATGGCCGCCATAGGCACTCCAACCGCCATCACAGCGCCCTTTCCACCAGCAGCTACACCGACGTGCACTAGTTCACCATCCTCAAGGAACTTTGCCACGCTAACGGCCAGAAGCTCGTACAGCGTGTAATACCCTCCAAATCTCTGAGTCATCTAGATCCCTCCCTCCGACTGGAGATCGAGCAGAGCGGGCAACCCCACAAGATTGAGATAGTCCATGTGCGTCTTCGTAGCGTACACATACGTGTCAAGATACTCTTCGAACCTCTTCGAATCGCGGGCGTACTCCACGTACATTTTGAGGTGCGCATGGTCTGAGTTGTACCTGCCTTCCAGCGCCTCGGGATGGGTACCCCAAGGAGTTTTCACAACAGCTCCAACGAAGACCCCGGGCACAATGGTTCTGTCGTAGTGTGCAAAGGTGTAGTCAACCTGAACGATCTCCTCGACCGTCGCTATCACCTTCTTCGCCGCAAGAACGTACTCGAAGTATTCCATCGGGCGAATCCCGTCAAACTGCAGGTTTCCGGCCACGTCCGCCCGATGTGCGTGGATGATAGCGACATCTGGGTTGGCAGCAGGCAACGCAATGAGCTTCTTGCCCGTGAAAGGACATGTGATCTCCTTCGCCTCCGCTAGGCTCTTTGCGACATCGGTTCCGCTCAAGCTGGCGGTCACGCCGAACGGAATTCCCATTCCGCGGGCTCTGAACTTCGCGACGAACGCGGACTCCGGCAGGTCGATCGGTTCCACCTGCCCTGATTCCACCGCCCTTCTGAAGTTTGGTGCCAGGCCGTAGCCCATCAAACCCGTGTAAACCGATTCAACTTTGCGTACTGACCCAGCTCCTATCAGCATGTCAGCCTCGAGATCCGAAGTGAAGGACTGAAGGTGGAGGTCTCGGATGCCTTGGCGTATGATCTCCCTTGCCGCAGCCAAAGACTTGTTCCGAAGCACCCCGCCGATGAACGATATGCAGTCCCCCGACTTGATGAGCTTCACAGCCTCTCTCAGATCCATTACCTTGCCCATGATGAAGCGACCCAGTCTCAGCGCTCAGCCCCTGCGGTATTAAGACTTGCTTCTACCAGTTTCTCAGAGTTCGCGCGCCAAGTTTTCGGGAAGGTTCGCCTTCTCTGCGTCACCGTTTCCAAGTTCGCAGCCCTCGTTAACGAATTACTGTCGTCCATTGGGCTAGTAGATCAGAAGATTTTAGAGGCATTTCATCAGGTTGAGAGCGTAGGGTGATTGTTTGGCCAAAGATGATGAAATTTTGGGAGAGCTGCGCAAGATCCGAGAGGCTGTTACGCCTAAACCTCCGCCTCCAGCACCTGAGCCGCCCAAGGGGCTCTGGGCTGAGTTCAAGGATTTCATAGGCAAAGCTGGAGTGCTCGGTCTAGCCATAGGCTTCATCATGGGCACATACATCGGAAAGGTGGTATCCGCACTCGTCGGAGACATAATCATGCCAGTTCCAGGTGCTTTGATACCAGGTGGAGACTGGAGGAAAGCCATCGTTTCTGTCCATGTGGGGAACGGAATGAACTTCGCGGTAGGCGACTTTGTAGGGGTGGTAATCGACTTCCTGATAGTCGCGGGCGTCATTTTCCTCATAGCCAAATACGCTCGCAAGATGGGGATAAAGTAGGCCACCACCCCTCCTTCCTCCCGGCAAGCATGCACAGTATGAAAATGACGCCGCCAACAATTGATACGTCGACTTCTTCACCGCCGAGTTCCTCTGGCAGAGGTCGGCTGATTTCAGTCAATATTCAGTCAAATCGCAAGCCTTTCATTTCACGGGAAATTCGAGCCTAAACGATTGTCAGGCTCTTCTTAAGGTGTCCACTTGCTCTCGCCGCAGAAAATTGGTTTTACCTCTCCGCTGCAATCCAGCGGCCATATTGATGTCTTTGTGTAAACTTTTTTGTTGCGCTTGAGGCAAAGCATATAACTGGTGAAAACGGAAAGTGCAAGGTTCAATAGGTCAATGCCGCTACTCAGAATGGAGGCCTTCGAAGCTTCAGTGTAACGAAGATAGGCGAAAGATGTCTGACTGGTGATCGGTGGGTGGGTGGGTGTGGGTTTCAGGGTTGAAGAAGACTCGTATTTCATCGATGGTGCCAAGCCGTTCATAGAGGATGGCGAGAGGCACCCAAAGAGAATAGTCCTGAGAGCGCTTGGAGCCCTCGGACAGAAACTGTACAGTCCCAGCGGGACGGATATCTGGAACTCTGTGAAAGTGAGAATGCCAGACGAGGTGACGGGACAGGTTGTCGAGAAGGCTGGTAGACACGTCACAGACTTCGACTTCGCGACCCCGAATCACGAAAAAGAGGTTATACCTTTTCTCGCAACAAAAGGCTTCAAGTTGCTTCCAGCCGATGAGCGACACTACTTCATAGGCGTAACCATGTCTCGCGGAAGATGTGCAAAGCTCAAACTCTACCTGTCAGATGGCAAGGGAAATGTTCTCAACCAATACGGCGAAGTAATCGCAAACGACAAGGGCCAACCTGTGCCCGGGGCGCGAGGCGCACCAGTACTGATGGATGTATTCTTCAGAGGATTCTACATGAATCACTACTTCCCATTCGATAGACTGGACAAAGAGACCCCAACATTGCCCGGGGCCGAACTCATGTTTACGAAGCTGCAGATCGTCTACAGCAACGAGAAAGACTTCATCGACGAAATGGTCATTCTGAGGGAACATGAGGTAACAGACACGGACGCGAATAAGATCGTCAACGGCGCCTACATGGGCCAGTGGCTCTCCAAAGAGAAGGACTTCTACTACACCGCCACGACAAACCTCAAGCGACTGCGGAACATCCTGACCTTCGGAAGTGAAACCTCACCAATCAACGAGAAGGACGAGTGGACGCAGTTCCAGAAGATGCAGGACTCGCTCGGTGAGAGAAGGTTCGAGCTCAGAGTGAAAGAAGCAGTGAAAGAGGAGGACAGAAGGAAGATCGTCTCCAGAGTTGACAAGCTTCTGGAAATGATCGAGCGCGAGTCAAACGGCAAACTCAAGAATTACGTCCCGGGAAAAAGATGGTACGAGAAGGTTGAAGAAAGCATCTAGCCCGGCGAATTCGGTCCATTTCTCTGCCGAGTTACATTGGACAGCAATATGGGCCTGCGTCTAACTTACGCAGAGGCTCTTGGCGACCTTCTCAATCGCATCCATGCATTGATCCAAGACTGGGATCGGCCTAACCAAAGCGATTCTCACGTATCCCTCTCCGCTCGGTCCGAAACCGATTCCCGGCGCGAGCATAACCTTCCCCTCTCTGGCCAGGACTTCACAGAAGTCAATTGAAGGCTTGCCTAGTCCCGATATGTCCGGGAACAGATAGAACGCTCCTTGAGGCTTCGAACAGAAGATCCCAGGAATTTCCTTCAGCCTCTTGATACAGTAGTCAATCCTCTTCTGATACTCCGACTTCATTTTGTATACCTCATCGAAAGGCCCACTCAGCGCGGTGGCTGCCGCCTTCTGCATGAAGTCACAAGGTCCGGCACCAGTTGGTATGCCCCTCATGAGGGAGATCAATGCTGGACTCGAGATTGCATAGCCGATCCTCCAGCCAGTCATGGCAAACGTCTTCGAGAAGCTCATTATGATGATTGTTCGATCGTGCATCCCCGGGATCTTCGAGATAGTCGTGAAGTTTCCGGGCCCCCAGATGAACTCGTTGTAGATCTCGTCGCTGATGACGAGAAAGTCCCTCTCCTTCGCAAGCTCCGCAATTTCGGACAACTCTGTGTCGGAGAACAAGCATCCGGTCGGGTTGTCCGGGTTACAGATGACCAAGGCCTTGGTATTCGGAGTGATCGATCTCCTCAAGGTTTCTATAGCTGGCCGGAACGCGTCGTGCAGACTCCGTTCTTTCAGGAACGGAACATGGACGATCTTAGCTCCCAAATAGGACGCTATTGCCGAGTACGATGGATACGTCGGGTCGAAGATCAGAACCTCGTCTCTCGGATTCAATATCGCCGAGAGAGCTGAGAATATCGCCATGCCGCTCCCCGCATAGACCGCCACCTCGCTCTTCGGATCCACCCTCACCCCATATTTGCCATAGTAGCTGGCTATCGCCTCAGCCAGCTCTTGGGTTACGGAGAACTGATAATGCGTATATCCAGCCATCATCGACCCGTAGGCCGCCTCCTTGATGTGCCTCGGAGTGTCAAAATCGGGATCACCCGTTGCTAGACTAATCAAATCGGGGGTCTGGGCGGCAACGACGGCGAGCCTTTGGGTCATCGAAGACCTAAGTGTGAGCAACTCTCTCTTCGCGTACTTCTCAGCCATGGCAAACCACGCATACGGGAAAGGCAAAGCGAGATATAGAACTAATTGTCAACGCCCTCTCCGCCGAGATCGATTTTGCAGACTTTGATGGCGAAACCTCCACCACCTTCCAACATCTGTCAGAATTGTCGGAGGGAGATTAGCTCGGGGCTCAGCAACCTGCAACTTGGATCTAGGTTAAGAGCAGGCGATCCATTCACGGTGGAGAGAGCTAGGTTGACTTAAATCCGGAGCGCCAAGCACTACGAGGGACAACTTCAACGAACCTATCCCCAAGAGAAGCCTCTCTGACCCCTTCGAGTTACAATCAAGGTTGCAGAAGCCATTTAATACATACCGCACAATTGTAGGCGGCCTCCAAGGAGGACTCAAGTTGGGTGAAGGAATCTTTGAGGTGGAAGGAAAGAGACCTCAGGTTCACCAGACAGCGTACATCGGACCAGGATCGAAGATATTCGGCGATGTGGAAGTAAGGGAGCTCGCAGGCATCTGGCCCGGCGCCGTACTAAGGGCCGACGGCGCCAAAATAATTGTTGGGAGATCCTCCAATGTGCAGGATAATGCCGTCGTGCACGGGGCCATGAATTCAGTCATAATCGGCGACTCGGTCACCATAGGGCACTCCTCGGTCTTGCATGGCTGCACGGTTCAGAAGGGCTGTGTAGTGGGAATCGGAGCCGTCATACTCGATAGAGCAGTCGTGGGTGAGGAATCGATGGTCGGTGCTGGTGCCATTGTCTTGGAGGGAGCAGCTATACCGCCTCGGACTCTGGCCCTCGGCGTTCCGGTTAAGCCTGTGAGGCAGCTGAGCGAAGATGACGTTAAGCGCCTCTATGCGACGACGGCGTTCTACGCGGATCTGGGGCAGAAGTACAAACAGAAGACCGTGCCGATCAGATAATCGGCAAAACGTGACCTTTCGGACGCTATTGGCCGCCTCTTCCGGTTCTTCTTAGTATCTCGTCGAGTACTCCTCTGGCGATCAATGATTTGCTTCTGCGAGGTATGTGTATCATTTCCTTCTTCCTGTCGACAATGAAGACTTCGTTGGTATCTACTTGGAATCCGACTCCCTCCCTGCTCACGTCGTTTGCGACGATCAGGTCAATGTCAGCTTTCATCAGTCTCGCGTAAGCTCGCTCAACGAGTTCACGGTCTGAGAGGTCGGTCTCCGCTTTGAACGCCACAGAGAAGGTTCGCGGAGAGATCTTCTTGACCTCATCGACAACCTTTGGTGAAGCCTTCAACTTGATGTTGAGTTCCGGGATACTCTCGGTCCTGATCTTGCTCTCAAAGGATTGTTCAGGAGTGTAGTCGGCGGCGGCTGCGGCACCGATGAAAATATCGCACTGCCATGAATTCAGCTCGGATGTCACGGCCCTGCAAAGGTCTTCGGTGGTGTCAACCATGACCACTCTTACTCCGAGAGTCGGTGGCTTGGCGGTTCCATGTCCATATATGAGCGTGACTTCAGCCCCTCTTCTAGAAGCCTCTCGAGCGAGAGCGATCCCCATCTTACCTGAACTTCGATTGCTGATTATTCTGACAGGGTCAATGTATTCGTACGTGGGGCCTGCCGTAATTAGGACTTTAAGTCCTGCCATATCTTTCTTGGTAAGAATTGTGATGACTGTCTCCAGTATGACGTCGATGTCGGCAATCTTCGCTTTTCCTTCCTCAAGCCTCGGCTCCAGCACTGTCGCCCTCATCTCCTTGAGACGTGCTATGTTCTCCAAGACCGCAGGATGCCTGTACATCGACTCGTGCATCGCGGGAACGATCATCACGGGAATTCCGGAGCCCAGAGCCGTCGTTGCCACGGACGTCACGGGTGTATCATCAATGCCATTTGCGATCTTCCCAATGGTGTTCGCAGTGGCAGGTGCTATCAGAATAAGGTCGGCTCTCTGCGGATGATCTCCAGCCAGACGGATATGCTCTATCCTGCCCGTCAGCTCGGTCACTACAGGATTGCCTGTCGCCCACTCGAGAAGATAGGGGTGGATAATCCTTTGCCCCCACTCGGACACGACTGGGAAAACCTCGGCGCCATGCCGAATCAGTTCCCTGGCCACTCTGGGAGCCTCCACCGCAGCGACGCTACCGCACACGCAAAGGACGATCTTCCTATCTCTAAGCTCCTCTCCAAGGCTTCGCCTAATGTCCTTGGAAGGATGTTCTCCGTACCAGAACTCGTTCAATCGCCCACCTTCCTCTGAGCGTAGCCTTCCTCAAGCTTCGCTGCCACGTCCCTTAGATTCGATATCATGGATTCGACGGCCTCGCTCAGGTTGCGCTTGTTGTCAAACTCGCTAACGATCTGCTCAAGTGCACTGCGGTTTTCGCCTTTGAGAAGCCTTGTGATGTCCACTAGGTTGGGCGCTGCTCTGACGATGTTGTCGACGACGGTTATGATGGCAGATCTGGAGGAGCGCGATAAAGGATTCAGATCGATTACTATGGTCTTTTTTCCGGCTTTCGCGAGAGCGTCTACTCTGTCTCCGTCTTCGAGTGGAACTAGAACCACGTCGGCGGCCACTATGCCACGAACGTCAACCCTCCTCCTAGAACTGTGTACTTCTTGGAACTCCGTCTGGAATGTCTGATCGTTTCCAAGGACGTTCGCGGCGCCTAGGCTTCGAAGATGTTCAGCGACAGCACGCTCTCTGTGACGGGTTCGATAGAATAAGTTGACCTCGAGTTTGGCTCCTGTTAGGTTTGACAACTCAATGAGATCCTTTGCCGAAAGGGAAGCTGCGTTTCCGTTTACTGAGATCACCGGATGCTTCGCCAAGAGCATAAGAGCCGCTGCAGCTCTGGTGGACCTCAGTGCGTGTGACTGAGTCTTTTCTCCGAGGAGGTAGTCGAAGGCCTCACCTCTGCCATGGGCGATGAGTCCTGCTTCTGCGACGATCTTGGCCTCGAAGTCTTCCACCAATTCTTCCCTTATTCGAAGTGACTCGGCTCTCGGATGTGATTTGGAAATTTCTATCCCGTTGGTCAAACCAGTCCCGCTCCTTCGAAAGCTATCCCAGAGAGAAAGCTGACCCCACCTGATCCTGAGTATTTAGTGAACACGTCCATGAGGACTGGAGCGCGCTTTGGCTCGACTATTGAGAAGACAGATTCTCCAAGCATCGCCATACTGCAGATAAACCCCTTTCTCTCAGCTTCCGATATCACCTGCTTCACTCTCCCTGAGACCAAGCCGGTGGAAAACGCGAATCGCTGGGAAAGCTTGAGAAGATTCTGCACAGTGGGCGTTTCGAGAAATTCGCCCAAATACCTCTTTCCCAGATCAGTAAGTAGAATCATCTTCTCTTTGTTGTCAAGAACTGACTTCGTAGAGATTGGTGAGAAACTAAGACAGGGTACAACATAACCGTCTTGCACCTCAATCCGCTTCACATCTCCGATGCCTGGAGCTCCCGCAGACAGTCGTACTTCGATCCCTCCAACAGTCTCCGCCGCTACTGTGCCTAGGCCTGTTCGACACGCGATCTCCGCCATGTGTGCGATCTGAGCCGCCTCGACCTTTGAGAGTTCGAGGTCAAGAACCTCGTTTATCGCCAGCGCGAGACTGAGCGCTCCAGCCCCGCTAGATCCGAAACCGGCTCCTATCGGAACCTCACATCGGTGGTCAATCGAGATATTCGGGCGGAAATCCGACCTCTGAAGCGCCAAGTTCACGACCATCGTTGAGGTTGGAGCCTCGAGCTCCTTCCCATTTATCTTAATGGTTACACCGGCCCTTTTGGCAGGGTCAACAGTGACGACCGTCGTTACTCCTCTTCGGATGTTGACTCCCACGCCAAGGGAGCCGCTGCGCAACGGATCCGACGACTCTCTCGCTAGAAAGAATCCCGTTATATGCCCTGGAGACCATGCCGATGCGAGCTTCGCCACCGGTTATCACCATGCTGGGGCCGTCCGCTTCTAAAGAAACTTCGGTTTGTAAAGCTATCGAAGATAAACTATAAAGTTCTATATAGATAACCCGCATTAAACGGTCATAGTTGCTGAAGGTATCCAAGCCCGCGACCCAAAGATTTTATTAAACACGCACTCATTTGACTCAAAGTCTCGTCCGAGAAGGACTCTAACATTGGCCAGAAAATACAGAAAAGCCCGAAAAATGCGCGGATCAAGGACTTGCGGATACGGGAGAGTCGGCCAACATAGAAAGAGTGGCGGCAAGGGCGGCCATGGGCTTGCGGGATTACACAAGCACAAGTGGTCCTACGCCATCAAGTACATGCCTGACCACTTTGGAAAACATGGGTTCGTGCGTCACGTTCCGGGGCTGAGAGAAAGGAGCTACATCAACGTCGGCGATCTCGAAGATCTCTTGAACACAGTCGCGAAACGCAAGAAACTCAAGACGAAGGAGAGCGAAACCCGGACAATCGATCTCGTTGAGCTTGGGTTCGACAAGTTGCTCGGCTCCGGCAGAATCTCAAAGCCTATGTCAGTAAGAGTGAGATCCGCATCCGAGCTGGCGAGGACAAAGATTCAAAACGCAGGCGGGAAGATAATCATCCCTTAAGCCTCGGCGGGAAACTCAGATGGGGCGCTTCCTCAACGCCTTCAAGCCGATCTCGAAGCTGATGCCCGAGGTTAAACCCCCCGAACGCAAAGTCGGCCTCGCAGAGAAGTTCCTCTGGACAGGGTTAATCCTCATTCTTTACTTAGTTATGTCCGAGATACGGATTTACGGATACAGCGTCTCACAGGATCAAGGTGATCCTCTCGCCGTTCTGCGAATCATCTTCGCCTCACAGAGAGGTACATTGATGGAGCTCGGGATAGGGCCCATAGTCACCGCAGGACTCATCCTCCAACTACTCGCGGGATCAGGCCTCATCTCAGTCGACTTCTCCAACGCAGAAGAGAGAGCTCTCTTCACGAGCACCAACAAGTTCTTCGCTCTCCTCATGACCGCATTCGAAGCGGCATCTTTCATCTTGGGCGGCGCGTACGGCACGGATCTGCAGACTTCCACAATGATCCTCATCTTCCTACAACTACTCTTCGCAGGCCTCATTGTGATGCTCATGGACGAACTCGTCCAGAAAGGCTGGGGGCTCGGCAGCGGAATAAGCCTATTCATCGCGGCTGGCGTCGGACAGAGGATATTTGTCATGACGTTCTCACCCTTCAGAATAGGTGAGCAAGGGCTTTACTACGGCGCAATACCCGGAGTGTTCCAAACAATTCTCGGAGGAGAGAGAAGCATATGGAACATCCTTCATAGAGCGAACTTGCCCGACACACTCGGACTACTCTCCACAATAGCACTCTTTCTGGCGATCATATACGCCGAAGGAATAAGGGTGGAGCTGCCGATATCTTACGCAAAGTACAGAGGATTCAGAGGCAGATACCCGGTCAAGCTACTCTATGTGTCAAATATCCCTGTCATACTTGCTCAAGCCCTATTTGCCAATGTCTTCTTCTTCTCGCAGCTGATATGGTCAAAATACAACCCCAACAACTCCAACTACTGGCTCAACCTCATCGCAACCTACAATGCGACGACAAACGAAGCCACGGGAGGACTGGTGAAGTATATCGTCGCGCCGAGAGGCTTCGACGGCGTTCTGCACGATCCGCTACAGGCCTTAATGTATGGGGTGATCCTGATCGCCATCTGCGTGGTCTTCGCCAGGACATGGATTGAGGTTGGCGGTCTCGGCGCGAAGACAGTCGCTGGGCAGCTCATAGACTCCGGTATGCAGGTTCCGGGCTTTAGAAGGACCGAGAAGCCGATCCAGGAGCTCTTGAACCGATACATCCCTGTTGTGACAATTCTAGGAGGCTTTTTTGTGGGTCTCGTAGCGGTGTTCGCGGACTTCGTGGGAGTCTTCGGATCTGGCACGGGAGTTCTTCTAATAGTGGGCATACTCTACCAGTACTACCAGATTCTAGCCCAAGAAAGAGCGCTCGATATGTATCCAGGCTTGAGGCGTTTCATGGGAGAGTGATGAGAGTGGCCGGAAAAGTGATCGTCCTTACCGGAATTCCAGGAGTGGGGAAGACCACCGTAATGGAAGAACTGTTGAAAATAGGAAGAGAGCAAGGTAAGAACGTGTCGGTCGTCAACTTCGGAACGACCATGATGGAGGTCGCCAAAAGAGAAGGAAACGTGAAGAACAGGGATGAGCTTAGGAAGTCAGCCATTGAGTTTCAGAAGAAAATTCAAACAGAGGCCGCCAAGGCTATCGCAGGACAGGTGAAGGAAGGAAGCATCGTTCTTGTGGACACCCACATGATAATACGGACGGAAGAAGGCTACTACCCAGGAATTCCCCAAGACGTGATCACCGTACTCAGGCCAAGTTCCTATGTATTGGTCGAGACGGACCCAAAAGAGATCCTCGCAAGGAGGAGCAAGGACAAGACGCGCTCAAGAGACATGATCCTAGCACAAGAAATCGAATCTGAGCTTCAACTGTCGAGGTCTGCAGCTATGGCGTGTGCAGTCGCAACGGGAACGCCCGTCAAGATAGTGCAGAATCCCCCGGGAAAACAGGCACAGGCGGCCAGAGAGCTCTTGCCCCTGCTCTAGGAGAGAAGCAGAAATGCTTGAATCTATATTACAGTTCGGAGACATAATAACGAACATAGTCAACAATCCAATTCCATATGGAACGCTGCTCGTCCTATTGATCTCAGTACTCACCAACTGCGCGATTGCAGCCGTAAACAGAAAACTTCTGAACATCGAAGAGTTGAGAGAGCACGATAGAGAGATTCGAGAATGGACCAAGCAATATACTGAGGCGGTAAAGAAGAACGAGAGACACCAGATCACGAAGTTGAAGCGCCGTAAGGCAGAGGTTGACAAACTTCGATTGGAGAGAAGTTCAAAACAGATGAGAGTATCCCTCTACACACTTGTGCCAATGTTGATCGTCTTCTATCTTCTCAACAGATTCTTTACGGGTCCCGCGGGGCCCCTTGTGGTCGCGAAACTACCATTCTACTCCCCAATCCTTAGTAATGGCGACGGCAATCTCTGGTTCGTGACATGGTACTTTCTCTGCTCTGTCGCTCTAAACACTCCGATTCAGCGAGTCTTTGGAACTTACATAGGCGGTGACTAGATGCCACGTCCGCAGCTCCGATCGAGAAGCTTGAAGAGAATATCAGTCAAACCATTAGGGCCCGAAAGATCGTTGCACCTGAAGAGGAAGAAAGTATCGAGAGCCAAGTGCGGCAGATGCGGATCATTTCTCAGCGGCGTCCCAAACTTGCCCGGACATCAGATCAACTTGCTCGCCAAGTCCAAGAGGAGGCCGAGCAGAATCTACGGAGGCAACTTTTGCCCGAGCTGCGTGAGAGAAATGATCCGAGACGCAGCTAGGAAGACGCTCAAATGAACACAGTAATAACCATCGCAGGACTACATGGCACTGGCAAAACCACCTATGCAGTTGCTCTATCAGAACACCTTGGCCTCAGACTGATCTCGGCTGGTAGGCTCTTCCGTCAAATAGCCGACGAAAGGAGTCTGACTCTCGAACAACTGTCGACCGTGGCCTCAAGGGAACCGGGCATCGACAAGGAAATCGATGGCCGAATGTTGAGTGAGGCCCAGAAGGGAAACGTGGTCTTAGACGGGCTCCTCTCGGCCTGGACGGCAAGGGACTACGCAGGAATGAAGATCTATCTAGTAGCGCCCGACGAGGTCAGAATACGCCGAATCGCACGGAGAGAGCGGATACCGTTTGATGTAGCGAGGAGGGAGACTCTGACAAGAGAGAGGATAGAGCGGGAACGATTCAAGAAGTTCTACGGATTTGACGTAGACTCGCTCAACATCTATGACCTCGTAATGAATACAGCTCTGCTTCCGAAGTCATCAAACCTAAAGATTCTTAAGATGGCCACTTGGGAGTACATTGCCACCAGAGTCAAGGTTGGTGCCATTGCCCGCTATTGAGATCGGCAGAATCTGTGTGAAATCTGCTGGACGCGAAGCTGGCAGAAAATGCGTAATCGTTGACATCGTGGACAAGAACTTCGTAGTCGTGACCGGACCGAAGAAAGTCACCGAAATCAAAAGGCGCAGAGTGAATGCCAAACACCTAGAACCACTCGAAGATAGGATAGACATCGTCAAAGGCGCTTCAGACTCGGAGGTAAGCGACGCCCTCAAGAAATCAGGCAAGATGCAAGCCTTCGCGAAACCAATCTTGAAGTAGACTTCGAATCACATTCTCTAACCATCAACCTCTGGAGTGGTGATCTATGGCGATAGCTCCACCGTGGAGCGTGAGCAGACAGGAGCTGAGAAAAAGCGAAGACTCCACAGACCCAAAGTATGGATCGAAGCCAGAAGAGAGGGCCATCGAGGAATATCTTCAACTAGGCATGGTGAACCTCGACAAGCCAGCAGGGCCGACCAGCCACGAGGTCGTGGCCTGGGTAAAGAAGGTCATGGGGCTGAGGAGGGCTGGACATGGAGGGACCCTAGAGGCGAATGCCGGGGAGACCCTCAAGTTACCGGTGTCCTTCCAATAGCCTTTGAAGGAGCCCTGAAGGTTCTACGAGTACTGCAGCTGGGCGGAAAGGAGTACATCTGCATAGCACAGCTACACAGGCCGGTCGCCGAAGCCGAGGTCAGAGACTCACTAAAGGCCTTCTCAGGAGAGATACTCCAACGCCCCCCGCTCAAATCTTCGGTCAAGAGAGTGGTGAGAGCGAGGACGATATACTACATCGATGCCCTCGAAGTCCAAGACCGACTGATACTGTTCAAGGTCGGCTGTCAAGCAGGAACCTACATCAGGAAGCTTGTCTTTGACCTAGGTGAATACCTAGGTGTTGGAGCTCACATGAGAGAGCTAAGGCGCACACGAGCAGGCCCGTTTGCTGAAGACACTCTTGTCACGCTTCACAGCCTTCTGAATGCGCACCTCCGATTCAAGGAGAGCAGTGACGAGTCCGGTCTTCGCAAGTTTGTGCTACCTGTTGAGTCGGCGGTCTCTCTGCTACCCAAGATTTCAATTAGAGACTCCGCTGTGGATGCGATCTGCCATGGAGCAGATCTCGCCGCCCCAGGAGTCGTCAGCTTGGCTGACGGAATATCGAAGGGGGATATCATAGCGGTATGCACTCTGAAAGGAGAGCTTGTGTCCGTCGGCACAGCGCTCGTGACTTCGGAAGAGATGTTAGAGATGGAGCATGGGATCGTGGCAAATACTGAGCGAGTAGTGATGTCGATCGGTACGTATCCCAAGTCTTGGTCAACGGAGAAGAGAAGGATCTTTGAAGGAGAGAATCAATAGTCGCATCGGAGAGGCATAGACCTGAGCAACCTGCTGGTAGGGATAGTCGGAAAACCGAACACCGGAAAATCGACCTTCTTTAGCGCGGCGACCCTTATTCCCGTTGCCATAGCAAACTACCCCTTCACGACGATCAAGCCGAACAGAGGCGTTGGATACATTAGATCTCCGTGCGTTCATCCCGAGTTCGATGTTGAAGATGAACCGTCGAATTCCGCCTGTGTAGACGGTATAAGACTCATACCGGTCGAACTGATAGACTGCGCTGGCCTCGTGCCTGGAGCTTACGCTGGAAAAGGGCTTGGCAATCAGTTTCTTGACGAGATCAGAAAGGCAGACGCTTTGATCCATATTGTTGATGCGGCTGGCGCAACAGACTCTGAAGGTAGGTTGTGCGCTCCGGGAGCCCATGATCCTTTGGAGGATGTGGCCTTCCTAGAAAATGAGATCACGATGTGGCTCTTTCAGATATTGAAGAAGGATTGGCTGAAGATTTCTAGGACGGTCGAGGCGACCAAGGAAGGCGTCGTAAGCCAGCTTGAAGG
Organism: uncultured Candidatus Bathyarchaeia archaeon; assembly: GCA_964460055.1. Taxonomy (GTDB): domain Archaea; phylum Thermoproteota; class Bathyarchaeia; order RBG-16-48-13; family CAYWPD01; genus CAYWPD01. The sequence goes on from CAYWPD010000020.1 coordinate 14,648, forward strand.
AAAGGTGAGCGGGCTATCGATCAGGAGGGCGCAGATAGTCGAAGCCATAAGAACGCTTGATCTGAACACGGACAAGCCGACCACTTGGAGTGATGAGAATCTCAAGGACTTTGCCGACACGTTGAGAAGAATCTCGAAACCTATGCTCATAGTTGCAAACAAGATTGATCTTCCTCATGCTGAAGAGAATCTTCAGAGGCTAAAGCAGTCCGGCTACATCGTTGTCCCTTGTTGCAGCGAGGCCGAGCTGGCCATGAGGAGGGCGGCCGAGAGAGGATTGATCGACTACAGGCCAGGCGACAGCAACTTCAGAGTTCTGCAGCGTGAGAAGATGTCGCCCCAGCAGAGAGCGGCCCTTGAGCGGATAAGGGAGAAGATACTATTGAAATGGGGGTCCTCAGGAGTGCAAGAAGCAGTCAACGCCTCCTTCTTCAGACTGCTTCACGCCGTCACGATATATCCGGTCGAGGATGTTGAGAAGCTTGCAAATCACAAGGGCATGGTCCTTCCTGACGTCTTTCTGGTTCCCTATGGGACGACTGCGAAGCAAATGGCTGGCCTGATACATACGGATCTGGGAGAAGGCTTTCTCTACGCGATTGATGTACGAACGAAAAGAAGGCTTGGAGATGACCATATTCTGAAGGATCGAGATGTAATATCGATCGTCTCTACCAAGAGGCGTGGCTAGGAGAATCCAGCCTCTTTCAGATAGAAGTCATTTGCTCTCTTGGGGCCGAAGTTGCGCACGCCATGAAGGCGGAGTTGCTTTCTGATCTCCTCGGACCTCCCCTTCGTCAGCTCTCCTTTCTTCTCCAAGAAGTCAACTATCTCCATCGCCTGGGCTTCATCGTCGCATCTCTGTATGAAATCCAAGATGTCTGGTTGATACCCTTCAAAGCGTCTGGCTCTTCGTTCACTCTGATCGGAGTCTCCATTTCTTCCGCCCTCGAGCTCGCGCAGAAGATTAGGGAACAGCTTGCGCACCTTCTCTCTGTCCAGCTCCAAAGCAGTCACCCCAATTAGCCGCGTCTTACATTCTGAGCCGTAGGACGTTTCTCTCTAGGCGTCAAATCAGCAACGCTTCTTCGTATCAACCTTGCGATCTGTCCGACGGCAGTTCTTGAAGATCCTGAGTGACGGTTCCAGTCAGAAGACTCTCTGCCGGTACATCCCTCGAGACGATTTGGTGGGCGTTGATCCAGCTTCCAGGACCAATCTTCACGCCTGGGAGAATCGTGACGTTGACACCTGTCTTTACGTTGTCTCCCATCACAGTCCCCAGCTTCCGTCGACCCGAGTTGACACGTATGCCCTTTATTTCCATGAAAACCGGCTTTCCATCGTGCCTCAGGTTTGCAGTCTTGGTTCCGGCACCTAGGTTGCAGTTCTCACCAATCACGCTGTCGCCGACATAGGAGAGATGAGGGATCTGCGTGCGGTCGAAGATGATGCTTGACTTGATCTCGCAGCAACTGCCCACCCGCACATTGTTGCCGATGCTTGTGGAGGGGCGCATGTAGGCGTTCGGGCCAACATCGCATTTCTCGCCGATGAAAACAGGGCCTTCAATATAGGTTCCCGATCTTAGCGTCGAATCCTTGCCCAGATGTAGATTTCCTTTCACGTACACGTTGTCTTCGATGTTGCCCTCAACGTGATGAGCCATCATGCTTAGATATCGTTGATTCGCGTCCAACAGATCCCAAGGCCGACCCACATCCAGCCAATCACTCGATGAGATCTCCACGGCAGAGACGGGACATCCGCCCTGTATGAGGAGTCTGACTGAGTCGGTAATCTCGAATTCCCCTCTCGATGATAGGGCGGTTTCTTGTATTGCTTCAAAGATACGCGGTGAGAAGACGTAGAGGCCTGCGTTTGCCAAGTTGCTGTGAACGGCATCGGCTGAGGGTTTCTCGATGAGGTCCATCATCCTCTTCCCTTCGAGCTTGACGACTCCGTAGATTTCGGGATTCAAGACGGGCAGCACAGCCAGTGTTACGTCCTCTGCATGGTTCTTGGAAGCGTTGATGACTCGTCTTACTGAGTCGGATCCCAGACAGAGGTCCCCGTACGTGACAAAGAACTTCTCGTCTCCCACAAACCTATTCGCTAAGCCTATTGCACCAGCGGTGCCTGTAGCCTGCTCCTGAACAATGTAGCTCAAGCGTATACCGAACTTCGAGCCGTCTCCAAGGCGGCTTTGGATCAGTTCCCTTCTGTAGCCAACCACGATGCCAATGTCGTCTATTCCCGCCTTAGAAAGCGCGAGTAGAACGTGCTCGAGGATGGGCTTTCCACCTACCGGAAGCATATGTTTTGATCGAGTTAAGGTTAGGGGATGGAGTCTTACGCCTTCACCAGCAGCGAGCACCAGTCCCTTCATTGCGTCTTCCCCACGATCTTCTTAACAATTGACGATGTCTTGCTCATGACGTTTTCAGTATCTCTTTGAGAACGGAATTCCACGGTGATTCTGATCGCGGGTTCAGTTCCAGAGGGTCTGACCAATATCCAACCGGATGAGAATCCGACCCTGATGCCGTCAAGCTCGGTGAGCTCTTCTATGTTTGGGAAAGTCTTGAGGAGCCTCGCCTTTATGAGCGGCATTGCGCGTTCTATTTCCTGTCGTTCACATTCGACCTTGCTTCTGAGAATTGGGTAGACGCGGATCTTAGAAACAAATTCTGATGGCCTGGTGCCTTCGCTCTCAAGCGCTCTCAAGAAAAGAATCGCAGAAAGCACACCATCCGCTGCGGCGTTGAAGTCAGGGTGCACCCAAGAGCCGCACGGCTCTCCACCGAATATCGATCCAGTGTTCTTGACCATTCTGGAAACGGCCACATCACCTACTCTCGTTCTAAGAAGCTTTCCTCCGGAGCTCTCAACGGCTTCTTCAATGCACATCGACGCATCGACGTGGGTCACGACCAATCCGCCACCTTTTCTATGAACCTCATGTGACGCAAACGCTGCGAGGGAAGAATCCTGAGGAGCGAATCTGCCGGTCTCATCAATGACCGCAAACCTGTCGCCATCGCCGTCGAAGGCAAAACCAATGTTGAGCTTTTCCTCCTTCACCAACGCACGCAAGTCTGACAGGTTCTCCGGTGTTGGTTCTGGTGGTCTTCCCGGAAAAGTGCCGTCTGGCTGAGAGTTGATGGTGAACACCTCAACGCCTAGCTCTCGGAGAATCTTTGGAACTAGATTGCAGGTGGCCCCTGATCCCGAGTCAACTCCCACTCGCCATCCCTTTAGCGACATCGTCTTGCTCACTACAGAGTCTATGTATTCGCTGTCTGGGTCTTCCTTTTCTGAGTAGTCTCCGAGACTTTGCCAGTCAGCTCTTCGGAAATCTGAGTTGATTACCGCTTTCTCTATAGCCGCTTGTTTGCTCTCGTCTATGGGCAGGCCCTCCGTGTCAAAGATCTTGAGCCCTATGTATTGAGGAGGATTGTGAGACGCCGTAACCTGCACGCCTCCGGACGCCTCTTCGCGTTTTGTCAAGAATGCTAGAACCGGAGTCGGAACCAATCCCAAAAACTGCAGATCTGATCCGCTTGCTATGATTCCGGAAGCTAGTGCCGAGCTGATCATCCTGCTCGAAGTACGTGTGTCGTGGCCCACGAGAATCTTACCGACTCCATGTTGAGAGCCAAGAACCATGCCAATCTTCAGGGCCAGCTGGGGGGTGAACTCTCGGTTCGCAATCATCCTAATGCCTGATGTCCCGAATAGTCTTAAACCCAAACTTGGTGGCTCCCAGAGACGCTTTGTGTCCTTATGTGTGGGATCTCTGAGATATTTCAACTGACCTGCAAGGAATCGAGTGTCTTGGAGGCTTGATCGCAATTGATGACTTGCATGTCATGGGCTTTCAGTCTCTGATAGCGACAACTGGAGTAGCTTCTGGGAGAGATCTTCTTCGATTTAGGGGTCGGGGTTTTTTCCACCAATGGAATCCTGATATCTCAACGTCTTAGGTCGATCTTAGGTCGTCCATCATCTAGAAGAGTGTGCCCTATTGCCGATTGAACAGCACGCTAAGCAGTTTCTTCTGTCTCGGGCGTCTCTTCAGGGGTCGCGCTGAGGCCCGGGGCCAAAAGTAGTTTGGATTTCCTGACACCGACATGGCGAAGTGGTGCAATCTTTTTGGCATCATTATAGATGTCCGAGGCGATTTTCCCGAGTACTGCCTCATGAACGTATTGATCAAAAGTAAGATCCTTCGCCTTGTCCTCCGCGATCCTAGCCATGACCGCTCTGATGCCGTCTTGCTGAGACTTTTTGACCCTCATGGCTGTGAAAGCGACGATGGCCACTCTCAACCTGTAGCCATCATTTGTAGTGACGACAAATTCTCCATCGATTCGAGTGCTGCCTCTTCTTACAAGGCTCCTCAAATAATCTCTCGAGTATTCATGTCCTTTGAAGATGGTGTCGGCTTTGTTGGCCTTTGTCTCCGTGATCTGGAAATGAAGTTTGAGATATTGCTGTGAGAAGTCTCCTGTGATCTCATGCAAAGTCGTCTCTACCATCCGCCCGACAACTCCCTCGTCGGGCTTGCTTGGCGTGGATCCGATCTCGACCCCGCCGAAGTAGGAGGGGGAATAGACACTGTACCAATTCTTGGCTCGCCATTTGTCGCGAACGCGTCTTCCTTCCTTCGACAAGACTCGTTTCCTCACAGCGTAGAGCGTTACAAGACAGATGAAGGGGCTTTTAAAAGGTTTCTTCGAGGATTTGAGGAGCTTGTGATCTTTCATGAGTAGGAATTGGCCGCTGCGGAAGACCGTGGTCGAGTGGTTAGACCGGTGTTTCGGAGGAATAGCCCGATGTAGCTTTACAACAGGTCGGAGGTGAACATCGATCGCTAGCCATCAATCATTGTCCAATCCTCTTCAGAGTCTCTTCAGCAGCAGAGATGCAGGATAGGAGGTCTTCCAATGTGGAGATCGCAGAATCTAGGGGTTTTTCACATAGAAGGTGTATGATCAGTTGAGAGCCCCTTACATGCATCTTGATATCGAGGCCTTGAGGAACTGATTCGTTGTCTGGTGAGAGAGCGCCTTCAATCGATCTCGCGAGTTTAGGGTTTTGGAAAGTGGTTGTGATCGTGGCGGAGATCATTTCTGTCTTCCTTTCAACATCTTTTCGATAATTGAATCGGCTTCATCGATGAATTGTTCAAGGCTGGATCGGGGGATCATTGCTCCAGCTGCTACGTCGTGTCCTCCGCCTCTCCCCGAGAACTTCTCTGCCGCCTCCATCATTACAGCGTTGAGGTTCAAGCCTTTCTCCCTCTGATGGTCTGAAGCCCTTGCGGAGATCTTGATATCTCCAGAGGCTGCTGCTGTGGTGGCAAGCAGAGGTTTCTCCTCGCTGAATACGCCCGATGTGGACAGGAGGGAAGCGACGGCGCCAAGCATCTTCTCTTCTATGAGTCCCTCTCCATTTACATGATACAGACTCTTTCTTTCGGTAACCCTCTCTCCCGTTGCCAGAACTCTCATGTAGTCTGCGAGGGTTCTGCGATATTGTGACAGCACCTCTTGGGATTCATCAAGAACTCTTCCCCTAGAGCCGAGACCTATGGAGACGCCAAGTCCGAACTTTCCCATTCGGCCGCACGCGTTGAGGAGCGAGGCGTACTCGCGAGCATCCCTGAGCGGCGTCCATTTATCCTCTCCAGTAAGCGTGTAGACGGAGCCTTGAAGGTTCTTAGAGATCTCGGGAGGGAGCTTCCTTTGAAGGAGGTGTCGGACGATCTGAGTGAAGAGGCGTTGCTTTTCATCCTCGGTTAGGTCCGCGAGCGTTCTCCATCTCTCCTCAACTTTGAGCTCGAGGCCAACGTTCTTCACAAGGAACTTGAAGGACTCGTCTTCTTCGCCACTCAGGCCGGGGATAAATGGGTTAGTCGTCGAAGCCATGGCTTTATGCAGGGGTCTCGTCTCGCGCCCATACAGGATGAGATCAGTCTCGACTCTAAGCCTACCAGAGTTGACACCGTCCCTTACGATCATCTCATTCAATCCGCGAAGCTCTCTCTTCTGGTTCTTGTCCTGCAAGTCACCCAAGGCGCCCACTACGGAGAGCGCCGAGAGGTCGACGTTCCTTGCGTCAATTTCCTTTGCTAGGACGTACGAAACTCCAGCAGCACTGATCTCCCTAGCTCCGTCGAGCCCGAAAAGATGGGGGTTCAGATGCTTGACCGACGACGGAGTCGAGATATCCGATGGTTGATGGTGGTCGAGGACAACGATATCGACGTTAGGAAGGGACTTGAATAATAGATCCAAGTATCCACTTCCAAAGTCGCTGAAGATGGCCAATGAAGGCTTTTCCCGAGCAATCTCCGACACCGTCTCCTCATCAAGTTGTTTGGCTATTCGGATATGAAACGGCGCTCCATAGCGTCTGATCGCTTTGCCCATGATAGACGCAGCGGCAAGTCCGTCTGCGTCTAGGTGCGAGATGATCCGAACGCTATCGTTTCTGTCCAGATGCTCTCTGACTGCTTGGCTAATCTCATTTGCCCTTGCGATAAGTGGTTCGGCGCTGGCTTGGGCGTTCATAGAGAATCCGAACGATTAGATCCCAGTCACTATCTGAGGCTTATAGGACCAATCTGGAGGCAACTGCTTCTTCGCCTTATAGTATTTGACCAATCTATGTATCTTGGCCTCCGCAATGATCAACGAACGCTTGTTCACGTAGTCGGCTTTGTTCTTTTCTAAATGCCTCCGCAACCGCGTGGTCTTCTTGAGCAGCTCAGACAAAGGTTCTGGTATCTTCGCTTGGAGTTCTTGAGCCTTGAGCGTCTCGCTAACAGTCTTTCCAGTCGTGGTCCTCGTCAATGGGACGGCATACTGGTCCCGGAGAATCATGCCTATTTTGGTGGGAGGATGACCCTCTCTACCAAGTTTTATGATGAGGGTCTCGATCTCTTCCGGAGTATATTTGGACCAAGACGGAGCTCTTTTCGCGATTGGTCTGCTCGAATGAGATTTCCCTCTCTGGTGAGTATGCATCCGAGCCAACTGGGTTCCTCCACCCCATGTTCGGCGGCCTCTAAAGCATTTGACGGAGCTTATTTAAGGGTATCTTAGATGGCCAATCATCCGAGACATGCTGACAGTTCTTCGAGATTACCAGATCATCTGTTTTCCACGTGCCAAGAAGCAAAGGCCCTTGCGGCCCTCGCCCGATGTGAGAACTTGTTCTTCATGGATCTCTCCATCTCAGCGAAGGTCTGAGTCGGACACTCGACGGGCTCAAAAATGGGGTCGAAGCCGAAGCCTTTCGATCCACGAGCAATTGTCGAGATATTTCCCTTCGAATCGCCCTCGAAAACATGTATACTAGAGAATGGATTGGCGTATGCAATTACAGATTTGAAGATGGCCGCCCTTCTCTTCTCTCCCTCCATCAGTCGGAGAATTCCGAAGGTTCCGATCTTGTTGTAGACGTACGAGGAGTAAGGTCCTGGAAACCCGCTCAGAGCTTCAATGAACAGCCCAGAATCCTCGACTATTATAGGGCCACCAACTACTTTTGCGGCAACCTCTGCGCATTTGGCCGCGATCTCTTTCAGCTCTTCCGATTGGATTTCAGTCGGCTTCACATCTTTCATCTTCACTGAAATCCCATACTCCTTCAACACCATACGGATCTCTGCTGCCTTGTGTTTATTACCCGTCGCGAAGAGTATCGTCCTATCTCTCGGCAATGTATCTGCCTCTCCTATCGATTCTCCACATCCTTTCTTCCACGCTATGCGCTCTCGATCTTCCAACCGACCTCTCGTATCCTTCCACGACTGCAGCTAGCGCGATCTTGGCGAATCTATGATGCGAGCTTTGTAGGACCCTCCATAAGAGATGAAGGTCAACTCCTCTGTCTTCAACATCTTCTGAGTAGGTTCCAAGTCCGAGATCAATCAGATACAGTCTGTTTGATTTGATCAATACGTTCGACGTCGTCAAGTCGCCATGGATTATTCCGCCCTGATGGAGAAGGCCGATATTCTCGCCAAGCTCCGTAAATCTCGCGCTTCTCTCATCGCCACCCATAGTGCTGACGCGTTCTTTCAGCCTCTCTTTCGAGATGTATTCCATGACTATGGTCGTGTTGGGGAGATCCACTAGGTAGACGGTTGGAGTCGGGACTCCGCATTTCTTGGCGTCTTGTAGGAGCCTCGCCTCGTGTGCCGTCCTGAAGGATCTTATCCTCGCGTCCAATGCTTGGAGTCTATAGAGCTTCGGGACACGCTTCTTGACGAGCACCCTCATATGATGCCAAGTTCCGAGAAACAGGTCAGCCTCTGCACCTTTCCCAACGAGGCGCACATGCGCTAGGACTTTCTCCATGGTATCTCAACCTCATCAAATCTCCATCGGGGTCTCACGAAGCTTCTCTCAATGGGTATAGAGATGCCACTTCCTAGAGCCAATAGGCCAGTCCACGCAATCTGAGCGCCTGAGTCGCCGCTTAGTTTCTGCGAGACAACGCTAAACGTCGCCTTGTGCTCTTCAGCGATCCATTTCATCATCTGCTGGAGACGTCTATTGGCAGCGACTCCTCCAGTGAGAACCAATTCTTTCTTGCCAGTATGTGCTAGGGCCCTCTCTGTGGCCTCCGTCAACATTGAGAAACCGATCTCTTGGAGGCTGAAACATAGGTCCTCGAGCCCAACGCCGTCTCTGAATCGCTCTTTTAGGAAAGTCAGCAGTCCAGAATACGACACGTCGTTTCCCTTGACAGTGTACGGCAAATCCACGAGATTCTTTCCCTTCGAGGCAAGCACCTCAATCTCGCGGCCTGCTGGTGAAGGGAGTCCAGCTTCTCTAGCGAAGGAATCGACGAGATTCCCCAGAGTGATGTCCTCCGTCTCTCCGAAGACCCTCCATCGACCTTCGACCAGAGCTGTGATGCACGTATGTCCTCCAGAGACCAGCACGACGAGCGGGTCTCTGGCACTTGTCTCTAGCAGTGCTATCTCGATGTGTCCTATCGCATGATGAACCGGCACCAAGGGAATATCAGACCACAGCGAAATCGCTCGCGCGATGCTGGCGCCGACCCTCAATGCTGGCCCCAACCCTGGACCTGCTGAATATGCTACAGCGACCAGCTCTCCAAGACTCGTCTTGGACTCCTTCAGTGCTTGAGATACTACTGCTGCCGCAACTCGGGAATGGTGTTGGGCGGCCTCGCGTGGGTGAATCCCCCTTCCAGGCGGCGGATTGAAGATGCTCCTAGTGTCAGATGTGATATCTCCAAGGGATGAAGCTACGCACGCTCCAAATGTATGGGCGGTCGACTCGATGCCTAGAATCTTCTCCAATCTTGCCACCTTCCTGTCCTTGGAGGGGGTAGCGCCCGCTGTCCTAGAACTGCCTAGCCTCTCTCTGAAGATGGCCCTTGGACTCTTTCATGCCGTTTACGATCTTCTCAGGAACTCTGTATATCCACACTTTCCGCATGTCCGTCGGTCTGAGTGGTGGGCCATGAAGGTTCCTTTTCCGCACCGCGGACATTCTTGGAGTCTTCGGATTAGTCTTCCATCTTTCATTTCGTAGAGTGGCTGTCTCTTTTTTTCTTGCTTCTTCTCCGCCTGTTTCTCGCTCATTTGACGCTAGCTCCGCTGTTTCTTCGCCCCAGTCTTTTTGGGTGTCTTTTCTTTCGCTTTTCGGGTGGTCTCTCGCTGTTCTTTGGGCAGATTCCTGAGTCTTATGTGTTCTGGCTCGATTTGTAGAGTGCGTTGTGGGCTGTCGTAGATGTGACATATTCCCCTCGTCAAGTTGAGCCCCGTGGACGTCTTCAATTCGACCACGACGGTGGATTCCGGTCTTGAGTTCATGAGATCCGAGATTCTTTTCGTGACTTCCGGCCTGCTCGGCGTTGCCGCGCCTGTATGATCGGCTTCGAATATCACTTC
>CAYWPD010000020.1:24690-26447 GCA_964460055.1 uncultured Candidatus Bathyarchaeia archaeon
CTCTTCAATCTCGCTCTGACGTGATCTGTGAGCATCAGATCGTCAGCTATCTCACACGTAGGGCGTATCTCCCGTCTTTTTGTACTCCCATCTTGGCAGCGATCCGTGAGCCTGAGGGATCTAGGATTATCGCTATTCCCGTCCAATCATCGCTGAGACTGGTCGACTTGCAGTTGCTGCAAATCGTGCCTGAGACGAGGAACTTGCAGGTCCTGCAGGCTTTCTCGCTCAACTCTCACGCACTCCGGTTGTGCGCTGTTGGGTCTGGCGAACCTTCTTGAGGTCCTCTTCAATCCATTCGAGCTTTCCGAGGAACGGTTGTTTGGCGGTAACTCCAATCTTTCCGCTAGCTCCTCCCCGTGCTAGGCTTACTGCCGTGACTCTGACCCTCACCTTGTCGCCTTGTTGGAGCTTCCGCTTGGTCTCCTTGCCGTAGAGTATGCTCTGTCTCTCGTCGTATGAGACGAAGTCATCTATAATCTGAGAGACATGAAGAAGAGAGTCGATAGGCCCGACGCTCACAAATGCCCCGAAGTCCTCTATCTCGACGACTTCTCCCTCTACAATCTCCTGCAACTCAGGGTAGAAGGCTAAAAGGGTGAGCAAGACACGATGATAAGTTGCACCGTCTCCCGGTATTATCTTGCCGACCTCGTCCACGGCAAGATCGTTGACGGCGATCACGTATCCAAGATCTTCCGACACTATCCCTTCGTACTTTGCTCTGAGGCGATCGTGGGCGACGCTTTTCAGCGGCTTTCCAAACTGATCGGGAGGGATCCTGATAGTGTCCTCCAGCTTAATCAACCTGAACATTAGAAGAATCCACCTTCGAGTGAGAGGTGAGATTTTTCCCTCACATACACAACTGGGATGTTTATATCCCTTAACTTTCTACGCAGCGATTTATCGTTGGTCGCTACGGGCAGCCTTTTGTTCTTGGAAAGCCTCAGGATCATGTCGTCGACCGGCTCATTCAAGACCAGGGAGCTGTCCAATGTCCTATAGTTGGTCAGTCTTTCAAGGACGAACTCTGCTTTTCTCTTTGCGTTTGGGCTTCCTTGTGCAGCGATCCTCTGAACCTCGTCTAGTACAGGCTGCGGAATCACGAGGCGGACTTTCCTACCAAAGACCCTTGTCAGTTCGCGGTCTATGTCGAATCTAAGCTCTGCTTGCGCCAAGAGAAAGCTCGAATCTGCAATGACTTCAACTGGCACAGCCACGTCACAACCTGAAATCAAGAATGGTGTGTTTCAATATCTTCGGAAGGCCTCTCTCGGGCGATAGCCCGCATCTGTTCGATTCTTTAGGGTGGTCGCACGACACACAGAAATATCCTTTTTGATAGTGAATTCAGATATGCAAGTCGAAGGGGAGATGGCGTACCTCTTCATTTATGACTTGGGTGGCGAGGTAGATCCATCAAAGATAGCAGAGATAATTCGTGCAACTCCCACTAGAAGCTGGCATTCTCTATCAGCCCCTCAGTTCGTCAACATCAGCCCATCGCCCATATCGACAGACCTCGGAACTTACAGCGCAAGTGTGAGCGGGTCTCCGGCCCAGGTCAGCTTAGAAGCAAGGCTCTATTCGATCGGAGCGATGTCCGTCGTCGCGCGGGTTCCCATCAGATGTCCTTTTGAAAAGCTCGTTGACTACAGTTCGCCTAGGGGAATTGAGGTCGAATCTGAAGAAAGGCCGCACGCTCTAGGTGACTTTGCTCAGCAGCACTTCGAAAAGCTATCACAGACGATCAA
>CAYWPD010000021.1:0-26291 GCA_964460055.1 uncultured Candidatus Bathyarchaeia archaeon
CGATCCTGCAGGAAGCGATGGCGAGGCAGGCACAGGCTGAGAGAGAACGGAGAGCTAGAGTGACCCTCGCCATGGCAGAGTTCGAGGCCGCACAGAAGATGGTTGAGGCCGCCAACCTGTACCAACAGAACCTGAGGGCACTAGAGCTGAGATGGATGAACATCCTCTACGAACTCGGCCTCCAAGGAAGGGGAACCCTGATGCTCATACCAACTAATACACCCGTGGCAGGTCCAACCACAGGCCTACCCCCTCTGGGCGTATTGGGCGTCCAGGAACTCACAGGCACTCAAGAGAAGAAGACCTCCGGCAAGAGCAATGAAACCGGGAAGAGCTAGAAAGCGAGTATTTCTTCGCACGAGCGCCTCTCATAACCGCAGACCACCCAAAGACAACAGCCTCAAGCCAAGACGGAATCACAGGTTCGAATCTAGAGAACCCGACTCAAGCATACAGCTCGACCAAGATTTCGTGACCAGAATATCAATGTAAAGAGCTCCGGCGAACTTTAGCCCGGAGACAGACGAAGCTCATACCTTCGAGACTGTACGTGGGATCTTCGGCCCGCTCCAGCTCGAGAGGGCTGAAACTGAGCGTGCCTATGCTATCTACCAGTCTGAACCTTGCATCTTCGAGGAGACGATGTAACTCTTGGACTGTGTGGAGCTTTGCTCTGCTGTAGAACCGGTGTCCCTTCTTGCCCTTTTCTTCGATGGCTTTTCCCCACACAGAGTCCTTTGGCACTTCGCAAACGATTAGACTACCATCAGCTTTCAGCACATCTTGCGCCTCCTTCAAGGTCATTGCGGGGTTATCCAAGAAGCAGAGGGTGCCCGCCAAGAGCACATAGTCGAAGCATCTGCCTCTGAATGGGAGATGCTCCCCCACCGCTCTGAGCGTCTGAATCCCTCGACGCTTGGCGAACAGGAGCATGGCAGTGGATGGATCCACGCCGATTTCGATTCCCAACCGGCTCGCAAAAGCACCTGTTCCGACGCCGATCTCAAGGCCAAAACCATCAGATAAAAGGGCCTCAACTGCTCTGGCCTCTGACTCGAAAACTAATCTGTGTTCGTCGTACCATGAATCGTATTCAGAAGCGCACGTCTCAAAGGCTTGGATCGATGAGCCTTCGAAGGTATCTATTCTCTCACCCAGATGCCGTCCCCATCCTAGCCAGTCTTTCTCTCAATTACAGTGATGCTGCTGTCCCATCTACTCCAATACTCTCTCGGTATCCTCTTGTCATACGAAGGATCTGCGACTTCCAAGGCACCATTCTGACTTCGGCCTCTCACAACTACGTAGTGAGGTGTAGTCTCAACGTCCTTCCCATAGGCTTCCTCCGCACTGGGCAGCCGAACTATGGCCGGAACACCCTTCCGAAGCAGCCCAAGTATCATCCGCAAGTCAGTGTGTCTGGGGATTAGCTTTCCACCGAGCTTAAGAAAAGTCTTCGTTGCCTTCGGATTCTCACCATATATTACGACCTTGAAGCCTCTTTTGAGCGCGAGAACACCAATCTTTGCCTCAGGCAGTCCTCTCGGATCCTCGCGTTCGACGAAGTTGCGGAGCCTCTTGTCGGAGTTCAAGAAGTCCAGTTGTCCGGCATCGGCTCCATAGTATCTGAGAACCATTTCAAGAGCTGCAAGGCCGCACCCGCATGGATTGATCTGCTGGACGAGACGAATTCGAAGATGCAGATGTTTTCTCATCTGCCTGAAGTTTCCAGTTCTTGGAAGGATCTTTGGGTCCATGTCTCCCCAGGCCATCAATTGAACCCTTGCCGCATATCAATTCATAAGAACATGCCGCTCTTCTGACTGATTGTGGCTGGCCACGGCAGAAATTCCTGACGAAGTCCAAATGTTCAAGCTGTCGAGAACTCCTTTGCTCCACCAAAAAAAGCTTGGCAGGATCTGTTAAGAGCCTCCAGCCCCTATTGACAGAAGGCGAGACCCGATGAGGATCCTATCAAAACAAGAACTCATCGATTTCATGCACGGTGCCGCTATATATGGAACCGGCGGCGGGGGCACAGTACAAAGTGCCATGAAGCTTCTCGGAGAAGCGGAAGAACGAGGCCTGAAATTCGAGCTGGCCGAACCAGAGGAGATTCCAGACGACGCGATCATCGTCTGCCCATATGGCGTGGGTGGTGGCGTGAGCGAGGAGATAAGACGACGCTTCGAATCGCTGCCACGTCTCCCCCAACGTGAGATCATCCTCATGGCGGTCGAAGCCCTCGAAAAACACTTGGGCAAAAGAATATTTGGATTTGTACCGGGTGAGCTCGGCGCCAGCAACTCCTTCTTGGCCATGTATATGGCTGCGCTAACCGGGACACGCGCGATCGATGGCGACGCGGTGGGCAGATCCGTTCCTGAGGTTGTCCACTCCACCTTCACCATCTGCGATGTTCCCATAACTCCCTATGTGATTGCAACGCCGTTCGGCGATTTGATGATAGTCACCAAGGTACTCAACGATTCTAGAGCGGAGGACATAGATCGTTTCATGGCTGTAGCATCGGGTGGAGGAGCTACGGTCATCGACCACCCAGTTGAAGGCAGAAAACTTCGGAAATCGATAGTCCCGAATACTGTTGAGAAAAGCATCGAAGTCGGCCGCAACATAAGGAAAGCTCGCTATACTGGCCTCGACCCGATGAAAGCTCTAATCGAATCTACGAAAGGGTACGTGCTCTTCCACGGTAATGTAGAACTGAGGAAGAGGGAGGGAAGAGAGGGATTCATGTGGGGTAGCTTTAGGCTGAAGGGGATGGACGTTTACCGCGGAAAGACTTACGAAGTTTGGTTCAAGAACGAGAACCTCGTGACTTGGCTGAACGGGAGCCCTCACGTCACCTGCCCAGATCTCGTCAGCATCGTCGATGCGAAGACTGCAGAGGGGCTTTCAAACTGGGGAGATGACATCGCTGAGGGGAGAGAGGTTGTTGCTGTAGGAATGAAGGCACCCGAAATATGGCGGACGAGACGTGGACTTGAGCTGCTAACCCCGAAGTACTTTGGCTTCGACATTGAATACAGGCCGATTGAGGACATCTTGTGAGACAAGTCCTCATACTAGATGTAAGATCACAATGGACAATCAGACTTTGGACAGTCTGCATCCTTCCACATTTCGTAGCGTACATCTTGTCCTGTCCATGAAAACCATCTACCTCACCACAGGCGGCTTCTTGGTCAGCTGCAAGGCGAGAATCCCCGCCAAAATCATAGCTAGTGCCACAGGAAATATGGTCCAAATCCCATGGTTCTGGGCGACAATAGCCCCGAGAGTAGGTGCCACCGCGCTGAGAGAGTATATCGGTAGAAAATAGAGCGCGTATGCCAACCCTCTCCTGCCAGTCGGCGTATAGGTTGCGACAAGAGATGTGCTCGGCCCCATTCCGCTGAAGCTGAATGCACCATAAACAAGCACGAGGAGGACTATCTGTGAAAGCGATGACGCGTACGCCATGCCAAGAAGCGTGCCAAAGGTGCCTAGGTAAGAGATGGTTAACCACCGTTTGTCCCCGAATCTATCCCCGAGAAAGCCGCCAAGAGGTGCGGCGACGAGTCCCGCAGCCGAGATCAGTCCGAGTACGACACTGGCCGTGGCTACTGAAATTCCTCTCTCCATTACCAAGTAAGATGACATCAGGCTCGAGATCACCTGTCTACCCATCGCGTTTATTCCGAATGTCCCGACGAGAAGAATGAAAGCGCCGGTCAAGACCGATCTGACGCTCTCCTGCGTTCTTCTCGATACTTGCTGTTCTGTGGCAACTTCGGCAGAGCGAGATGTCCTAGCACGCAAGCGGAGGAGGAGTGCAATGCACATGACAACGGGTGCGACCCAGAGGAGATAGACGAACCTCCAGCCTGTTGCAACTATGAGAAGACCGAGAGAGATCGGTCCGAGAGAGAATCCCAATGTGCCTCCTGCTCCATGAACTCCCAGTGCCTTGCTCCTGTGCTGCCTTGGAAAGATCTCCGCTGTCAGACTGTAGGCGGGAGGGTGGTAGAGAGTTGTGGCGACCGTCAGCAGCGAGAGAGTTGCTATTATGGCATAGAAGTTTGGTGCCAAGAATGTGAGAGCCGCTGCTACTGCGGTTATCGAGAGACTCACTACTACTTGGTCTATGTGCTTCATTCTATCCGCGAGGAGACCGCTCGGAATGGTTCCTACCGTCTCGCAGATGAGAGGTATAGTGACCATCAGTCCAGCAGCGACCAGACTTATTGAAAACTCGTTGATGAAGACCGGTATGAGGGCGAGGTGAATCTGGAGAAAGACATGGTTAACGAAGTGCGCCGTCGATATCGTGAGTAGACTGGCTTTCTGCAACGACGGAGACGAATTCAAACGCGCAACTCCCAAGGGCCAGGAGTGATTCACAACCTTTCATCGCGTTGATAATGTTTGTGCAGCCTCGCGAGTAGCCTAGAGCTGAATTCTCTCAGAGACCTTGTAACTGATAATGAACCCTGAGATAGTCGTGGCGATGAAGCAGATGAATCCCACAGAGGGATACCCTAGAGCGGTCCAGACGAAGCCGTTGACGAAGGCTCCCGAGGCGGCTCCAAGCGAAGTTGCAGCGGAGTTGAGTGCCATCATCGTTCCTCTGGCCTCTGGCACCAGCTCTGTGAGGAGTGGAAGCCAAGCGGTCATAGCAAAGTCGAATGTGACTCCTAGCAGGATGAAGGCTAGCACTGCGAGTGACAGTTGATGCCCGAGGTTGGGTACGGCCATCATTAGGAATGCTGAGACGATGAGGCCAGTCCATGTGCTTCGCCTCTTTCCGGCCCGATCCGCATACCAGCTTGCCAATAGTGTGCCCATCACCGAGGCGACCGAACTCAAGGAGAAGATTACACCGATCACCGTCTCTCCGAGCGAAAAGACATCCTTCATCCATGGGGTCATGAAGATCCAGAAACCTTCTATCGACCAGATGGCCAGGAACGATGCAATGAGACATGGTGTCACCCTTGGGTTTGTCACTACTTCCTTGAAGCTCGGTAGACTCTGGTTCTGATAGGCTTCTGCGCCCTTCGTTGACCCTTCTGGAAGCTTCAGCGTCAGCAGAACGATCGCAAAGAGCGCTATGACATCCATAGTGGCGAACGGTATTCGCCAGCTCAGTTTTTCGATAGAATAGCCTGCAAAGACAGGTGCGAGAACTCCGGAGATAGGGAAGGCTAGTCTGACGAGTCCCATAATTCGAGCGCGTTTGGAGTATTCGAACTGATCTCCAAGGTAGGCGGACTGGCTTGGAGTGAAGATCGCCGAGGAAAGTCCGACAAGGGTCCTGCCGCTGAGAATCAAAGTCCAATCCGCCGCCAGAACGAAAAGCGTCTCCGCAACACAGAAGACTCCAAGCCCTAAGATCATCATGATCTTCCTCCCGATACGGTCTGAGATCCTGCCAAAAATTGGGCTCGCCAAGTTCACCGCGGAGTAGACTGTAACGAGTAGTCCTGTCTGCCAGAGTTGAACTTGGAACTCTTTGGCGAAAGTTGGAAAGAATATGTAGATCATGTTGTGTTCCATGTCTAGAGCTGTTCTGCCGATGAAGAGTGTGGCTATCACAAGGCCAGGGCCTGCGAGCAGGCTGCGGCGCCCTAATCTTGCATCGTGAGAGGTCTCCATCGGTTTGACCCTGAACTTGAGAATCGTCGCTGCCAGTTGTATCTGAGGCTTTCGCCCATCGATACTCCAGATTTGGGCTGCAGGATCTTCGTCAAATTGAAACGTTCCTGCTCTTGTACTATCAATCTTTATCGCGGCTTTGATTGGGCTGTTTTTCCTTCTTGCTCAGGCGTTCTTTTTTCTAAATGATCATGAGGGTTCCTTCCTCAACTTTGCCTTGGCCTCGCCGCTGAGGATACTTGTCAAACCTGATTCGTCTGAATCAGTGACAGCGTATCGAAGCTCCTAAACCCCCCACTCATCCATGACTTGGGAACCTTTCCAGACTGCTAGGTCCGTCAGGCGAAGTTTCATGAAAGACTCTTTTGATACACTCCCACACTAAATAGAAGACTCCAAAGACTTCCGTAACCGCAAGCATCCGGAAGAACAGCGAACTGGGAACGCAGAACGTGGTTCGGCTCTTGGATTTGAAGACGAAGGCGTCCATCGTCCAGTTGATCCTCTCAGGCAGTGGTGAGAGAGCGGTTGAGTTGCTGAGTAAAGAATTCGGAGTCAGGCCTCCAAAACTCGTCGTAGGCCTACCCAAGGGACGTTCAAAGAGTCTGGGGTGCTACGTCGCACGGAACGAGACGATCTATGTTCGAGACCGGCGAGCTCTCTTTGATCCCTACGTGGTCCTGCATGAAATGTACCATCACTTGAGAACTCACGTTAAAGAACATCGTGGAAGCGAGAGGAAGGCACATCAGTTCGCCCTCGACTTCCTAGCAGCTCTTGAGACAGCCTCTATAGAAACCTAGTCGAAGATACGTGTAAGTTACTGTTTCGGTCTGCTATCCCTTGGTGTTGCACACGTCTATTGCCGTTAGGGCAAGCACCTTGCTGCAGATGATCATCTCGTCAATGCGAACATGCATCTCAGTCTCCTCCGGGTCGCCTCTAGGCCCGTAGAGGCAACATCGAATTCCCGCCCTCTGCAGGTGCGCTGTATCGTTTCCCGCGTAAGAGTATGGTGGCACAGCGCCGACTCTCTCTACGTCCTGGCCCGTAACGAGCTTATGATTTCGCCTGACAATCTGTACGATCTCCTCGTCCTTGCTGACATCCATCGGAGGCATCTCGACACGTGACGCCCGGAACTTTGCTGGTGGTGGCATCTCGATCTCAAATACCAGTTGGGGGTCTTCTTCGGCTAGTCTCCGCAAGGTTTGCCCGATATCTCTTTTCACATCTTCTTGGGTCATGCCTGGGGGATACCTGACATCGACAAGTATCGTGCAGAAGTCTGAGACATTATACGGGCCTGCCAAATCATGTTCCCTGCTCCTCCCGCCGATAATTGACCCGACCAAGAGTCTTGGAAGGTCCGGGAGATCAGGGTCTCGTCTTCCGCTGAAGGTCGTGTTGTCGAGAGCACCAATTACCTTGATCATTTTCTCAATCGCGTCTATGCCTTCCTGTTTTCTGCTTATGTGCTCGGACCGACCTACAGTGTTTATCGCCATCTCGGCGACTCCTGCGCTCTTCGTGACAATGTTTCTGACGCTGTAAGGCTCCGGCACCACTGCCATGTCCGTCTTTACGCCTCTCTTTAGAAGGTGCCTAGTTCCAAGACCTCCTTGAAGTTCTCCGACAACGCATGCGATTAGGAGGTCACCTTTGAGCTTGATCCCGGCTCTCCTGATTGCGACGGCCGCTGAAACCATCGCGGCTAATCCGCTCTTCATGTTATGTATGCCTGCACCGTAGAGTCGGTTTCCTTCGATGAGCGGTGTGAAGGGGTCTCCGTGCCAAGCCTCCTTGATTGGATCAATGTCTATGTGTCCGTTCAGCATCAGACTGCGACCTTTTCCAGCACCACTCATTCTTCCTATCACTTGGAGCCGATCCTTCTCAACCTCTTGGAACTCGGTCTCTATTCCGTGCTTTTTCATGTAGTCTGCGAGAAATCTAGCAGCTGGTGTCTCCTTCGTGGTGAAGCTCGGAATCTTGACGAGTTCTTTGGCTAGGTCGATGATGTCCTCATCTCTGAGATGCCTAAGAACAATCTCTTTCTGATCCACCATCGCTTCCCCAGTTTCAACCTGCAGTCAAAGACATTCGCGTTCATCGTATCGGTTGCTGTTTTAGCACCCAAAAAAGGAGAAAGAGTTGATGACCTACTCTATTTTCTTAAACATCTTCTTAGGTGAGCCGCAGACAGGGCAACTTTCAGGCGCCTCGCTCTCTGCGGTGTGGCCGCAGACTTGGCAGACAAAGTAATCTGCAGACGCTAGATCCTTTGCCGTCTTCAGCACTTCGATAGCCTTCTGATAGTACTTGGCGTGTCCCTTCTCCGCCTCAGAGGCGTTCCTGAAGGTCACGATCGCGTCCTTGCGTCCCTCTTTGTTGGCTGCTTCAATGAACTCGGAATACATCTTCTCGAATTCGTATGTCTCGCCCATGAGAGCTTCTTGCAGATTCTCGTGAGTCGTCTTGACGCCCTTTAGCACTCTCAGATGGCTGAGTGCGTGTACCGTTTCGGAATCGGCTGCTGCCCGGAAGAGCTTTGCTATCTGCGGATATCCCTCATCTACAGCCTTCTTGCTGAAGGCGAGGTATCTTCTGTTGGCTTGTGATTCTCCGGCAAAAGCAGCTCTTAGATTCTCTTCTGTCTTCAATGTCCAGTTCTCCTCCTTTGGAGTATCATCTATGTCTTCGGCCGGTATCAAAAGGCTTCACTTCGTTCAAAGTTGTTAGGTTGCGAGCAGCAGAATCGATATGCAAATCTCGGTTGAACTAGTCCTGTTCGAAGCCCTCAAAGGTTTGAGGCGTTGTGTATGGGTTCAACGCGGAGGACCGACCTTTGCAGACTAGAGTTGTGATGTGCGTCGACTTCGACTACTTCTTCGCGCAGTGCGAGGAGATGAGAAATCCCTCACTGAGAGATAAGCCAGTAGTCGTCTGCGTGTACTCCGGCCGTACGGAAGAGAGTGGAGCGGTAAGCACCGCGAACTACCTTGCCCGAAGGTACGGAGTAAAGTCGGGGATGCCGATATACCTCGCCAAGAAGAAGCTGCAGAACAGCGATGCAGTGTTTCTACCAGTCAACCGCGAGTTGTACGAGGAAGTCTCAGAGACAACGATGGCGATCCTGAGAAGTTTTGCCGATCATTTTGAACAGGCAGGCATTGATGAAGCCTACTTGGACATCAGTCAGCGAACGGGTGGCAACTTCGAGGAAGCTAGGAAGGTAGCTAAAGCGATGAAGGACGAAGTCAAGAGGCAACAAGGACCCTCGTGTACGATAGGCGTCGGTCCCAACAAGCTCGTTGCCAAGATTGCCGTCGATGCCCAGAAGCCCGATGGGCTGACAATCGTCAACCCAGAACAGGTGGAGAACTTTCTGTCTCCACTTCCTGTCAGACGACTACTTGGAGTCGGGGCAAAGACTGAGCAGAAGCTGCGGATCCTCGGTGTACAAATGATAGGAGAACTGGCACGATACGATGTTCAAGGACTGACAGAAATCTTCGGAAAAAGCCTTGGAGGCTATTTCCGCAGAGCATCAATGGGCGTTGACGACGATCCAGTTCAAGAGAGGAGTGAAGCCGAGTCCATAAGCAGGATCTCAACGCTCAAAGAAGACACGCGCAACATGGATTCCATCGTCGAGAAAACTAACCAACTCTGCGAGGAGATCCACACCAGACTCGTACAGAGCGGGCTCGTATTCAGGTCTGTCAGCATCGCTGCTGTCATGAAGGATCTAAGTATCCGCAGCAGATCCCATACCCTCGACAACTACACGGATGAGATCGATGTGATTAAGAAAGTCTCGAAAACACTCTTCGAAGAACTCCTGAAGGGATCCGAGCTCGACATAAGAAGGGTGGGAGTCAAGGTCTCAAAATTCACCAGTAGGGAGGAGGAACAGAGGCAGATAACCGAGTATTCCAGCACCTCCACCGAGGCAAAGTGAGATCGGGTCGTTCGTTGTGTCCTACAGGTGGAGGAGTCTAATAGCGTTCTCTCCGAGGATCGAATCCTTCTCTTGGATATCGAGTTGTTCGATGCTCGTGACTGCCCTCTCAAGATCTCCTATCTGATGCGGATAATCGCTACCCATCATTAGTTGTCTTGGGCCTAAGAAGCTGTGGGCGCACTCCAAGGCTGGCCTGTGGAATGAGACAGTGTCATAGTACATCCTCTTGAGGTAGTGGCTCGGAGGCTTCGTTATGTTCATTTTACACTCTGGATAGGCCCGGTACCCGTTGTCTATTCTCTCAGCCAGATATGGTAGGGTTCCTCCCAGATGAGCGAGAACCAAGTTGAAGCTCGGATGCTTCTCGAAGAGACCGCTGAAAATCATCCTTGTGGCAGCGATGCTCGTATCGAAGGTGAATCCAAGGATAGCCACGAGTCTGTAGTCCATAACAGGCTCAGCCGAGATCGGCGTTGTGGGATGTATTAAGACTGGTACACTCAGTCTCTCGGCCTCAGCATAGACCGGCCAGTACTCCCTTGAGTCAAGCGTCTTCCCGGCAATATTCGAGAAAATGCAGGCACCCCTAAGCCCGAGTTCTTTGACCGCTCTGCGGAGCTCCTCAACCGCGGCTTCAGGATCCAGCATCGGCAACGTTGCGAGCGCCGTGAAATTGTCAGGATACTTCCCCACAACTCTCGAGAAACCGTCATTAGTCACCTTTGCCAATTGAACAGACTCGTCAGGTGGAACGCTTTCTGTTCCTGGAGTGGTCAGCGTGAGAACCTGCATGTCTATTCGTGCTCTCCTCATGTCTTTGACTCGTTCTTCTGGGTCGACATGCCCTCTCGCAACTATGTTGTAGTCGCCCTTGTAGTGTATTATCGTCCTTCCTTGGCTGTCCGTCGCCAACATCGGGACGGCCTTACGCTTCTTGAGGTGCTGAATATACTCCTGCGGGTAGTAGTGGCTATGAACATCTATCTTCAATCGCGATCTCCCGGCCTTGGTTTAGGACAGTGAGTTGCATATGCCATCTATTTCAGCGTTTTCGGGGACGGCCGGACCGTGAAAATGTGACTCAGTACCGTTTGGTCATCCTTGTCTTGAAACAAAGTGTTCGAATCCTAGACCGGGTACGTCATCCGACCGGCCTGGAAAAACGACCTTCTAGCAGGCCCCGTTCAGAGGACCGATCTGCCCTTTGTCCTCAACTCGCTCAGCAGCTTCTCCAGTGAATACCACTCTAACCCTTGGCACTCAGCGGCTTCTTTGTGCACCATCCTTCCATGAGCGGAGTTCAGCCCCCTAAGCAGCGACTTGTCTTCCTCGATCGCTCTAATCCACCCTTTCTTTGCAACCGCTCTTACATATGGCAGAATTGTGCCGGAGAGTGCATACGAAGCTGTCCGAGGCACAGCACCTGGAATGTTCGGAACGCAGTAGTGAACCACACCCTCCACAACGTAGGTCGGGTTCTCATGAGTGGTCGGCCTGCATGTCTCAATAGCACCCTCTTCATCGCATCCGACATCTACGATCACGGAACCCGGCTCCATATGCATGACCATCTCTTTGGTCACGATGTGTCCTCTCTGTACTGTGGGTGTGTAGAAGACAGCATTGACAACGACATCCGCTCTCGACACGAATCGTTCGACGTTCTGTCTGTTTGAGTGGAGAGCCGTCACCCCATTGCCAAACATCTCCTGCAGCTTTTTGAGACGCGCCACATTGATATCTAAAACGGTAACGTTCGCGCCTAAACCAATCGCAGCCTTGGCCGCCGCGGCCCCCACGGAACCTCCTCCAATAACAACGACCTCAGCAGGCCTGCATCCAGCCATCCTGCCCAGCATCACGCCCTTCCCCAGAAATGGTTTCTGCAGAAGGTGGGCCCCCACGATCACACCCATGTGACCAGCCATCTCGCTCATCGGCGCGAGGAGCGGCCGCGATCCATCATCCAGCTGCACAGTCTCATAGGAAAAGGCGACAACTCCGCTGCGGAGAAGTGCCTCCGCCATCATCCGCTTTGCTCCGAAGACGCCTTCTGTCAGGTGTAGATAGGAAAAGAGTATTCTTCCTTCCTTGAGGAGACCATACTCCTCTGGAACTATCTCTTTGACCTTCGTGAGCAGGTCTGATGAGCTGAATAGCGCCTCATGGCCTTCAACGATTTCGGCTCCGACATTCCTGTAGTCGTCGTCGGTGACTCCGCTACCTCTTCCAGCTCCTTTCTCGATGAGAACGGCGTGACCATCTTCAACAAGAACATTGACCGCCTCTGGCGTAAGTGCGACCCTATCCTCTCCGCTTTTCATCTCTTTCAGAACTGCTACAATCACTGATACTCCGCTCCTTAACGCATAATCACGTCCGGCCCTGCTAATCAAAGTTCTCGAGGAAGAGAAAGGACGCTGAGTTAGGCCACAGGGCCAACGGATCGATCCAAGACCGAGAAACTCAGCCAGCCTCACCAGCCTCATGCACATTAGACTTATCCGAAAATCTAGAAGGCGATTCGATCTTGCCGGTGTCGTAGCCCATGGTGAAAATGATACGAGGGTGAGTTACGCTAGATTTGGTACGCTTACGGCGGATCGAGATAGAGACCAATGCGACGCAAAGCATGGGCCTTTCAGCCCTTGAGAGAAGCTCCAATTGCCCACAGACTCTCGTTTAAGATGGACGAGATGCTTCTCAAACACATGGAATTCCTGTCGTGATGGCAGAAATGTTGGGCCAGTACCTCATTGTCTTCAGAGAGGTTCTGGAAGCCTCCCTGATCACCTCAATCGTGCTTGCTTACCTCGCACGGACAGGAAGAAGATCACTTATTCGCTACATTTTGTATGGTTTGTCAGCGGCAACTGCCCTGAGTCTGCTGGTTGGAGTCACAATTTGGCTATTTTACGGAGCATTATCGGAGTCGGCTCAGGTGCTGTTCGAGGGAACGGCTGCCCTCATTGCAGTTGCAGTTCTGTCTTCAATGATTTATTGGATGGCCCAACGACGTGCAACTCTCAAGGCTCAGGTTGAGCAGCAGATAGAAGCAATGGCCACGCGTGGGGCTACCATCGGCCTAACCTCTTTCTTATTTGTGGCAGTATTCCGCGAAGGATTGGAGACCGTTCTCTTTCTGACGCCTTTCACTATGACGGATCTCCCAGGCACCATTGGTGGAATATTGCTTGGAACGGCCTCATCGCTTGCAACAGCGTATGCGATCTTTGCTGCTGGCATGAGGATCAACATCCGACGGTTTTTCTACTTAACTAGCATACTTCTCATCCTTCTGGCTGGTGGATTGTCGGGTTACGGAGTACATGAACTGATCGAGTACTCTGAGCTCTCCGGAGTTGATTTAGGCTGGCTCGGCCAGCCTGCGTACGTCCTGAACATCCCGAGTGACAGCCCATTTCACCACAAAGGGATCATCGGTTCCGTGTTCGCGGTCATTTTCGGATATACAGTCCAAGCTGAATGGCTGAGACTCATTGTCCACTTCGCATATCTCATCGTAGCGTTGCCACTTGTGGTTCGGGTGTACAGAAGAGGAGCGGAGTATGCACGTTTGCAGGGATCGCCAACGATCGTACCAAAGGCCCACCAGAGTACTGGAGTAGTAGTTGACCTCGGGAGGAATGTGGTTTCAACAGGCAGCCTATTTCGGCAATCTGTTGGTCGTTGCGATTCCTCCGTACAAGGGATGCTGCCCTTGTTGGTGTCCTCTCTTTGGTTCGCTGATCCACCTTGTAAAGTCCGAACCTCATCTTGAAGCCCACAGCTCACTCAAAATTGTCCAGTAGTGGCCAATGCAAATAGCCCTTTACTGGCACGCCATCCTCTGCAATCGTCTTGTGGATTTCCTTCAAATGTCTCGATAGATAGTGGCTGCGAAGAATTGCCGCCATCGCTGGCATTGCTCGCATCATCTGTAGACTCGGCATTCTGCGGGCTGTTCATGTCGGATCCTTCCATGACCTCTCGATGGCAAGACGCTCTCCTCAAGATTGATGTTGTCAAACAGATTGTATTTTGCTTCAATCGCGCCTTTGTCGTGATCGAACATTTATTTAGGATGAGATTACCGGACTATCTATTGGCGAGCATTCTTGACATGGGCTTTCCTAGTCTTCTACCGTCTATGCGAGATGTCCAAGGAAGATGCTGAGAAAGCTCGCAAAAGCTGGGAAAAGTTCAAGAAGACTTGGCCAAGCGGCATCCGGCTGGTCGGAGAATACACACACGCTTGGGGAACAGAATACAACGGCCTCTTCCTGATTGAGTCAGATAGCAGCGATGAGTTCCTGAACTGGTGGCCGACCTTCAAGGATCAAGTCCGCTGGTACGTTTCCGAGACGAAGACCGTGATCGCACAGAAGAGAGTATAGTCTCGCATAGTACCCCACTTTTTCTCTGTTTCACACCACGCAACCTTGTGCGAACCAGACAAGAGAGCTAATGGAGAAGGACACAGACACACGCCGAAGATGATCTTCAAGAAGCACTGGACGCATCACGGATCTCGAATTATCTACCGACGTAGCCATAATTGAAGGGGAAACCGGGCCTCTTCCAACCCAATCGGATCGAAAGATTTCCGGCGCCATATTGCCGAGTAGAACTCTTATCCAGTGACTACACTCTCTATACCTACTCGCCAGGAGTGCTTCGACATGAGCGAAAGCCGCAAGAAGATCTACCCATATGATCTGATCAAGATGAAGGAGCGCGGAGAGATCATCACGATGACCGTCGCCTACGATTACCCCATGGCCTCACTAATCGACAAATCCGGGATAGATGTGATACTCGTAGGTGATTCGGGCGGAATGATGGTACTGGGGTATGAGAACACAACCCCTGTGACAATGAGAGAGATGATTCACTTCTGCAGGGCTGTCACGCGAGCTGTCAAGCGTTGCATGGTTGTCGGAGATCTACCATTCATGTCTTACCACATAAGCCCAAAGCAAGCCGTGAGAAACGCGGGCAGGCTTGTGAAACTCGGCGGAGTTGATTCAGTCAAGCTTGAGGGCGGAAGCGAGTTCGCTCCCACCGTCAAAGCGATCGTAGACGCGGGGATTCCAGTAATGGCTCACATCGGCTTGACACCTCAGACCGCCACGGCTCTCGGCGGACACAGAGTTCAGGGAAGAACCGCCGAGACGGCCAAAAAAGTGGTTGACGACGCCATCGCACTCGAAAAAGCAGGTGTGTTCGCCGTGACAACAGAGCTTGTTACCGCGGAAGTGGCGAAGATCTTGAAGGAGACGCTGTCAGTGCCACTCATTGGAATAGGGTCGGGCATAGACTGTGATGGCCAAGTGCTCTTGGCGTATGATGTACTAGGACTGTTCCAGCGATACACCCCTCCCTTCGCTAAGAAGTACGTCGACCTCTCAGAACAGATAATTTCAGCTATGACCAGATTCAAAGAGGATGTTCAAGCCCGACGCTTCCCCGGGGAAGAGCACACATTTCACATGGAGAAAGAGGAGTACGAAAAACTGAGGACCGAACTCTGACTAGATCCTTGAGGCACGGCACGGAACTCGCCACCAGACCGTGGCGAATCTGATCTACTTTCTGATGCCTGGCCGACTAAATTTCCAGTACTTCGTATATCTTTCCTATCTGCAGCTCGCCTTGGAGCATAAACCCCTTGAGGGTGACCATCTTCTTGAATAGACCTTCGCAGAGTTCGCCGAAGTACACCGCCGGGTACATGCCGGATTTGTCTGCCAACTTCAGATGATTTATGACACTCTTTCTGGGTTCAATCTTTCCGTGAATTTGGCAGATCCAATCGGGTGAAACATAGTTGACCGCTCTACTGCACTCAGGACACGCTTGATATTCCCTTGATTCCTCATCGGCGACTATCGCAGACGTCACGAAGGTCCTTCCGCTCTTCATCATCTCGCCCAGAGATCCGGCCATGGCAGCTTTCATCTCTTCTATGGGAGGCATTACCTTTTCGTCGAGCACTTTGATGTTCGTGGAGCCCGTGACCCTAACCATGCTCTCCTTTGGCTTGGTTCTGACGAGTGAGAAGTTTGTTATCTCGACGGGCACATCGTCAAGCCTCTTGACCTCTCCGATCTTCTCCTCTCCGAAGGCTACTCCCAAGATTCTCTCCCTCTCGTTGACTAACGTGAAGAGGCAGTAGGGAGTTTGGTCGCGTTTGGACTTTCTGATGGTGCCGGATTCTAAGATTCTGCCACGCACCGTTGGCAGGAGTGCGGGCATCTCTATGCGAAGTTCTTTGGCGACTATGTATGCGGCCGCCTCAAGAGGTATGGATTTCTTAAGCCTCTCGTGCAGCTCATGAACTCTGCGCAGAAACTCCTCTTTTCCAATTGACACTTTGTCTGAGATCTGTCTCCAAGCCTCACCGATTTTCTCATCATCTGAGGGCGCGCTGCTCAAGTGTCACTCCACACACATAGGAGGTTCCGAAGCTCCTAGGGATATTAGTCTTTGCGCTATTCTGCGAGAGCGTCTTCAACACTGCCTGGTGAGCAGAACCGACAGATGGAGCAGAGGACCTCTCATTTGCCTATCGGACATACATCAACACAGATGTTGCATCCTATCACAGAATGCCTGCTCGGATACTTCATAATCTTTTCAGCAGCTTTGTAAGTCTCCTGAGGGATCCCCTTTGGTGTGGGTGGGGGGATCGCGTTTATGCATCTGAGTCTATCAACCATAAATGGTGCCACTATTGCTTGGAGCGGACATGCTCTGATGCATGCCTCGCAGGCTCCACATAGATCCTTGTCGAAGGGCTTATCCGCTTCAAGTCTTGCATCTGTCATGACTGCTGTAAGACGCACATCCGCCCCAAATACGGGATTGAGTATCAGCCCGCTCTTTCCATAGATACCCAAACCACTCTGCTCGGCCGCTTTCTTCAACGAGATCTGGTATTGGTTTACCTCTGCTCGGCTGCCTTCTTCTCTGAGATACTCGCAGAGCATCCTAGCTCGGTTCTGAAGAATCTCTTCGTAGACTTCGAAGTACTCAACCTCTTGGGGAGTCTCTCTGTTGATGTTGGCGTCCATCAACTCGTCCCAAAGGTGCAAGCCCAATACGATTACTGAGTCGACCCAGCTTGGCACAGACGGTGACCGCTGGTCAACATACGTTTCTCTGACGTTCTCTGCCTTGGTGATCCCGACCAGATGAAGCCCTAGGTCCTTAGCTTTCAACTTCACTTGATTACTGCTCGTCAAATCAAACTCTCCAGACGCCCGGACTACGTTTCAAATAAACGTCCGTGATTCCTCAAAATTCAGTGATACGTTCTCTTATGACTTTTTCGGCCAATGCTCTCTGCTTGACCTAAGGATGGTGATCAAATGATCGTAGGAGTAGTGGGATGTGAAGGGTGTGGATAAGACATGGCCTCAGAGTGGCGTCTCTCTAGGGCCTCGCATCAGCGTCTTCCTGAGTATTATCTGTAGCACTCTATTCTTGTAAGTAGCCTTCAGTACTTCTGCGTTCTCAGGGAGTTCCACGACTTGGTCGAAGTCCTGTCCACTGACTATCTGCAACATCCGCTCGGACTGAGTCACCTTTATCTTCTCCGTCGGGGATGGAACTTCTGCGATCAAAGTCATCTGTTCTCCCTCGTCTATCAGGTCGTACGTCCATCCTTCTGGTTTTTGAGCTTGGGGAAGCCTCGGTTCCACTGGTTTTCTGGACGGACCTGCCTGCCTCGCTATTTCGACCTTAATCTCTCCTCCTGCCGCCTTTCTTATCTCCATCAGCCAATAAGCCAAGAGGCCGATAGCTACACCTGCAACCAGTAATCCGACTATGCCTCTTTCAAATCTTACAAGCAAACCGAGAATTATTCCGGCCAAGGCGACTCCTATGATCAGGATGAATAGGGACGCCTCGTCCATAGTCTCTCTAGCCGGGTACCTTCTCACCGCCCTCACCCTGTTCTGCTATGAGCTCGTTTATCTGTCTCCAGAGTTTCAGGAACTCCTCCAGACGCCGACCAGCTTCTTCATACTTTCCTTGGCTCCAAAGGTTTAGATATTCTTGAAGAGTCGCATTCGCTTCCTGCACAAGCTCTTCCAACGTCTTTTCGGGCCCTGGAGGGGGAGGGGGACCTGTGCCTCCGGCCAACTGAGTCAGATATGATTTGAAGGCCTCCTCGGCCGATCTTCCCAATCCAACGTAATACTGCCCAGTAAATGCTGCGCCTACGCACGCGACCGTTCCCATCTCAGTGACCACCCCACCGGCACCAGCGGTATAGACGGGAATGAAGTAGACATCGTGATCACCAACTCTGTAGAGGATGTTGTCTCCGACTCTTGGTGTTCGAAGGAGAGTTCTCATGTAAGCGAATTCTGCGTTCTTCTCCAGAGCTTCAATGGTTCCTGTGGGGCCAAGAAGCTTTGTCTCTGACTCTAGAGGCACCTTGTAGTAGATCATCTCTCCCAACTTTGGATAGTTGTTCCTGACAACCATGTAACCTGCCAAGTTTCGGCCTTTGGACCCGCTGAGCTCCAATGAAAGCAGCCCGACGAACTCCGTTCCGTCGAATTCGGGCGGCTCGGCCATTATGTAGTATGTCTCCAAGCCTTCCGGAACTTCATAGAACTCCCTAGCCACGATAAATGTGGCAGGGTCGGTCACGTGATAAAAGTTGTACATACCAACCCGCCACTCGAAGAGCTCGGCCGGATATCTTGTCTGGTTATTCAACCACTTCGGAATCTCTGTGACCACGTAGTCGCTATAGACAGTGTTGAACAGTTCTGTGAAGTAGTCATCTCCCGTCATGAGGAGGCGAATGGAACCGTCATATATGTCGATGAGAGCATATCCTGCAAGCCTCATGAAGGGGTTGCCTCTGCTCCAAGGCACGCTGCAGATGCTTGGACCTCTAATGAGAGGCGCCCTGTAAGAGGTCTCCAACTGAACTATCAGAGGCATCATGTAGTACGTGCGCTGACCGTCGGTAACTGGGAACATGTCTACCCACCCGTCATCGAACTTGTACTGAAAGTACGGGAAGAGCAGTTCCATTCGATCGTAGACATCTCTGTACCGCAGAAGACGCACCTCACGATCACGGAAGGCCAAGAAGAAGTTGAACTCATATATCCAGCTAAGCGGAGGAGACGCGGTCACTCCGCCCGCCCCGTCATAGTGATAGCCGCCAAGCTCGTCGCTCTGTTCACGGCCGACTGGGTATGCGACCCATGCTTCAGAGAAGAGTCCTCCCCCTCCGTAGTAGATGCGCCTTTGTTTGAAGATGCTTCCAGCATCTACGACTCTTCCTTCTTGGGCGTCTAGGAGGTAGAATCCTGTCGGCACGTGCGTGTAGACCATGTGCGTAGCATACCACTTGTCTTCCTGCCTCACTGTCTGTGGCAGGATAGGCTTCATGGAGGCGGCCCAATATAGATGCCCGCCGAACCTCACTATGTCCGAGTCTTCAAAATCGACATATGGAATGAGGCCGATCTCAGGCTTCAGTTTCGCGAATCCAGCTTCCCAGTCCCAGAGCCTTACCGAAGAGAGAAGTTCCCTGTGACTTGCCACGTACGCGGGGATCTGCTCTCTCGGGGTTTGAACTAGGCTGAAGTTGTAGGGCATTTCTCTGACTCTATCAAGTTCAGCCAGATATCGATTCACCGCGATTTGCTGGGTGGTGTAGGGCCCTAACCACTCGATCTTTCTCGCGTCAGCTGTGCTGTTATTGATCAAAACAACGGAAAGAGCGACCAGCCCTATGACGGCAATCGGCAACATCCGATTCCGCAACCTACGGCGGGTGAAAAACTCCGTTGCCTTTGCTGCACTCTTTATGCGATCCCAGACAGCCAAGAAAAGGAAACATACGCCCGCCGAGGCCAACCCGAGCATTATGTATCTAGTGTTGTAATCGATGAACGAGGGGAAGGAGACGTAGAAAACAGCCAGAAGGCACGCCATGGCGGCCAGACCCCAAACGACGGCAATTCGCCACCCAGCCTGATGGGGCTCGCCTCTCAACTCTGCCGCGGTTGGTGTCACGATTCGGGCAATCTGGGTAGCTCCGACCAAGACGATGAGTCGAATCGCCATCGCCACTAGGACTGGCCCCAAAATAAGTGTCAGAGCAGGCATGGCAGGGATCACATTCGAATTCACGTAGGACATATCCAGCGGCGGAGTGATGAAGGGGAGACCCA
Organism: uncultured Candidatus Bathyarchaeia archaeon; assembly: GCA_964460055.1. Lineage (GTDB taxonomy): Archaea > Thermoproteota > Bathyarchaeia > RBG-16-48-13 > CAYWPD01 > CAYWPD01. The sequence continues at coordinate 19,837 of CAYWPD010000021.1, forward strand.
ATACCCTGAGAATGGAACCGAGGGAAGCGTCCCAACCTTGCAGAGTGGCATAGACAGCCATTCCAAAGAAGAGGTCCTTAAAGACCAGAATTCCTATCAGCACCTTTGTCGCCTGCCACGCGGCAAAGTTGCTCCAAGACATCTTGTACGAGTCGAAGCTCACGTAATCTCTTGGAACCGCTTCTAGGCGACCCCGTTCGCGAACAATGCTCGCAGCGAGACGGCCAAACCAGAAGGTGAGTGATCTCCTGTTCCTCACATCTATCCTAGCCAAGGCGACTGCAGCGAGGATAAGCCCTCCATAAAGCCAGAAGTAGAATGGGCGGAGAAACAGTTCTCCAAACTCCTGTATATTCAGCCAGACATTCACGGTGCTTCCGGCAGTTGTCCATAATACGAATGCAACAAGCACGGTCAGGGTCACGAGCAAAATTCGGGGAGAGCGAGTTGTCCTGCGCCTGATCTCGGGCCCGTATTCATGAGTGGCCATTCTGTTTTCAAGATTCGTTCTCCCCTCTGCTAATAAGGCTTTCAATAAGTGGAAAAGGCGGCATTACTTCCGCCGAGAGGTTAAGAACGGCGTAAAGATCTCGATGGTCTTCTTTTGACGCGGGAGGGTGATCATCATCTCTTGTGATATTTGCCTGACAATCGGCGATGGCGCAGCCAGACATGCATATACCAGTCCGGCGCTGATCTCTGGCGGCTAGGAAAGCTTTCTTAGAAGGCATTACCATACAATCAAGTATGTCAGAGGAGATCTCCCGCGAGGCCAAGAAGGGAACCTTTGACAGAAATCCGAGGCTCACTCGTAGGATAGTCTGCTCGAAGTGTGGGAAGCAAATAAAGAGCTATCTGGAATACTTGAAAGAACAGCACTTCGAAGTAGGTCAGCCGCAGAAAGTCGTCGTTCCTCAGCCCGGAGACCCGTTTGTTCTGAGGTATGAGGAAGAGACGGTGACGCCTATCTCTATAAAGGTGAAATGCCTAGGGTGCGGTTGCGAGAAAGATGTGACTGATCCGATCTTGACTATCGAGTATCTCCAAGGCATAACAAAACTCAAGGAGCCGAGGCTCTTCTTCGTCTAGCAGAAGACAACAAGACTGCCTTACCTGAAGATGTCAAAGCCAGCAGATTACGCATCTCTCCACCTCGAAATGGACTTGGTTACCTACTCAGGCCAACCAGTTCACTCTCGGTTCTCTCTTTGTGCCACGTGGTCAATTCCGTTAACACCTGCCAGAATGACGTGCGCGTGAGAAGCTCTTGATGGAGCGCACTCCGTCTGGAGCTAAAACAGACAACTGTACTTCGAATTCTTGTAAGGAACTATACTTAAATAACGCGTTTCGTTGTGTGGAAAATGGAGGGTCGTTGCATGAGCTTTCTCAAACTTCGTCTGTCAATGATCGGCACTCTAGGATTCATCATAGCCGTCTCCACGCTGTTCTTTACCGTCATACTAAACCTGATAGGCGCCTTCGATATCGTCTCGTTGATCCTGATGGTCCTCGCCTTCAATGTCCTACAATGGCTCATTGCACCATATCTGATCGATACACTGTACAGGGTGCGGGAAGCCTCCAGTTCTGAGAGCCCCAAACTGCGCAGTATGGTGGAAGATCTGAGCCGAAAGTCGGGCCTGAAGACGCCGAAAGTCATGTTGGCCGACATACCTGTCCCGAATGCCTTTGCCTACGGTTCTCCAATCGGCGGGAGTCGAGTGGCGGTTACGACTGGGCTGCTGAAAGAGCTTGAGGACGAAGAGGTCGAGGCCGTAATAGGCCATGAACTAGGCCATCTGAGGCATCGGGATGTGCAGATAATGATGTTTGCCTCCGTACTCCCTGCCATCTTCTACTACATCGGTTACTCGATGATGCTGTCCTCTTGGTACGGCGGCGGAAGACAGAGACAACAGGGAGGTTCTGGATTGGCGGTCATAGGTCTGGCATCTATGGCGATATATTGGGTTCTCACGCTATTCGTGCTCGGATTGAGTAGGCTACGTGAATACTATGCTGACCAGAACAGTGTTGCGACGGTTGGCGATGGGGCACGGAAGCTTTCTGAAGCGCTGGCCAAGATCGTGGCTTCTACAGGCCGACTCAAGCATAGCCAACGAAATCTGGGGAGTCTGAATAGTTTCAAGTCTCTCTTCATCGACGACCCAGACAGGGCTGAAAAAGATGCAGTTGAGCTGGCGCGAACAAGGATGTTTGGAACTGACCAGCAACTCGTGCGCGAAATCCTGTCTAGGAAGATTACGACAGCCGACAGAGTGGTTGAGCTGCTCTCAACGCACCCCAACATCGTGAAGCGACTGCAAGCCCTACAAGGTCAGGTATGAGTAAAGCAGCATAGACTCAGCGTAAGCTACTCCATCTTTTATCCAGTAAGCTGGATGCCTCGATAAGCAAGATCAAAGTAGGATCTGTAAGGATTCTTCCCAGTCGCCGACTTGGCGCGCGGTCATTAGCTCTCGATGGAACACGGCTATTTGAAATGAAGCCAGAAACGTGCCTGTCCTGGAGGAATCGTTCAGAAGCCAAAAAAATACTTCCGTCGAAGGTTGACGTTTGAACCAATAATCGAGGATCAACACTTGTGAGCATCTTCACGCGAAACTCCTTCAGCTACGGAGGCATCATAACATACCTTCCGCTCTATGCCCAGATGCAGTCGATACCGAACATAGGGCTCTTCTTCACAGTCTACGCTATCTCGGTTATCCTGATGAGGCCGATTGCCGGGACGCTTTCAGATAGATATGGGAGGGGGGCGGTCATCCTGCCAGGAGTGATCTTGGCGATGATTGGGCTTCTCACCATATCGCTGCCATATCAGTTACCCCTACTTTTGGTCGCAGCGGTCATCTATGGACTGGGATTTGGAGCGGCGTATCCAACTCTGATGGCGCTCACAGTCGACCTTGTTGGCCCTAATGAAAGAGGCGCAGCGATGGGTACATTCATGTCGGGCTTCGACCTTGGAATAGCTCTAGGATCGGTGATATTGGGCCTTATATTGCAGTTCATGGATTTCACAATCATGTTTCTTTCTGCGGCACTAGTTCCCTTTCTATCCATTCCATTAGTATTCGTGCACGTGCGGAAAGGGGGATCAACGATGCCCTCGAATCTGGAGATCGAGGGCGTTACCTCAACTTAGCCAAGAATCCCTTTGCAGCACGTGCACCAGCGACGATCATTCCGACGAACCATTCTGGCTATCCAGCCAGGCTCTAATAGCCGCAACTACAATCAACTTCGCGAGGAATCTTGGATCTCATCGACGCCCGCGAGGAACTTCCGATCACGAAATCCTACATCTACTTGGACAATGCGTGGTTCGGCCCTATTCCTACCCGCGCGGTAGAGGAGATGAATCGGCACCAAGTGCAGCGGTCTCTGGAGGGAATGAGCACCGCCTTCTCAAGAAGATGCTTCCGAGAACGTGAAGAAACTAGGGAATTCATCGCCAAGTTCTTCAACGCTACCCCAGATGAGGTGGCCTTCACGGAGAACGCTACAACAAGCATCAACATCGTCGCACAGGGACTCGGCTGGAAAGAAGGAGAGAACATCGTTATTTCAGACATCGAGCACTCATCAGGAGCACTTCCATGGATCAACATCGCCCGAAGACAGAAACTTGAAGTTAAGGTCGCAAGAGCTAATCGGAACGGTATGATCGAGCCACAGCAGATCTCAGAGCTAATAGATCCCAAGACCAAGATCGTATCACTCTCACACGTCGCTTATTCGTCAGGTGCGAGGCTCCCGATCAAAGAAATCGCCAAGATAGTCCATGAGAGAGACGCGCTGCTGATGGTTGACGCAGCTCAGTCCCTTGGATGCTTGAGAGTTGATTCGAAAGAACTGAAGTGCGATTTCATGGCTGCGACAGGTCACAAGTGGCTCATGGGTCCCCTCGGCACAGGGATACTCTTCTGCAGAGCTGAGGTTCTGGAAGACCTCAGCCCAACGATGCTCGGCTGGAACTCGACGGCGAAACATGATTTCCCGCAAAGTCTTCAATACACGCTCGCCAAGGGGTGCAGTAGATTTGAGCCCGGAACCCCAAACTTCTCGGGTATAATCGGACTTAGATCCGCAGCCTCTTTCCTCGATAGCTTCGCAATGGCAGAAGTCGAATCGAGGGTAGAATCACTTACGAATCGAGCGGCCGAGAGGCTAGCGAAAATCTCGGGCGTGAACATATTTACCCCGCGTGAATGGGAGAGGAGAGCTGGCATTCTATCTTTCAACGTCGAGGGAAAGGATTCTTCAGACGTCTCGGCGCTCCTTGACCAGATCGGAAGAATCATCGTTGGGGCTAGGAACTTCAGAGAGACAAAGGTCGTCCGCCTCGGAATACACTTCTACACTACAGACGAAGAGATAGACGAGTTAGCCAGCGCGGTAGGAGAGATCGCTGAGTTAGGAAAGACTCAGTATTCAATCCCATCAAGAGTGAGGAGATAGGCGAACAAATCGGAAAAAGCGAACAGACTAGCAGCGACTGACTATGCTACTTTGCGAAGAGATCCTTGATTTGGAGAATACCATCAATTAGAGCTCTCTTCTCGCGAGCCTTCATCCAATCGATCTTTGCGTGTGCCACTCTACCCCTGACATGTTGCTCAACTGCAGACAGATCCTCCTTCTCTTGATCCAAGGCGGATCGCAGAACCCTTGAATGCTCCTCCGACAGTGGCAAAGAACGATCTACTCCATAGGCTGAAAACTGCTCAACCAGCTTTGCGATCAGATCGAGTTCATGATCCAAGTCTTCCAGAAGGGGTTCCCCGTAGCTTCCTATGAAGCTTCGATCTGCCCTAATCTCGAGTAGCCTTCTCTCATAGTGTCTGAGCGCCTCCAAAATCAACTCGACGATCTCAGTTCCCACGGTAACCCTTTCTGTCAATGTCAAGCCTTCGGACTCTCTAGTGCATCGAAAACGGAATTAAGAATTGGGATACGTATCTCGTTGTCCTTGAATCTTGAAATCTGCGGTAATCTAATATCGCGAGTACACGCAACCGGAACAGTAGATCATGCGAAACGTAGGTTTAATCGATGTTCGATCCGAAGGAGTTCGTAGAAGATTCAACAAAGATGATCGCAAAGAAGGTGCCGCAGGGAGTCGTCGTCGCAGCTGTCTCCGGCGGAGTCGACAGTACGGTAACCGCCGTGCTCGGCCACAGAGCGCTCGGGAACAGACTTGTCGCTGTGGTAATTGATCACGGACTCATGAGAGAGGGAGAACCTCAGCGCATACACGAACGTTTTATGTCGATGGGGTTGAACGCCAGACTCGTCGACGCCAGAGATGACTTCTTCTCAGCCCTCAAAGGTCAAACTGACCCCGAAGAGAAGAGGAAGGCCTTCAGAGAGACCTTCTACCAGACACTGGGAAAGGTTGCCAAGGAACTCGATGCCAAGTATCTGCTTCAGGGCACGATTGCTGCTGACATCGTAGAAACTAAAGGCGGCATCAAGACCCAGCACAACGTATTGAAGCAGATAGGCATCTCCCCTAAGAGTAGATACGGATACAGCATCATCGAACCTCTATCAGAACTGTACAAGGATGGAGTCAGGCTGGTTGCTAAGGCTCTGAAGCTGCCTTCGGAGATCGTAGAGAGAAGACCCTTCCCCGGCCCTGGACTTTCAGTCAGAATTCTAGGAGAGGTGACACCGGAAAGAGCGGAGACTGTAAGGAAGGCCACAGCCATCGTGGAAGAAGAGACTACACATCTGCGCTGCTTTCAATCCTTCGCAGTACTCATGAAGGATAAGGCGACCGGAGTCACCGAAAGCGGGGGAAGAAAATACGGGGATATGATCGCCGTTCGAATTGTTGACTCAAAAGACGCGATGAGAGCTAGACCGACAAGAGTCACTCGGACAACTCTCAAGAGGATAACTGAAAGAATCCTTAGTGCCCTGCCGAATGTCAGCAGAGTACTCTTCGACTTAACAGAAAAACCACCGGCGACGATAGAGTTCGAATAGACAGAGTCTCTTCCAGGCCTACGTGCATGTACGCTAAGCTCACCCATGAGCAGCGGTCCTATCCAACGCGCGCCACGTAGCTAGTATACTACGTCAAACCCTATCCTGAATGACTTCCTTGAGTTCACCCTTCTTGTAGAGGAGAGTGACAACATCCCCTACGGCTGATATGATCGAAATCGGAACGTGTATCTTGGTTGCGCGGAGCATCTTCTTCATGTCCAGCTCTTCTGCAACTGTGCTTTCCAGCTTGATCACAAGCTGGTTCGCCTTCCACTGAGTCTCGTCGATCACAAAGTCCTCGACTTTTCCCAACCGTACGGCAGCAGAGTCGATAACATTCTTTCCCAAGAGCGTTTTGAGGTACAACCCCGTCCCTAACCTATCGGTTGTGTTGACCAAGGATAAAAATGACTTTCGTGAATTCTGGGAGG
>CAYWPD010000022.1:0-16682 GCA_964460055.1 uncultured Candidatus Bathyarchaeia archaeon
GTCCGGTTGTACGGGAATGAGGTGAGTAGGAGCAAACACGTAGAGGAAGTTGGTGTATTGTCCGATCTCGGACAGAATCGTCAATCCGACCGCGATCACGATGAGCTGGTCCTTCCTCGATGAAAGGATCGGGCCTTGCGCCAAATTCAGAACCCCGCCATTTTATGGCGATCCATTCGCCTGTATCTAGGTCACCGTTGCTGAGCACGACCCAGCGTCGACGCAGACCACCATGACCACATCACCGGCCGTCAATACTTTGCCAACTCCTCCCTCCAATTTCTGAATGTCCACGGACACGATAGTTCCACCGGTTGGGGGAGAGAACTCTATGCGCGCAATCAAGGCTCCGCCATACAGGGTTCCGTTCATCTGCTTCACATAGACGGCATTTATCGTCGGGTCCGTTCCTGGAGTGATCAACCGCACTCGAACGATCGATCCCCCTGTAACAGCGGACTCTATCTCGATCAACGAGCTCGTCGGAGTTCCTATTGCCTCCCCCGGCTGAAAGTGGTGGGTCGACGACTTCTCAGCCAATACAGCATCTCGTCCGTCCTTCAGTGTTATTGTAACCGTGAAATTCTTTCCCGCCAAAGCGTCTTCTGGAAGTGCGCCCCTCTCATCCCAAGAGATACCCCCACAGCAACATCCCAGTGCTGCGGTGTCTCCCGGGGCTACCAGAGTGGCGTCTCCATGGGCCACGGTTCCGCACCGGCCATGATGCGCATCGGTGGGGTTCTCCAACCTCACTTCTATTCTGTCGATGAGGGCTACTAGCCCCGTAGGGTTTCTCACCACAACTTGGATCCCGCCGTCGCGGAAGTTGTAGCCTTCGATGATCAAGCCCTTCGCTGGTGAGGACGCGTTAGGCCATACTCCATATCCTTCAACCATCCACCTGCCGCTCCATTTCGCGAACGAGATCGTTTCGAAGGGTTCTGGCTCATCATCGAGGTAAAGGTCGAATACGGCGTGCGTCTCATTCCGTGAGGATACCTTGTAGGATATGTGCGTACTCGCTGAACCGTATGTACCGCTCAACAACTGATCCAGCATCGAAATCAGTGGATCGGATAGGTAGACAAAGTAGACCGCTGCTGTCGCCGCTACGATAACAATAACCAACCCGACTGCCAATGTCTTTCTCAAACTCGGCGTCCCATTATTGTATGGGCCTGTGTCTGCCTAAAGATCTCGTCGAAGAATCTGTTTGGACGTGCAGAAATATCGTTATTGTAGCTCTTCGTCTGTGCATCTCTCACTTGGGTTCAAGTCCCAGTAGTCACATCCTCTTCCCTGACAAGCTTTCTGAGATACAAGGTCAAAGCTACCCCTGGAAGCAAGATCAGAATGGATACAGGGAATATCGCCTCTATGCGACCTCCAATGGCTATCGATGTCGCCACTGGAGCTAAAGCGCTCGCAATATTCGACGCTAGAAAGGTCACACTGAACGCAAGACTTCTCGCCTCAGACTCGCTGTGCGATGCGACAAGGGCGCTTATGAGAGGCATAGAAGCGGAATAAAGACATCTCCACAGGACGTAGAACAACGCAACCAAAATCAGACTGCCCGATGCGGGTATGAGGGCCATCATGATCGCCATCAGTCCCGTAATCAACACGGCCGTCCTGTATCTCCCAAACCTATCTGCAGCTGCCCCGCCCCAGATGCAGGCTACTATCCCAACCAAGGATCCGACGCCGAAGATTATGCTCGCCAACGCAGCAAGTACTCCTCTGACATCGGTCAAGTAACTGGTCAAGTAGGTTGAGATGTTTGTAAACGTGGCGTCAGTCAAAGCACCTATGAGAACCACTGCTACGAACTGTTTGTTGAACAAGGACCTGGCCATGTTCTTGAGCGGGGCTTGGGTTTTTTCCTTGTTCAATGGCTTGGTGACTCGGGACATGAAGATGTGGGAGTATATCGCCGCCAACAGTATGATCGGTGCCCAGATGTAGAAGGTCGTCTTCCATCCCCATACGGGGAGGATGAGCCCAAGCAGTATAGGGCCAGCTGCGTAGCCGAGACTGCCGCCCGCAGTCTGGATGCCCATAACGAAACCAAGCCTACTGGGTTCAACCTCGCTTGTCACCTTGAGAGCGGGAGGATGATAGAGCGTGGAACCCAAGGCGAGGAAGCCGAAACCCAGCATGATGAGCCCGTAGCTACTAGATGAAGGGATGATAACAGCCGCAGCTCCGGTGAACATCAGGCCCAATGCAAGGACGAGGGCACTCCTCCTATCTGAAGCGAAACCCACTGGCAAATAAACAACTACCTGCACCAGCAGAGGAATGGAGACGAGGAGGCTCGCCTGAGTCAGACTTAGGCTCATCTCCCTTCTAATGACTGGTAATACAGCCGGTAGGACTTGGCTAAGGACATGGATCAGAAAATGGGTTGAACCCAGAAAGAACAGGATTGAAGTGTATCTTGAAGTTCGAGACGTCATCTCTTGGACCAGCTGACACATTTCTCCGGGGTTTGCCTCTGGTCCCGTGAGTCCTATCCCGGGGAGGGCTCCCCCAACGGTTTGAGGCAGTTGTCAGCAAGCCCGAAAGAGTCTCTCTCGAACCCCTTCGGAAGAATCGTTGGAGTGAGCGATATTTATCTCTTATCAATCCAAAAACCTAGTTAGTAGTCAGCATACCCAAGAGTTCGGAATGCTGAATTACATGCAGTCGCCTATTTTCGGACGAGCATCCTCTGAGACGGCAAGATACTTACGAACTGCCAGCCATCCTCGAAAATGATCGTTAACGGGCTGACTCCAGAACTTTCAAACTCCGCAGGCGTGAATGCCGAGACAACGGCAAACACATAGAGGAGCACTGCCAACACGTACAAAGTAACGGCGGTGAACGTCAGCTTCGTTCTCTCAATCCTTCGCTAGCGAAGTCCAGGACATAGAACGTTCATTGCTAGCACAACTCTTGCTTAAGAGCCCTCATGAACGGGTAAGATTGACCAACACTTGCCCTTTCAAATGGAACCGCCAGAAGACGGACGGTGGCCCAGCAGGTGGCCGAGTAAGAATTAGGCCTGCGGACGAGATCGGCGAACTCATTCCTGAAGATCTTCCCGCGGGAGGCGCTCAAAATCTCCCTAGGTGCCGTTCGGTTCATGTCACAGTGGAGTCCAAGAGCCCTGAGGTAGACCGAGGATGTAACGAGGGATCTAGCGGCCAAGTTCTCATACCACTGCCTCACATCCTCATCCTCCAGCAGACGCCTGTCCTCGGCCCTCAAGGGTTCAACGTGAGTCGATTCGCGGTCGGCGAACACAAGCATTCGCCTAGAAATTTTGATGGGCCGGGCCGGATTCGGACCGGCGACCCCACGGTATCTCAGGCCCAGTCGTCTTATCAGCCGTGTGCTCCTTGGACGCTATGGATAGCCAAGCTGAGCTACCGGCCCATGATTCGCATTGACAGTACCTTTTTGCGATTTATTTAAGCTCTCTGCAAATCCCAACGATGTGCTATTCGCCACAGAGATGACCAGACCAACCAGTTAAATTACTCCAAGGCAAGATACTCGATCCCGAGGTGCGGAGAAAGTTTTGCACACGCTGCAAGCAGTATCGACCATCAACCTTCTTCCTTTTACAGTCGCCCTGGTCTTGGGCTGGGTGTTCGCGTCTCTAGCAGTCTACTTTGCGGGAAGAGTTGTGGCAGGTCAAAAAGCGACGCTTGCCGCCTCCTTCGTCATCACTCTCGTCGGGCCGATACTCGTGGCCCTCGTAGGTTTCACGACAGTATTCATCTTCGGCTCCATCAGCCCACTAATCGGATTACTTCTAGCACTTTTGGCGTGGCTTTGGCTTGTGAAATCAATGTTCAATGTTGGCTGGCTAGCTGCATTTGGGGTCTCGATACTTGCGGTGTTCATGTTCATCGTCGTGGTGCTGCTCGTCTCACTCGTTCTGGGCGTAACGAGCTTTCTAGTAGGATTCTTCTAACATCCAAATCGACTGACGATTCAAGTCATGTCCGTGACGTTTCGGGCGGAGGACCACAGGTCGTGGGTTCAAAGGAAGAAGTTTTCTGGGCGGCCGAAATCCTTGAAGGCCTAGGAAATGAGTTCGGAAACCCTGAGGGAGATGATGAAAGCGACCCATTCGAGACGCTCATTCAAACGGTCCTCTCGCAACACACGAATGATAAGAACAGCGGATTGGCATATCGACAACTCGAAGAGAGGTTCAAGATCAAGCCCGAGGTTCTCGCCGAGGCAGATCAGAAAGAGATCGAGAGAGCGATACGAGTCGCAGGACTCTACCGAAACAAATCCAAGATCATAAGAGCTCTGTCCAAGACGATCCAAGACAAGTACGCCGGAGACCTCTGGAAAGTCCTCAGACTTCCCGTTGAAGATGCCAGAAAGGCTCTTCTCGAGCTTCCCGGCGTCGGTTTCAAGACGGCCGATATACTACTCCTGTTCTGCGCGAGAAGGCCATCCTTCCCAGTTGACACCCATATAAATCGGGTGTCACGAAGGATCGGTCTGGCGAGAAAGGAAGTGGATATCGAGGGTGTTCGCAGAGACTTGCAGAGCAAATTCAGAGCGGAAGATTACTATCGAGCGCACATCCTCCTCATATATCTCGGAAGGAGATACTGCGTCGCCGCATTGCCTCGTTGCTACAATTGTCCAATTGAAAGCCTCTGCAGATACGAGCATAAGACAAGAAAGAGCGAGTAGAGGAGAGGTCACGGAAGCAAAGTCCGTCGTGAACAGAGAGAACAGTCTTGAGAATCGTTGTTATCTCGGACGTGCACTCCAATCTCGAGGCATTAAGAGCGGTTCTGAATGAGACGGGCAAGCCAGATCTGGTCATAAATCTCGGTGATCTGGTTGGCTATGGCGCCAACCCGAACGAAGTCATCAGAGAGATCAGGAATCTCGAGATTGAAACACTGCATGTCAGAGGAAACCACGATCAGGCGTCGCTGACGACAGAGACATGGAACTTCAACCCCCACGCGGCCAGAGCGATACTCTGGACAGCCTCACAGCTTACAGAAGAGAACAAACAATTCTTGCACCAAATCCCGCTGAAAGAAAGAACTCAACTTGGAAAAGCTACTGCTCAGATGTTCCATGGTTCTCCACGCGATCCTCTAGACGAGTACATCTTCCCATGGACAGACGAACAGACACTTCAACAACTACTCCAAATATCGAAAGCCAACCTCCTACTCCTCGGACACACGCACGTGCCGATGAGCGTTCAACAGAGCCTAGGACGGATACTCAACCCTGGAGCCGTAGGCCAGAGTCGAGACGGAGATCCAAGGGCTTCCTACGCTGAGATCGAAGCAGATGAACCGATCTCAGCTGAGATCAAGAGAGTAGATTACGAGGTGGAAGTGGCTGCCAAGAAGATTCTGGACGCCGGGCTTCCGTCGATGCTGGCTGAAAGGCTCTTTCTCGGAGTCTGAAGTCGTCATTTGGTCCTCAAAGCGTCCGCAATCACAGGCGCCACACTGACGACGCTTGCAGGTCCCATCACCGTGTCTGTTCCAACCACAGCATAAGCGCCTGCCTCGTAGATCCTCGCCAAGGCTTGTTCGACCAGAAGCGGATGCACACAGGCCACCACCACCTTCTGGACGCCGAGCTTCTTGAGCACACCAAGTGTCTCAACTATCGTCCCTCCGGTGCTGATGATGTCGTCTATTACAACTATGTCTCTGCCAGAGACGTTGCTCCGACGTGGAGTAACCTCAACCTCTCGAGGCCCCAAGCGCCGTTTCTCGAAAACGTCATAATCGCAGCCTAGAATCTCGGCCGTAACTCTCGCCCACTGCTCCGACTCCTCGTCTGGACCGACGACAATCGGTCTCTCCAGTCGAAAGTTCTCTCTGATGTAGGTGGAGAGAAGGGGCACGACGGTCAGCTCACGCGTGGGTATCTTGAAGATCTCGGAGAGCCCGCGGATTCTGTGCAGATGAGCGTCGACTGTATAGATCTCTGAAGTTCCGACCAGCCGCAGAAGGTCAGCAACGGTCCTGCAGCTTATCGCCTCCCCGGGCTTGAACCTCCGATCCTGTCTTGCATAGGCGAAGTACGGTATTATCCCCAATATAGAGCGGGCTCCAAGATCTCTCAGAGCATCTGCGGCAAGGAGATACTCAATCAGAAAGTCGTTGGGCGACAAGTACATCGACTGGAGCAGAGCCACAGCTTGCCCAGACACCTCCTCGCCGATCCGCACGTACAACTCGCCGTCGGGAAACCTCTTGGAATCTATGTCACCCAGACGAGTGTCAAGCTCGCGGGCGACCTTCACTCCGAGAACCCTGCATGAGGAACCCGCCATGATTAGCATCTTCGCCACCAAACTACCAACAAATACCGGTGCATCTACGCATCTCTTCCCGGGTCGACATCGGGAAACGCCGTATCATCGTCTAACAACCCTCTCCTCGATCGGCAAGTATTCTATCTCAAAGCCGAAGCGTTTGGGTGAAAGGATCTCCAGTCCTCTCTCACTCCGCCAAACCGGGGCGGCGGCGATACCAATCACGTCAACCTTCGCGCCCACCTTCATTTCACCGTTAGTTATGGCTCGACCCGTGGCTGGGTCAAGGACACAGATTAGATCCGGACACGTGACAAATGGATCGCCGTCTATCCAAGACACGAGATTCTCATTCTTGAACCAGATCCTCATCGACTTGCCACTGTAGACACCATCACCCGTGATAGTCGTGCTGCCCCACATGTGCCCCGCACGATCCTCCCACTCGAATCCAGAGACGCTACCGGCGAAGAGTGGGAAGCCGTTCGCAGCATCAGTCACGGCTTGGACGGGATCTCTACCCCACTCAAGAGCTTCGCGAAGAGTTCTCCCAATTTCCAGGGCCTTCGAGACAGTCTTGGATATGACCGTCTCCCTGAACCGTCTGCCATCTATCGGCCTACAGACGACGCTGCATCCACCTCCATGTGATGTGGCAATGGCGCGGGCGAGATCCTCCGCCTGTTTGTCGCTTGTCACCTTCCTGACGATGATCTCGTAATCATATACATCGCTTATCGCCATCGGAGCGATGGGAACTCCGTGGATCGTGAAAGTGGACATATCTATCTCGGGAATACTCCTCCCCACGGGATCTGCATCCACGAAAGGTATCCCAGCCAGAGCCGCCGTCACAGCTGCGTATGCTGTATTCGATCCTCCAATCTCGACGGCCACGGTTGCATATGCTTTCTGATTGAGATAGCTCTCTAGAGTCCTCAACGCAATGTAGAAGGGATTACTTTCGGTTGACACCTTTTCGGCTCGAAGCCTCTTGCGCTCTTCTATGCGAGGGCTCGGAGCGATCGATCCGACGCCCGCCGGGCAGAGTATGAGGGCATCATCCGGCACGTCTTCGACTCCAATCATCTCCACGCGTCGTCCGCTCTTCAAGATCTCTTGGAGCGCGAAGATGCCGAAGTCCGGAAGCCCGCCTCCGCCAGTGCCTAAGATTCCCGCTCCAATGCAGAGATCAACAGCGTCTTTCTCATTCAAGACGACTCTTGGCATGACTTTCATATCCTGTCTGAGTGGGTCTTCAAAAGATTCCGGTGACGACTCCTATATTCGTAACTCTGAAGAGTAATGGTTACGATGTCTGGGCTGAGGTTTCCTTTGTGATAGTTCGTTTGATTGTGCATTGAAGTATCGACGGCAAGTCTTCAGTGGAATGAACGACAAACGCTTTTTAGACTTCACAGGAGATCAGTCGATAGGACTCGTTCTTCGTGATTGAATATGAACAGCGAAAGGCTCCTACTTATGACGCCTGGACCAACGGAAGTCTCGGGCCGAGTGATCCGCGCCATGATGAGGCCGGCAGTTCATCACAACGATCCCAGCTTTGTCAAGCTCTTCGATGAGACAGAGGAACTCCTCCAGAAGATCTTTCGCACTCAGAATCACGTCGTATTCTTCCCGGGGTCAGGGCGAGTGGGAATGGAAGCGTCGATCCTGAGTCTGGTTGAGCCCGGTGACAAAGTGCTGAATGTAATCTCGGGGGTCTTCAGTCGGTGGTTCAGGGACATAGTGAAGAGGCATGGAGGCAACACTGTTGAGTTAGACTTCGACTGGGGAAAACCTATAGAGGCTGACAAGATCGCGCATGCCCTCGAGGCAGATGCAGACATCAGGGCGGTGACGGTTGTTCATAGTGAGACATCCACGGGCGCCCTTAACTCAGTCCAAGAGATCGGCAGAATCGTAGAGAGACATCAAGCTGTCCTCATCGTGGACACAATCTCTTCGATGGGAGGAGTAGACATCCCAGCAGATGAATGGAAGATCGACGTTTGTGTCACGGCTCCTCAGAAATGCTTGGGAGGTCTCCTCGGATTATCCATAGTCTCCGTCGGAGAGAAGGCCTGGGAGAAGATGGCGAAGAGAAAAGCACCCGCAGACAGTTACGCCTTCGATCTCTACAAGTGGAAGCAGTCTTGGTTTCCGAAGGAGACGGGAGGTCTACTCCTGAAAGGGAGAAGGAGCTTCCCGGTGCTTCCTCCTACCCATGTGACCTACGCACTCAATGAAGCCTGCAAAGAAGTCTTAGAGGAAGGACTGGAGAAACGGTTCAGAAGACACAAAATCGCATCGAAGGCGACTTGCGAAGCCCTGAAAGCCATGGTCCTTGAGCTGTATCCAGACGAATCGATAACAACGCCCGGGGTCACGGTGTTCAAGACGCCGCAGGACGTCAACGACTCCAGTGTGAGGAAATCTATGCAGAATGACTTTCAAGTCATGGTCGCTGGAGGCATGGAAGAGCTCTCAGGAAAGACCATCCGAATAGGCCATATGGCAAACACTGCCGAGAGAACGTGTATATTAAGGACTCTCTCTGCTTTGGGGCGCGCCCTGAAGCTGAACGGTCACGAATCCAATGTCGACGCGGGGTTGGATCGGGCCTCGGAGGCCTTCAAAGAGGCCTAGATCCTCTTGTGGTCTCAGCGAGATCATGCATGACATTTTTCAAAGATGGATAGCATCTTCTATACAACTTGAAGAGCTTCTCATACTCCTCATGAACAGCTTGGTCAGGATCGCTCGAGGATTCGATCTTTACCATCTTTGACACACCCTCCTCCATGGTCTTGAAGAGTCCTGTCGCGAGGCCGATGCAAGCCGCCACACCCAGTGCCGAGACTTCACTCTGATTCGAAGTCATTGAGCATCTAATGCCCAACACGTCTCTGACTATGTTCCTCCATAGCCTGCTCTTCGCTCCGCCCCCGCAAAACCTAGCTTCGACTGGAGTAACACCCATTTCAATCAAGATCTCGGAGATATGCCTCAGAGAGAATGCTGCTCCTTCGAGAATCGACCTGTAGAGGTCAATCCACCTAGTCGCCAAGCTCAGGCCAATGAAGGCGCCTCGAGCTCTCGGATCCCAGATGGGAGTTCTCTCGCCTAGCAGATAGGGCAGGAAGATCAAACCTCTGCTTCCGGTCGGAACTTTCTGAGCCATGTCATCGAGAGCGCTGTAGCTCAGCTCCGCCCATGTCTTTGCAGGGGTCGAGAACTGATCCACAAACCACTTCAACGCCATGCCGGAGGTGAGGGCAGTCCCGGAATTGAACCACATGTTCGGAATCGCGTGACATCTCACAGGAACCCTGCAATCTTCATCGAATAATGCCCTATCCGTCGTGACATCTATTTCAGCCGCGGCCCCCAAGTAGACGGCCGCCATCTTGTCCCTTACAGCTCCTACGCCAACGAGAAGAGCCCCAGTGTCACCTGATCCAACGATGACGGGAGTTCCACTTCTCAGGTCGAGGTCAGCTGCCGCCTTGGCAGTCAGTTCTCCGGCTATCTCAGTGGCTGCCTTTGGTTCCGGCAACATGTCAAGAGGAACTTCGGTCTCCTCGAGGATCTCATGCGACCATGTACGCTTTCTCAAGTCGAAGGCCATAGTAGCTGAGGCGTCTACATAGTCGGTTTGGACGGTCTCAGTCGCTTTGAAGACCAAGTAGTCCTTGGGACATAGGAATTTCTTCGTCTTCTCAAAGGCTCCAGGATCGTTTTCTTTGATCCAAAGCCATTTGGCCAGTGAGGGAATAGGACTTACGGGGTTCCCACTTATCTGGTAAAGACTGCTGGATCCTATTCTGCGTTTGAGGCGTTTTGCTTGGTCCACCGCTCTATTGTCGGAGTACAAGATCATGAGGTTTCGGCACAGATGCCCTTCGCTATCGATTGGAAGAGCACCACCCATGGTGCCGCAGAATCCGATACCAGAGATTTTCTCTCTCTTGATCTTGCTCTGTGCCAAGACCTCTCTCGATGTCTCTCGTGCTGCGTTCCACCATTCTTTCGGGTCCTGCTCTGCATATCCCGGCTCTGTTGAAATAACTGGATACCCTCTGG
The DNA here is from genome assembly GCA_964460055.1 of uncultured Candidatus Bathyarchaeia archaeon. Classification (GTDB taxonomy): domain Archaea; phylum Thermoproteota; class Bathyarchaeia; order RBG-16-48-13; family CAYWPD01; genus CAYWPD01. The sequence goes on from CAYWPD010000022.1 coordinate 10,403, forward strand.
AAGATGTTGCCAAGATTCTGCCTTTCTCATCGACGAGGGCAGCTTTGCACCCTGTCGTGCCCATATCGAAGGTCAACATGCATGTTGTGCTTCTCATAAAATCACATCGGCGTGCGAAGGGCGGGCGCGCTAGAGCTCCTTCAGAGAGCTCCGGATGATTTCAACAGCTTTGTCAATCTCCTCGCTCATCACAACCAGAGGTGGAGCTATCCTGAGGACGCTGCTCATCCCCTTGCCTCGCACTATGCCTATGATCAGTCCTTTATCCATGCAGAGATCCACCAGGCGTGCCCCTTCATCATCTGCAGGCTCCTTTGTTCTCCTGTCTCTCACCAACTCAACTCCTATGAGTAGCCCCTTGCCTCGTACCTCTCCGACCAGTTTGAAATCCTCTGAAAGTTCGATCAACGACTTGCTCAGATACTCTCCCATCTTGGCAGCTCTTTCCGGTAGATGCTCCTCTTGAACGGCTCGGACAGAAGCTAGAGCGACTGCAGACGGCAACGGATCAGAGAGATGGGAGGTTATATGCAGGAAGCCCTTCGCCTCAATGTCACGGGCTATCGCATCAGTCGTCGTGGTCGCAGCGACAGGGGCGCCAGCGCCGAGTGATTTGGATGTGGCCATGATTTCCGGGACGACATTGAAGGTCTCACAGCCGAACATCTTGCCCAGTCTGCCGTATCCGGTCTGCGCTTCATCTAGTATCAGGAGCATTCCGAGCTCGTCGCACAGTTTCTTGACTTGGACAAAGTAGTCTTCTGGAGGGACAATGACGCCTCCAGCGCTGAGAATTGGCTCGGCGATGAAGGCTGCGAGTGAACCTGTTGTGGAGGCCCTGATCATCTCTTCTCCGAATCTAAGGCAGCCAAAATCACAGTCCGGATACTCCAGACCTGCGGGACACCTGTAGCAGTAGGGTGTTGGGAAAGCGAATACTCCGGGCATTGTAGGGCCAAACCCCTTCCTTCCAAAGGTGAAAGTGGTAGACACAGCCCCAGCGGTCGATCCGTGGAAGCTCTTTGTGAGAGCCGCGATCTCCCACTTACCCGTATGAAGTTTAGCTATTCGATAGGCTACTTCAACGGACTCAGCCCCAGTGTTCAGGATAATTGACTTCCTCAATCCGCGTGGCATTATTTTCGCGAGTTCACGCGCGAGCTCAATCGCCGGGACCGTAGTGAAGAAGCTGTTTGTGTGCATCAGCCTTCCAGACTGCTCTCTGATGGCTTGAACGATCTTGGGGTGACTATGGCCAAGAGCCGCACACATCTGTCCAGAAGTAAAGTCAAGAAACTCATTTCCCTCAACGTCTCGAACCTTACATCCACTCCCCTCGACCAAGACTGGAGTAGGGCGCACTCCGCCAGATTGAATCACAAACTCCCTGTCGAGACGGAGCCAGTCCTCATTGGTGTCCATGGTAAACCCCGATTGGGATACCCGATTCACTATTCTAAGGCTTGCTCTGCCGCCTTGGCGCCTGCTCCAAGTGTGAAGCTGTGGCCGGACTTCTTCATAGCGATCTCGATGGCACAGATGGTGGCCATGATGTCGTTGGCGGTCACGTTTCCCATATGTCCCACACGGAAGATCTTGCCCTCAAAAGGTCCGAAACCTCTAGCTATCACGACGCCTCTTCGAAAGACCTCGGATCTGAAGTCTGCATCATTGAATCCTTGCGGATAGAATACTGTGGTAACCGTCTTCGACGCATAATCCTCATGGGCAACTAATCTGAGCCCGATTGCTTCCATCGCTCTTCGAAAAGCCTTCGCGATCGATGCGTGCCTCGCAAACCGCTTCTCCAAGCCTTCTGACAGGATCATGTTGAGCGACTCGTCAAGTCCGTAGACCAAGTTCACTGGCGGAGTGGCCAGATACTTCATAGGATCTCTCATAACTGGGAGCCAACTCTTCAGATCCCCGTAGAACATTCCGATAGGCTCCTTCCTCTTCTCCAAGTACTCTTCTGCTCTCCTGCTTAGAGAGACGAAGGCGAGGCCCGGCGGAGTCGCCAAACATTTTTGGGTGCAGGTGCAGTTGGCGTCGATTCCCCAATCATCAGTTCGGACCTCCATTCCGCCGAGTGAGGCAACGGTATCTAGGATGAAGTAGGCCCCAGAGTCCATCACGAGTCTACCGATCTCCTCGATCGGTATCGCGACCCCAGTCGAAGTCTCCACGTGAGAAGCTGTGACGGCTTTGTACTTCTTCTCTTCGAGAAGCTTCGCTATCTCTGAGGGTAGAACTGGCTTACCCCATTCGACCTCATGAACATGAGGAAGGCCTTTGTGTCTCTTCACTATCTCGACAAACCTTCCGCTAAAGAACCCATCTACTAGGCAGAGCACCCTGTCTCCTGTCTCAATCAGGTTTGCCACGCCCATCTCCTGCGCAAGTGTGCCACTACCAGCAATGGCGAAGACGTCGTTCTTGGTCATGAAGACCTTCTTGAGATTCTCGAGTGCATGTTTGAATCTGCTCGAGAATTCGGCGTGAAGGTGCGACTCGGTAGGTTTACTCATAGACCTCAGAACAGCCGGATCAACCATCGTTGGGCCGGGAACCATGAGAAGATCTCGTTCGGACATACATAGCACCATTCAGTGTACGGTTCCTTCGACCGTAAAACTGTTGCTTAGAGATACTTGTTCGGCCCTCTAGGATGCCCTTCAGACCAACTTATCGGCTGTCTTCGAGAATGCTGGGTCTACTCTAATCTGTTTCTTTAACGGCTGTGAGTAGTGAATTTTGACCATTCTCCGCACGCGTTAAATATAGCTTGTTTCTATCTGCCGACGATGGAAACAGAGGAGCTCATCAAATCACTTCCCAAGGCGGAGCAGCACGTTCATATTGTCGGCTCCACTCGGCCCGAGACATTGCTCTGGCTCGCAGAAAAAGGCGGCGTAGAGGTACCTTTCAGGACAACAGAGGATGTCCGTCAATTCTTCCAGTACCGCGATTTTCCCCACTTCATCTCAATCTATAGCATGGTGGTCGACTGCATCGTCAAGGAAGACCAGTTTGAGCGCATCACCTATGAGATGTTGGAGAGCGACGCGAGGAGCAATGTCCGATACGTCGAGGCGAGCTTCTCTGCTCCCGACCACGTCCTAAGGGGTCTAGAATACGACCGGATGCTCGACGCCATCAACAGAGGTATTCAACGTGCCAGACTCGACTTTGGCATAGAATGTAACTTGAGGATAGATCTCGTACGCAATTATGGTCCAGAGACCGGTATGAGGATTCTAGACTGGATTGAGAAGAAGAATGACAACATTGTAGCTATCGACATCGGAGGTAGCGAGGAGCTTTTCCCTCCAAGACCGTATGCTTCCGTGTATCAGAGAGCTCGCGAGATGGGTCTCCGCCTCGTCGCACACGCGGGTGAAGCTGCGGGGCCAGAGAGCGTCTGGGATGCTGTGAAGTACCTCAACGTTGAGCGGATTGGCCATGGCGTTGCGGCCAGGAATGATCCTACTCTGCTTGAGTATCTGAGAAAGAAGGGCGTGACCGTCGAGACGTGTCCTATTAGCAACGTTAGGACGGGGGTTGTCGCCTCAATGCGGGAGCATCCAGTCAGAGAGTTCTTCGACTGCGGTCTCCGTGTGACTGTGAATAGTGACGACCCGTCGATGTTTGGGACTGACATGAACAATGAATGTCTTCAGATCCATAGGGAACTGGGTTTCACCGTCTCAGAACTCTTCAGGTTGAGCCTTAATGCCGTGGAGTCTTCTTTTCTCCCAGAGGAGAAGAGAGTCAGGCTGAGTGAGCAGTTCATGAGGGAATATTCCAAGCTTCTAAACTAGGGCGAGAAATCGACTCTGACAGAGAGTCGATTGGAGAGCTTGGGAGAAAGGATTGACCCTAATGCACCCAAGCAAATCTATGCTGAGGATAGCGCCTCCACTCACAATTAGGAAGGGAGAACTCGACAAAGGCATCGACATAATCGATGAGGCGATAGGCGAACGTCATGAAGGGCCTCGTTCCAGATAACATTCTGGAGAGAATGGGTGGTGAAGAAAAAGTTCGATATAGTCCGGCAGATCCCTAAAGACCATCCTACCCTTTGTTACAAACCTCTCAATGCATATTTCCCCATTGTCTAAATATTCAAGGCGGAAAGGCCTTGCACTCCGCTTGGACGGAAATGGGCCGGAGGCATGACTTTTGAGAAATCTCAGAGACAAGTTTCTCAAGATCGGCGTCATAGCCGACGATCTAACTGGGGCAAATGATACCGGAGTCCAGTTCAGAAAAAGTGGCCTCACCACAATTTGCCTTGTGGGCATCCCAAAGCGCGAGACACCTCCAGAAGCTGATGCGATCGTTCTAGACACAGAGTCAAGGAATAAGCCGCGAGATGAGGCACGAAGACTGGCAAGCCAAGCAGCAACAGCACTGAAGGATATGGGGGCCAGATTGTTCTATAAGAAGATAGATTCGACCATGCGCGGAAACATCGGAGTCGAGACCGAAGCAATCATGGATGCACTCGGAGTAAACACAACGATTCTGACACCAGCATACCCCGCACGTGGCCGAGTAGTCATGAGAGGCCACCTTCTCGTCCATGGCGTTCCTCTCGAAGAAACGGAGTATTCAACAGAGATTTCTGCCGGCCCACAAAGCCTACAGACGCTCCTAGGCGCATCGATCACTCGTCCATCCACCCACGTAGACATCGAAACGGTTTTACGGGGTGGCAAGAGGATCGCGAGCGAAATAGCCCAAAAAATCTCTGCCGATGGCGGCATCTTCACCATCGATGCCAGCTCCCGGAGTGATCTGGCAGAGATCGCTTGGGCCGCCCATAAGCTGGGAATGAGATTCATATGTGGTTCGGCTGGCCTCGCCGAAGAGATTCCATACGCATACGGTCTCGTCAAGAGTGTGGGACCTGTTTTGGCGGTGGTCGGAAGCCCCAGCCCGACCTCAATCAAGCAGCTGAATGAAGCGAGTAGAACGCCGAATGTCGCTGCAGTGAATCTAGACGCATCAAAGCTCTTCTTGGGAAAGAAGACCAGTGCAGTGGAAGCCGAACGCGTGACTGACCAACTTGCAAACTACCTGAAAAGGAAAGTCGATTCAGTACTATCGTCAGCAAGATCGGAGGCAGACCTAGATGCCCCTCTGTCCGCTGGTCTGAGGAAAGGCCTTACTGAGACCGAAGTCCGTACAAGAGTCGCGCAGAGTCTATCGAAAATCGTGATAACGGTCATCGAGGAGTCGCCTGTCTCCGGACTCTTTGTCACAGGAGGAGAGACAGCTGTCCATATACTGAAAGCACTGCAAGCCGAAGGCACCGAGATCATCAAAGAGATATCACCCGGCATACCGGTGGTGAAGTTGCAAGGGGGCAAATTCGCTGGTTTGAACGTTGTCACCAAGGCAGGTGGATTCGGCGATGATTATTCGATCGTCGACGCTATTAGATACTTGAGAACTGGAAGCGATCCGAATTGAGTGACTCTCGTCCCCTGATCGCGATAACGATGGGCGACGCGGCGGGAGTGGGGCCGGAAATCATCGTAAAAGCACTCTCCACGCAAGAGATTTTTGACTGTTGCCGGCCGCTGGTAATTGGCGATGCACGAATCATCAGAAAAGCGCTTAGATCCTTCGGCGTTCAAGCGCAATTGAATTTGATTGAAGATCCTGCAAATGGGCTCCATAAGTTAGGGACGTTAGACGTATTCGATCTTCATAATCTGGACCCTGAAACGGTGGCACCGGGTCAAGTCCAAGAACATTGCGGCAGAGCTTCAGTAGAGTACGTCCAGAAGGCTGTGGAGCTGGCCCTGTCGAATAGAATCCAAGCGATAGCTACGGCTCCCATAAGTAAGGAAGCGATAAACAAAGCGGGCTACGACTTCGCGGGACATACAGAACTCTTGGCTCACCTTACCAACTCCAAAGATTACGCAATGCTTCTCGTGGCAAAGAACCTGCGAGTGATCCATGTTACGACCCACACGTCCCTTGCCGAGGCTTGTCACCTCGTTAAGAGGGATCGCGTGGAGAGAGCTGTCAGATTGGCCTTCAGGGCAGCACAATCTCTCGGGATCCCAAACCCGAAGATCGGGGTTGCTGCCTTGAATCCTCATTCGGGCGAAGGCGGACTATTTGGCAGAGAAGAAATAGAGGAGATAACCCCTGCAATCGAGTCCGCAAGGAGAGGTGGAATCAATGTTGAAGGTCCTATCCCGGGTGACACGGTCTTCTATCGGGCTGCCGTGCGGGGCGAGTTCGACTTAGTCGTTGC
>CAYWPD010000022.1:16782-25869 GCA_964460055.1 uncultured Candidatus Bathyarchaeia archaeon
GTGACACGGTCTTCTATCGGGCTGCCGTGCGGGGCGAGTTCGACTTAGTCGTTGCCATGTATCATGACCAGGGACACATCCCGGTCAAACTCATCGGTTTCGAAAGTGGTGTAAATGTGACGGTGGGATTGCCGATCGTCAGAACGTCTGTGGATCATGGAACCGCCTATCGGAGAGCTTGGAGAGGAACGGCTTCACCTCAAAGTATGATAGAGGCCGTCAAGCTCGCCGCGACGATGACAAAGAAATAAGAACAGAGAGAAATCGTCTATCTACTTTCACCTAACCAGCGATTCTGAAACGGTGGTTGAGACTACTTGGACAGGGTCGAAGTTGTGGGCCTAGGCAGCTGTGCAGTGGATTACATAGCCACTGTCCCGAAGATCCTCTCAGCCGAAGAGAAGATTAACGTCCAGAACTTGGAAATCCATCCCGGAGGGGTTACCGCCAACAATCTCACGCAGATCGCGCGCTTGGGTATGAAAGCCGGTTGGTTCGGCAGGATGGGAGACGACGATAACGGCAAGTTCCTTCTAGAGCAGTTCGAGAAAGATGAAATCGACACAAGCCACGCTACAATTGTGAAAGGCCGACGTTCATCATTCACTTGGATTCCCCTCGACCCGAGAGGATCGAGGGCAATCTACATGTTCCCAAACGTCACGGCCGAAATAACACCCGAAGAGGTCGAAGGCCTTCACCGGGACTACATCGAGAATGCTAGGGCTCTCCACACCGAAGCCTCTCAGTTACCACTTAAACCAGTATTGTGTGCCTGCGAGATCGCAAAAGAAGCCGGAGTTACGAGCCTCTTCGACCTCGATGTCGATCCCACCTACTTTGTTGACGTTGCCAGGTTGGGGACAAGAGATGAACTGCTAACCGCAATCCGTCTCGCTGATATCCTTGCGCCTTGCAAGGACGCAGCCAGAGAGATCACAGGAAGATTAGATCCTGTCGAGATGGCTGAGAAACTGCTGTCAATGGGTCCGAGGATTGTCGCAATCACTGTTGGCGAGAAAGGATGTGTGCTTGCGACTGTCGACAGGGTTGTCAAGGTCCCTGGCTACAGGGTTAGAGTCGTCGACACCACAGGTGCGGGAGACGCCTTTCACGGCGGTCTTAGCTACGGCGTCTTGATGGGATGGGATCTAGAGAAAGTTGGAAGATTCGCTAATGCATGCGCGGCATTGTGTTGCACAAGAATTGGAGCACGAGCTATGTCGAAGCTCGATGAAGTCACGAAGTTCATGGAAGAAAATGAGCTTACCGAGAATTAGGTTCTATTTCAGTTGTTGAAGAACGGCTTTCATCCCTCAAGATCTCCAATTCCCTCCCATACTCGTCCAGCCTGATTCTTCCCAACTTCATCCTTCTGATAGCCTCTCGAACCGGGGTTCGAATTCTGGCGACCCTTCTCCCTTTTTCGATGTTCTTGAGGAGCCCTACCCCCAGGAACTTTCCTTCTTCGTCCGCTAGACCCACGAGAAGTCCTTCAAAGCCTCTGAGACGCAGGAGGATGTCTCCCGATTCCAGTCCACTTGTGGTGCCGTAGAATCTATCCTCGACTTTGACCCAGTCAAACTGGAGGGTTCTGATAGTTGCGTTTCCAATGAACTTGCGATAGACCTGTTCTCTGAGATCTCTTCTATGCTCTCGGTCTCTCTTTTTCACGACGGTTGGAACTTCTAATCTCCGTACGCGCATTCGGTGAGCCTCAAGCGCTTCGATGACGTTGTCCAGCTCGGTCTGAGCTTCGAGTGCACAAATAATGTCCGGCGCTACAACGCATGCAAGCTCGGTTTTGAAGTCCCTAGCCGCTTCTCCGTCGATCCAACCGTCTGTGTTGATGATCTTCATCCCTGGAAGCTGTCTAACGCCATCAAGTATGGTCCTAATGCCCTTGATCACGTCCTCAGCAACGCAGCTCGGACTGGTATCTCCCACAAAGTACATTGATTGAGGGTTGAGTCGGAACAGATCCGTTGTGGGTCTGGTCACTTGACAGTGTGCGATGCTCCCTGGTGGGCCTAGTTCGCTCTGTCCCAAGTCAGCATCTATCATCTGCACCGTGGTTCCCGCTCTGACGGCCCTGTTTGCGATGAATGTCGCGAGGGTGGACTTGCCGGAGTCGATTCCACCCAGATTCATCACAATACTCATCTTTGAGGCTAGGATATCCTCTGCTGCGATTCGCCAAGACTGAGGTATCGATGATCCCAGAATTTTCTCGATCGAAGCGCCCTGTCCTAGCCTTATATCGAGGTCAACGCGTTCGGTCGCCTCTATGGGCAGGAGTTTGCCGCTCCTTATGATTACCCGCTGGCCAGTTTTTAGCAGGGCGCCGACTATCTCAGCAGACCCGTTGCACAGTACCACGGAGGCCGGTCCTATAACCAAAGCGGTCTCTTCAGGGCCGAGCTCATACATTGTTACTACCCCAGAACCCTCCTTCCCTTCCGCAAAGCGATTCGAAACGCTGACTCGACATCTCTGGGGCCAGTCCGGAACGGACTGCGCCCCACAACGCTGGTTCTCTGCTCGTCGACGAGTTCTAGGGAAACGTCGAAAGGAAGTCTCTTCTTGATCTGCCTGATCAATTCGGTCTGCGAAGAATCCGATCCACGACCAATCCTTACGGCTCTGGCTCTCGCCTCGAATCTATCAAGAGTCCCCGACACCTCTTGAACGACTTCTTTCGGCGAAACACATATCCTTGATCGAAGTGTCTTACCGTCTCCGACGGCTACAACACCATAGGTCAGTCCGGGATCTATCCCTATGCTAAGTTTATCGTACGTCTGTTTGCCGGAGGCGAGTCGGATCGCTCTATCCACGGTCTCTTCGGTTCTCCCTTGGTGCGCAAGAATGATGTCGTGCCTTATCAGCCCACTCTCTTCAGGTGATGTAATGACCACGCGTACTTCGGTTGGAATGTCATCCGTCGGCTTTAAGCTGTGAAACTGTAGCCCCCTCTTCTTCAGTTCTGAGACAACCTCAAAGTAGAGTCTGCTGTTGAGCGTGGCGACGGCGATCTCGACCGCCATCCGTGTTCACTCGAAGGCCTGACATACAAGAGGCACAGGATATTAACTGTACTACCGCTATCTACCCTCGTGTCTACTCCGAGGATCTGAGTTTGGACAAGTTCATTCCAACTGGGTGCAGGTCTGTCGACAAAATTCTTGGAGGAGGTGTCGCTCCGAGCAAAGTAACTTTGATCTACGGAGAATTTGGTACCGGGAAAAGCTCCTTCGTGATTCAGTGCGCAGTTCAGATCGGAAAAGATGGCAGAGATACGCTCTATATCGATCCAGACAAATCGTTCTCCGCAACTAGGTTTTCTCAGATTGCAGGTGACGAATCTCGAGAACTTTCGAAACACATCTTTCTCTTGCAGCCGCGCAATTTCACGGAGCTATGCGGGTTGGTCGAGAACCTTGCCGATTACCAAACCAATCAGATGGCGCTGGTGGCCATCGACGGTCTGACTTCACTCTATAGGCTGGGTCTGAGCAACGAGAGGGATGCCTTCCGCTTGAACAGAGACCTCAACAGAATGATGGCGACGCTCAGCGAGTTTGCGGCATCCTCAAGAATGGCGGTCATAGTCACAAGTCAAGTCTCGGAGAAGATCGTGAACGAGAGAGGCCTGAACCGACTTGAACCGGTTGCGCATAGGGTACTTAGGCACTGGGCACGTGTGATACTCAACGTGAAAACGACAAGCCGCACCGGCGTAAGGTCCTGCCATCTCGAGAAGCCTGTTCGCCCCGAATCTGAAGCTCTCGCCTATTTTGCACTTACAGACGAAGGAATCAGCGACCTAACGCCATTGAGCGGCTGAAGCCTTGCAGCTGGCCTTCTTCGGCGGAAACCGTAAATCAAGATGGATCACGATGAAGCTCTATTCCTGAGCAGGCTCTCAACATGACTCGACGCAGAGAATGAGAGATTCGGACTTGAACCGACGCAGTATCCAAGTCTTTGAGTATGCTTCAATCATCTTTGTCATTATTTCCTCCCTCCTCATAGTGGCCACGTTCCTGCTATCCATGCCCCTAGGAATAGCTCTCTTTTACTTCACGGACCAAGGGGCTGAAGTTGCTGGAAGGTACGCGATAGATCTGCCGATATATTTTCTGATTCTGTTCACGGTGAAAATACCATGGTGGGTCGGACTGAATGAGCTGTTCTTGGTCGTTTGGGTCATCTTTGCAGTCTGTTTTGCCGTCGCTTTGAAGGGTCCCTCCAAGGGTGTTGGGCGAGCCGTCCGAGAAGCAATATCTGGAAAGCCTCAAGGTCTCCTTGGCAACCCCCTGATTGCTTTGGCGATATTCGGTTGTTTCTCACTTTTTCTTGTAAATGTGATTCAGGGCGTTCAGGAGAGTCGGGGAATCCCGACCGGGGATATATCTTTCCCGAACGAGTTCGAAGGCTTCCTCTCGGTGTCGTACGCATCTGTCATCGAGGAGATCGGCTTCAGAGTGACCCCGGTCGGCCTATACCTTCTAGCTTACGTGCTTGTGAAGAGAGGCACACAAATGTTCAAGGAGTCCTTCTGGAAAGGCGCGGCAGTTCTTGCCCTGTCTATGGTTCACCCAGAGAGTGCAAAACACAGACTCGGTCTGAAGGTTTTCAGAGATAGTGGCTTCAGAGGGATAACTGTCGGCGAGTGGATCTTGACGCTCTTGACCTCGTTGGCGTTCGGACTCGCTCATTACTTTTCAGGCAGCGGATGGGAGGTTGGGAAGATCTCTTCTGCTTCTCTGGTTGGATTCTTGATGGCACTCGGATACTTGGTCTACGGCGTTCACTTTCCAATTCTACTTCACTGGTTCTACAACTACTACGGATACGCCTTCTATCTAGGAGGCAAAGTCTACGGCTCAGCCATGTATCAGCTGAACCAGTTTCTCGACCCTTTCACGTCGATCTTTGGTGGAATTCTGATCGTCTTCTTGGTGTGGACGGAATACGAGAGAAGACGCGGACAAAATGCGGGAATGGAACTCTCACAGATTCCAGTCGGAGAACCAGTTTCATCCCGCAACCCGGATGGAAGTTCGTTTCTAGAGAACTAGCCTAAACTCTAAGACAGATTTGTTTTCTACTTGTATCCACCGGCTTTGCCTAGAATGTAGCTTGCAACTATGATCAATCCACTAGAGATGAGGAACACAGAGAGCCAGACCAGCCCCAACTCCGGTACCACTGTTGACACCAACCAAACAACACCGCCCACTACTATCAATGCAGACCACAAGAGCGTCTGCACCTTTGATCTCTCATGAGGAGAGGTCTTCTCTCCCTTCATGAGTCCTATCGCGAGAATCCAAAGTCCGACACCGATGGCCATGATCGGAATGGTCTGCGCGAGGGAAATTGTTCCAATGGCGAAGAGAAGGATTGCGATGCCGACTACGACGACCATAATCCCTGCCGTTAGTATGTCTGTGCTTCTCCGCGGTTTGTCCGTTGTCAACTTCCCTCTTTCCACGCTAGCACATTGCTTGTCCGAACAGATAAATTGGTATCGTAAATCGGCTCTGCAACTTCTCCGTAGAGCGACTCGAAGAGGGGACGACCAGACCTTGCGGCTGTCAGAATAGTGACTGAGAACTTGCGACAAACTTGCACACATCTTGGTGCAAAATTGAAACTGGTAGGTAGAGAAAGCCTAGGTACGTCTTCCCAAACTATGACGGCATGGGCTTACCTTGACCAGTACGTTCTGTGATTCTTCTGCCAGAATTTCAACATGTTCTTTCTCGCCAAGCTTGATAGATGACCTTTGATTGTCGTCTCAGCCAGAAGGAGTTGGACGAGAGTCTCGCCCGCTCCCCTTTGCGTACAGATCGTAGAGACCACTTCTTCAGTGGTTCTCGGCTGATCGAGCAGATCTAGTATTTGCTTATCGGTCTGGTCTATGCAGTCACGAAAGTTCTTCGCATGTTCCCTTGTCTCAGCCATCGTCAATGGTTCACCGTGTCCTAGAACTATAGTTTCAGCTCTGCTGGACAGGACTCGGTCGATCGATTCTCTTGCTTCATCTGGATCCACGTAGAACGGCACTGGATGTTTCTCCAGCACCAATTTGTTGAATATGGCGTCTCCTGCGTAGAGCACCTTGTCATCGGAGAGTAGGCCGATCTGTCCGATCGAGTGACCCTTAAGATCCATCACGGAGAAATGATGTTCTTCGACGGAAGTCTCGCCTAAGGTTACTTGGCGGTCGACTTTGCAGCGTTCCGCCTTCAGAAGTCTCATCGACGGATCCGTGGGCGGCACAGCTTGAGAAAAGAGCGTTCTGATGTGCAGTTCACTATCTTCGATGAAGCCGACTTCAAGTGAAGGGGCATAGATCTTCGACCGGGTTCTTCTTGACATGAAGGCGTTGCCGCCGCAGTGGTCTGCGTGACAATGGGTGTTGACGATGGCAACTGGTGTGAGACCTTCACGTTCTAGAATACGGCAGAGCGTTCTGACCTTGTCTTCTCCTAAGCCGGTATCGATGACCACGACAGTCTTTCCATCTAAATGGATGCCCAAGTTCGTGGGAGCCCTCATTACCTTGCTGCTACCCCTCAAAGTTTCAAGTTTGGGTCCCAGATCCATCCGCGGTCCATCCTAATGTTCGACCATCTGCCTCGTTCTTTCTGCGACCCAGTATGACTCATCGGTCGTGTACTCTTTCTTCCAGATTGGAGTCTCAAGCTTGAGACGCTCGATAGCTTTTTCCAAAACTGGAAAGACTTCCGCTCGCGATCGCCCGGCCACAATGACGTATACAACCTCCTCTCCAACAGAGAAAGATCCGATGAGATGGTGAATCATGACTTCAGCTATTCCAGGCATCGCTAAAAGATCAGCCCTAATCTTCTCCAGGCTCTGCAGGGCTTCTTCTTCAAGAACTTGGTATTCCAGTTTGGTGACGGTCCTGCCTTCCGAGGTGACTCCTCTAACGACGCCCGTGAAAGTAGCGATGGCGCCAGCTTCGCGAAAATCGGTGTTTCGTTTCAAGATCTCAAGAAGATGGGGTAGACTAATCTGCCCTTTGGCATGGATTCCGACGCTTTCCGAACTTTTTGGCAAACAAGTCACCAGATATCGCTGGCGAGGCGTGTGCTGCGCCCGGATTTGAGGGCGGATTTGTGGCAATCAATTGATGCTGAGAAGAATTTGAAATGATGCAAACAAGACTATGTGGCGGTAAAGTTCGAAGCCTTCCTAATACCACATTTTCTTAAGGGGCATGGCAAGAACTTCGCGAATCTCGAGCTTCTTCGTCTTTTCTTCGGAGAAGATGTCTTTGGTTCTCGTCGTTCTTATGACAACAGCCGTATCAGCGCCCACGTCTGAGCCGGCAGCGCTGATCACGTCGATGTACGGTTCGACCAGTTTATGATCCGCCGCTATGAGCACGTCCTCTATGACAACCTTGAATCCTTGACCGAGGGCATAGTAGGCCTTCCTTGCGAGTTCCATGTCCTTTGATTCGAGAGGCAGATCTTCGACCTCCACCGCCTCAGCACCATTTGCCTTTATCTCCTTCTTCAATGCCGGGTCCATCTTCTTCCACGAGATTGCAAGAACGTGAGATTTTCCTTTCAGGGCTTTCGCAAAGAGGACGCCTGTCTTTCCGGTCGTGCTCGCCACTACGACCATCTTAATGTCGCCCTCCTTGAGCCTTTTCTGCACAGCGGTGAGTACGCCAGCCGTAGCATCGGGTCCCGGGTCACTGAAGTATGTGATTTCCTTTTCAATAGTCTTCATGGGTGGCTCACCATTCGGCTGATTGAGTTCGGTCTCGGTGGAGATAAGTCTTTGGCGTTTGTCGTGAAGACTTACTGCCTCCGCTGATTACTGAATTCTCATTGTTTGCCAACGATGTGGTGGTTTGATGTCGTCCGGAGCCGTTGAGCTGCAGCCAACTTTCGAGGACGCGCCAGATCACCTTATGATGTTTAATACGGCGTGAAGTTGAAGGTTGGCTTTGGTCAGGTGAGGGTGCTGCTATGCTCGACCCAGCTCGCGACATATCTCGGCGAGATCAGGGTGAAGGTATCCTCCTTCCACTTCGACGAGATTGTCGTCGAGCTTTATGGTGGGGTTGAGCACTATGCCGTCGCTATGGGATTTTGCAGGTCTATTTCTGTAATGGCCTACTCCAATCTCGATCGAACCAAAGATCCTTTCGTCCTCAACTATCTTTCCAGTAGGTCGTGCCGCTCCTGGATTGAAGCCATACGAGAAGTGTGCAATATTAAACATGTTCTTGTCATCGAAACTCTGCAGCCATCTTTGGAATGTCTTCGCCTCGCTTCCGCCTGCAATCTCGCGGATCTTTCCTTCCTCTACCTCAAGCGATATCGGCTCTCTGAGTACACCTAGTTCGAAGGGGGGCCACAGCGCTCCATCGAAGACGATTCTTCCGTTAACGGTCTCGAAGACTGGCGCAAAAGAAACCTGACCTCCAAGCATGGCAACCTCCCCGGGCTTGGATATGATTCTGCCAGACTGCGACACCCTTGAAACGTCGATCTCCGCACCGAAAGATGAGCCTGCAGGTGAACGGATCTCAACCTTTTTTGAATGCTTTGTCAGTTCCACCAACTTCTCTCCGAGTTCGATCATCTTAGGGTAGTTGACCTTTCCAATGCACCTTACAGCCATGTCAACGTCCATGCCAGCCAGACAGATATATCGGGCGCCAGAAGCAACGGCTTCCGAGTAGGCCTTCGTGTAGAGCGTGTAGGCGACCGCATATTCGACAAGAACGTCGGCCGCTTTCATCGCGGCTGCAACCGGTTTTGGAGGTTCCACGAGGGCAGTTGGACGAGTCTCATAGTACAGTATTGTCGGCACTGCACCAAGGGTGTGGGCCGCCTGTCCGGTGGCCTTCACGACTCTCTGGTCGCTCGCAGTATCGGCGTAGATTACAACATTTTCGTTCTGCCTCACGTTCAGGACGTCTCTGAGAAGCTTGGTGCAGGCATACATCAGTTCCAAGTCTAGGTAGCTCGGTTCCATTGTGAGTGGCCTCCATCCTATCTGCACAGGATGAAAATAAATTGAGTCTTGGGG
>CAYWPD010000023.1:0-20665 GCA_964460055.1 uncultured Candidatus Bathyarchaeia archaeon
CACCAAGATGTGAACCTCTCAATACTACTTGGGCTTCCTTCTCACAATTAATGTTAGCCCTCGACGGCCCACGATCTCGACCACCTCGCTGGGCTCGATTCTTCCATTCTCGGCCTTGGCATGCCAAGCTTGACCCTCAAACTTGACGATTCCATCAGGGTACAACGCTGTGGATGCCACGGCCTCTTGTCCGATGAGCGCCTCACTTCCCGTCTTTACCCTTGCTCTGCGCGCCTGCGCCGCCTTGTAGACGACCACCGCGAAGAATGCGGAGATGGCGGCCGCTATCGCTGTGAAGGTCAACCTCATAGATTCGATCGCTTGGTAAGACAGAAGCTCCCAGCCGGGTA
Source organism: uncultured Candidatus Bathyarchaeia archaeon (assembly GCA_964460055.1). Classification (GTDB taxonomy): domain Archaea; phylum Thermoproteota; class Bathyarchaeia; order RBG-16-48-13; family CAYWPD01; genus CAYWPD01. The sequence continues at coordinate 351 of CAYWPD010000023.1, forward strand.
GCGGAAACTCTAGGAAGGCTCCTATAACTATGCAGATTATCCCTGCTATAGCAAAGGCTCCCACGTGGGTCTTGAGCTCAACCAGCGTAAGTATGACGCCGACGATGAAGAGTAGGGCAGCTGCCGCGTTTATCCCTATAACTCCAAAGCCTATCAGGCCAAGGAGAACGGCGACCATCCCACCGATCTCCAGGCCGAAGCCTGGAGTCTTCAGGCCTATGAGGAAGGCATAGATCCCTACGAGGAGCAGGACCGCCGCGACGAGTGGGCTCGATAGGACGCTGAAGAAGGCTATCCTTAGGCCGGGCTGGTACTCGGTCACCTCCGACCCAGATATGCCTCCAAAGTCGAACCTGAGGGTTGACGGGTACTGCTGCGCGATATCGTTTGGGATCAGCCTCCAGACAGAGGGGCCTTCCCCAGTGGCCGTTTGGATCAGGGTGTATTTGTCGAGCTGCGAGAGGAGCTGGGGAACGTTGTCCGCAATGAGCTCTATTACATGATACTTGAGCGCCTCTTCAGGCCCCAAGTTCACGTTTCTTGTAACAAAAAGTTCAGCTTCGGTCTCGTTTCTGGCGTGAAGCCTAGCGTGGTTTCTCATAAGGCCGACTAAGGCGTTCACGTACTTTGAGGCGTTGATGACCTCCCCAGTAGAGAGAACGGGTTGGGCGGAGCCGATGGTTGTGCCTGAAGCCATAGCCGCGACGTGGCTGGCCATGAGGATGTAGGTTCCGCCGCTCCATGCTTGGGCACCGATCGGATAGACGAAGACGACGACTGGCACCGTCGAGGTGTCGATTAGGTTCATAATCTCTGTGACGGAGGCTACCTCGCCTCCGGGAGTGTTCAGCTCGACGATAAGTAGACGTGCCTTGATGGAGGACGCCTCTTCGATCGCGAGTCGAGTGAGTTCGACGGTTGGGCTCGCTATTTCGGAGGTGATTTTCACTGTGACAACGGTACTTGCTGGTTGGGCGGCAGACGCCGTTATCGATAGCTGAACGAGAGCTGTCACAACGAGAGCGACGGCCACAGCCCGTCGTAGCCATCTGGGAGCCGATAGCGAGGTCTTGCGGCTTGCCGCGGTCGGCATCTGGAGGTCCTCAACGAATAGCATCTCAGCTTCTCTAATATACCCATCTTCTCCGTTGCTGTCTTACCGTGAACCGAATGGGATGTGGTGGATGGTTTCCGTGGAATATGAAGAAATCTAAATACAGCCCTCGATCCCAGACGGACCTACAGCCTGTTTTTGGGTGAGCTATCGATGATCTGGAAGTAGCCAATACAGAGACTGAAAATGGCCACGTCGTTGTACTTCTCTCCCAGACAGATCGGGCAATCGAGAACTCCATGAAACTTGGGATAGAAAGGTTGATGAAAGTGGCGACATGGCGATTGCCAGTTCTCAATCCAAACCCCAAGTCACGAATCAACGGCGATACCGAAAAGGGGGAGAAGGGTTCGAAAAATCGAATACTAGTTGAAGAACCCATTATGAGGAGGTTCAAGGCTCTTAGGGACGAATTCTGCACCTAAAGGGCTTTTCCTGTATTGTGATCGAAAACCTCAATCTTCTTAGAGATTTGGGCCCCACCTCCTGAAGTGCCTGGTCTGCTTCTAGAGGCTTCAAACCGGCTAGTTCTGGCTGACAATCGAAACCCCGTGATACGAAGATTGAAAGCAATTGTTCGCGCACTGAATGCAGCCGTCAACTCCTAGACCCCGCACAATAATCTTCACACTCTTCGGGCCGATCACTCTAATCACAGACTTCGCACCTTCTTGGCAACGTTAACTAAGGCTCGCCCAAGCTCCCGTACCTTCTGAACGCCCTCGGAATCTCTCTCGAAGTCTCCGAGGTCTTGGGCCGTGACGTTCGGGAATCCCGCGATGCCGGGAATTAGCATCCTCTGAGAGGTGATGAAGAGGATCATCTGACTCCAGACCGATTCATGACCGGTCCTTCTAGCAACCGAGATGGCGCCGCCGACCTTGCCCGCAAAGCAAAGTCGTCCAAGAGCATTGATGTTGTAGTAGCCAGCCCGATCGATGAGAGATTTCATGACAGGTGTAATTGACTCAAAGTATGAAGGACTCGCGAGCACGACCGCGTCAGCCTCCTTCATCGCATCGAAGACCTCCATGAAGTCGTCTTCTATACGACATTCGCCCGTCGCTGCACAGGATCGACAGCCGTCACAAGACTCGATCCTCTTTGTGGCCAGCGACATGTAGGATGTAGTAGCTCCCTCGCCTTCGGCCGCTTTCAGGCACTTTTTGACGGCCGCCGCAGTATTTCCGTTCTCTCGTGGGCTTCCCGAGATACCAAGCACTCTGATCACTCCTGTTCCTTCAATGGATTCTGCTCTGAGAGTTGGTTTCACGGATAAGACCTGGCTCGGAGATGATGAACACATATTTGACACCCAGTCGACTCCAGCGACTATTGCCGAAGCAATCTCTTGAGGTTACTGCATATGGGCCTTGCAGTATTCGGTTCAGTCGCGGTGCTGAGAGCACCGAGCTACGGATCAGACACTTTTGGACGAAGCTCGCATTAAGCAAAATCTTATAGAAATGCAGATAGAGCAGATTCATAACAGGGACATCAGGAGGAATCAGAGTGCCGTTTTGTCCGAAGTGTGGAAGAGAAATCGCACCCGGAGCAGCCTTCTGTCCAAGCTGCGGCTACAGCCTCGGAGCCACTCAGCAGCAGAGCGGAATCATCATCGTGACCTCTCCCACGGTTCCGGGATACAAAATAGTGAGAGTAATCGGCATAGTCCACGGATTGACCGCACGAACCCGAGGAATCGGAGGAAAAATTATCGCTGGACTGCAGAGTATAGCAGGCGGCGAGGTAACTGCCTTCACATCTGAGCTGGAGAAGGCGAAGAGAGAGGCCGCAGCTAGGCTCGAAGAGAATGCTCGGACTGTCGGTGCGAACGCGGTCATTAGCGTTGATTTTGAGACGACCGAAGTATTCGAGAGCCTTGTTATGATCTCGGCATATGGAACCGCGGTCATGGTAGAGAAAGAGAGCTCCTAGGCAGCCCACACCTCCTCTTTTTTGGGAAGAAAAGTCATGAAAAGAGCCTGACTCGAGCGAGCTTGAACTTGGCGGCATTTCCAAATTCGAATGGCTGCTCAACTCTTAAGGAGAAATGACAGGAGAGAGTAACTGCACTGCGTGACGGAGAGATCAAAATATGATTGAGAAGATAGCGTGCGTAGGCTCCGGGCTCATAGGCCACAGTTGGGCAACGCTCTTCGCCATGAAAGGCTACTCAGTCACAATCCAGGACGTCAGCAAGGAGCTCCTTAAAGAAGCAATCCGCAGAATAGAATCAAATCTCAAGCTCTTGGCAGAAGAGCAGGTCATTTCTGAATCTTCCATCAAAGAGGCTTTGGGCCGAATTAGTGCGACGACCGGAGTTGCGGATTCGGTTGGAGATGCAGACTATGTGCAAGAATCGGTCACGGAAAGATATGAGATCAAGAAGCCGATCTTCACAGAGATGGACAGACACGCTCCTGAGGACACACCACTCGTGAGCAGTTCATCAGGTCTTATCATGACAGAGATACAGAAAGTGACTGAGAGGCCGGAGAGATGCGTGATCGCCCACCCCTTCAACCCCCCACACATAGTTCCATTGGTCGAGATAGTCCCCGGAAAGGAAACCTCCAGAGAGACAATAAAGATCGTGCGTGCCTTCATGGAGAAAATCGGCAAGACGCCGGTTATCCTGAAGAAAGAGGTGCCAGGCTACCTCGCAAACCGGCTCTCCTCAGCGCTCTGGCGCGAAGCAGTAGACCTTCTCGACCGAGAGGTAGCAAGCGCAGAGGATATCGACAAGGCCATCAGCTCTGGGCCAGGCATAAGATGGGCGATCATGGGCCCATATTTGACCTATCACTTGGGAGGAGGCTCTGGAGGGATAGAGAGCTTCCTGAAACAATTTGCTCCAGTACTCACGGGCTGGCTTGAGGACATGAACACTTGGAAGAAAATCCCGGAGACAGCATTTGCCAAGATCGTCGAGGGAGTCGGTGAGATGACTGCTCTGCAAAAGAGATCCATGAGTGAAATGGTTGATTGGAGAGATCGGAAACTCATCCATCTCCTGCGAACAATCCAAGAGCGGTAGAGCCTGCACGCTTACGTCGGTACTCCATGAGTCTGATAACAGTACAGACTTGATCGGTTCATCTCAGATGGGCGAGGGACCAATCCTCGGATTCTGCAAATCCCGTAAGATCTAAATTACGCTCTTCGCCGCCTCCAAGAAGGTCTTTACCTCTTCATCCGTGTTGTAGTAGTGAGGCGATACCCGGATACCTTGATATCTGCCTGAGACTGAGACGCCCTTGCTAGCAAACCTCAAGACCGCGTCGTGGGGATAGGGGGACCTGTATACCACTATTCCGCTCCTGTGCTCAGGTAGCAGTGGCGAGGTGATCTTTCTCCCGAGTGCTTTCAAGCCGTTGATTATTCGATCTGTATGTTTCTGTATCCTGTCGTAGTGACTGGGTGCCTGATGTTTAAGGCAGAATTCGAGTGCTGCTTTGACTCCCATGACTGTAACGATTGAAGGAGTTCCCCACTCAAATCTGGTAGCAGAATCCGATGGAATCGCGTCGCTTAGGTCGAACGGTTTGTCGAAGACGTCTCTGCCTTCAGCGGCCCTTGAGATTACGGCATCCTTCACTCCCCACCAGCCGGTGACCGTGGGGTTAAACTCCGGAATTAGATCTCTACGCATGTAGAGGTAGGCGGCACTGTGAGGCCCCATTAACCACTTGTATGAGCCCGAGACGAGAATGTCTACGCCCTCTCGCCTTACATCGATGGGAATGGCGCCAAGCGCTTGAAAGGCGTCGACTAAGACCAAGGCTCCGTGCTTGTGTCCAATCTCAGCGATCTCACGGACCTGCTGTCTACAGCCGTTAACGTAAGAGACGTAGTCGAACGAGACGATCGAGGTATTGTCGTCGACGGCCTTCTCAAATTCCTCAAGAGCGACACGCCCATCCGTCTGCCTCAGCATCCTAACTTCTTTGGCGTATCCGTGCCTTTTCCTCAGATGCCACATGTAGATGTTGGTCGGGAAGTTGATCTCGGTGATGACGATGTTTCCGTCGCGCTTATACTTCATGCCAGTAGCAACGGCTGCCAAAGCCGTTGTGACGTTCGTCGTACAGGCTATCTGTTCGGCTTTGGCCCCGATGAGCTCTCCGAAGAGTTTTCTTGACTCTATTATTGCGGGAAGCCACTTCTCCCAGTAGGTTCCACGGTCCCTCCATTCTCCTACGAACTCTTGCATCGCCTTCAATACTGGGATGGAGGCTGGTCCGGCGCCAGCGTGGTCAAGATATGTCAGTCTCTTGGTAATTGGGATCTGTCTTCTGATGCTTCCGAGATTCAGCTTCCACACCCGAACGCTACAATAAGAGCTGACAGCTAATAGAATTTGGTCTGATCACCAACTCCCTTGGAGGAGACGAGGACGACGCTGAAATTCAGGAAGATGCGGAGAGAGGACGCCCCTCAGATCGCATACCTGCACAGGAGTGGGCCCTTCAACTTCGACACCGAAGACATAGTAAAGAAGTTTCTCGACGAGAAGTTCGACCCAAGTACGATCGTGGTCGCTGAAGAGGACGGCGAAGTCGTCGGAAAGATGGAGTTGACCGAGGGGTACAACACTAGATTCGGAAGATTCCTGATAATTGGAAGACTCGTCGTCGCAGAAGGGAGGAGAAATCAGGGAATAGGCACGAGATTCGTGCAATACGCCATAGAGGAAGCCAGAATGCGGAAAGCCAGCTCAATCGACTTGTTCGTCTCAGAGGCCAACACTCAAGCCATCAAGCTCTATGAGAGACTCGGCTTCAAGAAGAGGGACGTAGATATCCACATGAAACTCGAGCTTCAAGGCATGCCAGCCTAAGGGCGTGGAGAGGAATACCAGCCTTCGAGAAGACCGCCTTCCGAACTCCAACTTTGAGTCGAGGAATGGATCGGAGAAGATATACTCATTCCAGTCCGATATCCTGTAGGGGATTCAGTATGAAGACTGAAGAACTGGTTAACCTACTGGACTCCCAGTTGGAGATAGAAAGAAAGGCCGTTGAGGAGATTGGAAAAACAGTCAAAGCAGCGAGAAACTCTGCTTTCAAACTTCTGCTCAACAAACTAGTCCTCGACTCTCAAAGGCATGTCGATATGCTTCTCACCATCAGGGACCTGACAACGGGCTCGATGATCTCACTCTCGGAGAAGGATCACTTCAAGAAAGCGATAGAGGATCATCTGAAAAACGAAGAGAAGATGCTCGGTAGGGTTAGGGAGAATCTCCGAAGGATAGATGAACCTCGGTACTCTGTGTTGATCAGACATATTCTCTCTGACGAGCGTAGACATCACAAAATGCTGAAAGACCTGCAGAGAGTCTTGGAGTGGAAGACAGAGACTGATGAACAATGGTGGGATCTACTCAACAAGTGGGAATGGCTGTATTGACCTAGATCTTCCCGTACCGCTTTCACTTGTCGGAGAGATCATCTCCAGCAAGCCATCGTACCTCCAATTTCATGACACCACCGGTGACGGACGCCATTGTCAATATCCTAATGAAGAAATCAAGCGAAGATGCAAAGACAATTAGACGTGTCTCAAACGGTGGCGCTGAGCTTGTCTATCGAGCACAAACCTCTCTCTGATCAGCTTGAAGAGGCGAAGCGAATCGTAGATGGAGGTAGATCAGCTGGGGTGACGATACGGCTTCTAGGTGGGATGGCCTGCAGACTTCACTGTCATGGCCCTCACTCTCATCATCTGAGGAGCTATCATGACATAGATATCGTAGGCCTCAAGAAGCAGTATGAGAGGATAGAGCGTATTTTCGACGAGCTTGGCTATGTGCCGAACAGAAGATTCAATTTTCTCTACGGAGGCCAAGGGCGACTCCAGTTCTATGATCGCTCGAACAGCAGAAATGTAGATCTCCTCCTAGACAAGTTTGAGATGCAGCACGTCGTCGATCTGAGGACTAGGCTTGACATAGACGAATATACAATACCTGTCACAGATCTTCTGATAACGAAGCTGCAAAACGTCAAGTTGGAAGCAAAGGATGTCCTAGACCTTATAGCGATACTCGAGGATCACGAAATCGACGATTCAAACAACAGTGAATCAATCGACCTAGAATACATCTCAAGGCTCAGCTCCAGAGACTGGGGGCTCCACAAGAGCCTAGTCACAGGACTTGACAAAGTCGAAACGCAGCTAGAAAACTTCGGTCTAAAGTCATCGGCGCGTGAATCCCTCCATCGCAAAATAGACCAAATACGTAACGCCGCTGAGTCCAGCCAAAAGACTTTGAAATGGAGGCTTCGAGCAATAATCGGAGCCAGAAAGAAGTGGTATCGAGAGGTCGAGGTGGGCGACGGGGAACTATAGGAGGAACAACAAGTGAGAACATTCTCAACGGATGAGTACCGCTTCACAAGAAAGCAGAGAGTCGCAAGGATAGCAACGCTTGATCCGAAGGGCTTTCCTCACGTCGCACCAGTCTGCTACGCGTCAGATGAGAGCGACATATACGTTGCCTCGGACTACGGGTCCAGAAAGACGACGAATCTAAGAATAAACAAGAAAGTCTCGATCACGATCGACGAATATGATGAAGACTGGACAAACTTGAAAGGAGTCCACATATTAGGAGTGGCAGAGATAGTCGAGTCAGGCCCCAGGTTCAAGAAGGCGAAGAACCTGTTGGAGGCGAAGTACCCGCAGTACGCAAGTCTTCCTATCAAAGAAGGAGAGACAGCCATTATCAGGATATCGCCAAGAAAGGTGGTAAGTTGGGGCCTCACCAAACGAAAAGAGTAGGCCCCCTTCGAAAGGGAGGAATCTAGGGTATAGTCAACTAGAAGCGGCCGAATCTGATTATGTTCTAATTCATCGGACTCGAAATATCTCCTTGGGACCTAAAGGAAGAAAAGATGATGCTAGGGCATCTCTCGAAGCTCGTGCATCTCGCTGAATCCCTTGTCACAGGATTGCTGCTTATCATTGCCTTCGTCTTCGCCCTCGTCTACAGATGGGGCCCAGCATGGTTTTCAGCCGCGGCCTTGACAGGCGCAATCATCTTCTCTATTCTGGCTATTTACGGACTGGTCTTCTCGATAAGTCATAGGATAAAAAAACAATCGTTGGAACTATCATCGAAGATCTTTGAGGTGTGGCCCGACGGGAGCCGCCTTCATGAGGTGTTCTTGGATTTTCATGGACTCAAATGGAAGATACTCTTCGAGAAGCCACAATCAAGGTTCGACTCCGGCAGTGAGAAGATATGGGTCGAAGGCCCGAAATGCCCGAGGTGCAGGAGCGCCTTGAGCAGTGAGAATGTTGGAGCTATGGTTAGGTGGAGGAAGCTTTGGTGCTCGAAGTGCGGTTTCAGCACGATTCTTCTTCCTTGGCAGAATGTGCATTCGATGAGCGAGACGCTCCGGAAGAGGATATATTCGTCCAGCCGTGCCGCCTTGTCTTCTTGATTTTGGAGGACCGCGCTTTTCGGTCGGGTCTTTATACAGCATAACTGTTAAATAGTTGATCTACATCTAGCTATCGTCGAGAGCCCTTCCTCCCTCCCCCCAGATGTCAGGCCGACTCCAAACACAATGTGGAGTCGCCTGCGTCTAGGGAACCGATGTTTTGTGAAACGAATCTATCGAGGACGTCTATGCTTCTTCTCCTCTTGTTCGGGAGGCACTTGATCCTTCATCTTTGAGAGCTGAACCTGCTGGCCCAGACCCATGATGAAAACTGAGACTCCCAACAAAACGACTATCCACCAGTTTTGGAGGTACCGCACGTAAGGTGAAGCTGCCATGGCGCCCGACATGAACATCATTACCAGGCCTATGCCTGTGAAGATAGGACCTGAGACCAAGCTCGCATACCGGCTGATTCTCATCTGCCTTAGCATCCTCTCTGCTCTCCTCTTGTCCTCTTCGGTCACCTTCACTCGGAATCCGCAGTTAGGGCACTTCGTCTCCCACTTACGATAAGAAGATCCGCACTTCGGGCAGATCCACTTGGACATCAGTCTCGGTCCTCATAGACGGGTTTCGCATTTTTGCATTAAAGCTTTCCCTAAGTGTAGCGTCGCCATTGCAGTGCGAAAAGAGCTTAAGTGTCTTGATAAATTTCGAAAGGTTTTTAGCGTCTTGACTGTCTACTCAACCAGCAAAGCCGCTAGCTTTTGAGCAAAAGACAAATTTGGAAGTGAGACAATGGCTATGTTTGCTGCACCAGGTGCTTATGACAGAGCGATCACCGTCTTCTCGCCCGATGGGCGTCTCTTCCAAGTGGAATACGCTATGGAGACCGTGCGAAGAGGCGCCACTGTTCTAGGAATAGCTTGTCCGGAAGGTGTGGTTCTCGGTGCAGAGGAGAGGCCGATCGCTAAACTGCAGGATCCGAACTTCGCATGGAAGCTCTTTCAGATCGATGAGCACGCGGCGGCTGTTATTGCTGGGCTCAGTTCTGATGCACGGATATTGATTGATCAAGCCCGAATCTATGCTCAGAGCAATAGGCTGATGTATGATGAGCCGATTGACGTGGAGATGCTGGCACGTAGAGTTGGAGACATTATGCAGATGTACACCCAGCACGCGGGTGTCCGACCTTTTGGAGTCTCCATGCTTTTCGGCGGCGTGGACAGATTCGGGCCTAGGCTCTTCCAGTCCGATCCCGGAGGTACTTGCTTCGGCTTCAGAGCAGCAGCAATCGGAGCTGGAAGTGAGACAGCGCGAGAGGTTCTTGAAACTGGCTACAGAGACGACATTTCACTGGAAGGCTCGATAGGACTGGCCATCGAATGTGTCTCTCGAGTTGTCGAAGGGAAAATCGACGCCCAGAAGGTGAAGATAGCCGTCGTGCCCACGAGCACCAAGAAGTTCAGGAAACTAACCAACGAAGAGGTGGATAGTTACCTTTCAAAGCAGGAGTCCAAGAAGGCTGCGGGCAAGTAATGGGCGAGCGCTTCACTACGGCTCGCATAGTCCAAGGCGGGGAAAGATTCGAAATTCTGGTCCACCCGCAGAATGCCCTCGACTACAGGCTTGGAAGGAACGTCGAAATATCACAAGTGCTCGGAGTTGACTTGATCTTCACGGATGCTGGTAAGGGAATGAAGGCGTCGGAGGACAAGCTTCTCAAGACTTTCAGGACAACGGATGTCTCCACAATTGCCAAGAAGATTCTCGATCAGGGTGAGTTGCAGCTTACGACTGAGCAGAGACGCAACCTCATCGAAGAGAAGCGTAGGCAGATCGTCGCCTTCATCTCGAAACACTGCACTGACCCAAGAACCGGGATGCCGCACCCTCCGCTCAGAGTCGAACAGGCGATGTCTCAGATACGCCTCTCAATCGATCCCTTCAAAGATGCAGAGGAGCAAGCGAAAGAGGCGATTCAACTTCTCCGCCCTATCCTGCCGCTCAAGATTGAACAGGTGAGAATTGCAGTGAAGATACCGCCCGAGTATGCCGGGAAGGCTTACGGCTCGGCCAAGAATTACGGCGTCATAACCCGTGAGGAGTGGCAGGCGGATGGCTCTTGGATCGCCGTGGTGGAGATGCCAGCTGGCCTTCAAGGACCGTTCTTGGAGAAGTTGGGAAAACTGACCCAAGGTAGCCTTCAAACGAAGATCCTGAGGTAGTAAAGCCTTCTTTCTGTTATGAGAGGTTGATGTGAAGTGTCTATTCTATTTGAGAGAAGACAGTTGGTCACGCCAGGTGAGCTGCTGGCCGAAGGTGACTACATTTCCGGTGACAACGTCTATCGGGATGGTGACAAACTCTACGCCACCCGCATCGGTTTGGCTGACAAGAGCGAGAAGACAGTCTTTGTGGTGGCAATCAAGGGGTGCTTCATCCCTCTCCCCGGCGATTTCGTCGTTGGGAAGGTTGTTGACGTTGGCTTGAGCGGTTGGACGGTCGACATAAACTCCCCGTATGAGGCCATGTTGATGGCGTCCGAAGCTTTCGAGAGGTTCAATCCGAGAAGAAACGACTTGACAGATTTCTTGGATGTCGGAGATGTCATAGCAGCAAAGGTTCTCGCTGGTGACCGCGCCAGATCTCCTCTGCTCACAATCAGAGATATTGGACTTGGGAAGATTAGTCGAGGGAGAATGATGACTATTGACGCGTCAAAGATCCCTCGTCTTATCGGTAAAAAGGGCTCGATGATAAACCTCTTGAAGAGGGAGACTGGCTGCCAGATCACGATCGGGCAGAATGGGATAATCCTGATAAGTGGGAGATCCAGCGAGAATGAGGATCTCGCAGTTCTCGCGATATCAAAGATCGAAGAGGAAGCCCACTTGACGGGACTAACTGACAGAGTTGCCGAATTGCTCAGAACTGAGAAGGAAAAAAGGAGGAGTCAGAATGTTACTGCCGAAACGTCCGGAAAGGCTAATTGACGAAAACGGCCTTCGTCTGGATGGAAGACATGAAGAGGAGCTCAGACCGATAAAGCTTGAAGTAGGTTTTCTCGAGAAAGCTGACGGGTCTGCCTACATCGAACAGGGAAAGAGTAAGGTTTTAGCAGCAGTGTACGGCCCTAGAGAAGCCCATCCTAAGCATCTTGCTCTGCCAGACAGGGCAAGGCTCAGATGCAGATATCATATGGCGCCTTTCTCGACACAGGAGAGGAAGAGCCCGGCGCCATCTAGGAGGGAAGTGGAGCTCTCAAAGGTTGCTGAGGAAGCTCTGCACCCGGTCGTCTTCACAGAATACTATCCGCGCACATGCATAGACATCTTCATGGAAGTGCTGCAGTCCGACGCAGGCACGAGATGCGCAGGAATTACAGCTGCATCACTTGCTTTAGCGGACGCAGGCATCCCCATAAGAGATTTGATCTCGGCCTGCGCAGCCGGGAAGATAGATGGGAGGATTGTCCTCGATCTTGATGACCGCGAGGATCAGGCTGGCCAGGCCGACCTTCCTCTGGCCCTGATGGGTACGCGCGGGGAGATAACCCTCCTGCAGATGGACGGAATATTGACGCCGGAGGAGTTCGAGAAGGCCGTCGACCTGGCTATCAAGGGTTGCCAGAAGATCAATGAGCTGCAGAGAGAGGCTCTGCGAAGGAAGTATTCAGTCGCGAAAGAAGAGGCGGAGGAAGAGAAGGAGGAGAAGTAGATGCCGGGGTCGGAGATAGTCGCCAAGATCAAACAGAAGCAGATTGCTGACCTAATATCGCAGGGGACGCGTGCAGATGGGAGGGGCCTTACAGACTATAGAAAAATCGCAATTCAGTTGGAGCCGATCGCTAAGGCCGAGGGGTCAGCGTTAGTTTCGTTGGGAAACACGAAGGTCATGACCGGCGTCAAGATTGAGATGGGGAGTCCATTTCCGGACACCCCCGACGAAGGGGTATTGACGGTCAACGCTGAACTACTTCCGTTAGCATCTCCTACTTTTGAGCCTGGTCCACCGGATGAGAGGAGCGTCGAGCTCGCCCGCGTTGTCGACCGGGGGATAAGGGAGTCGAAAGCGATAGATGTTGAAAAGTTGTGTTTGATTCCAGGCAAGAAGGTGTTTGTAGTCTTTGCAGATGTTTACATACTTGATTACGATGGAAATCTCTTCGACGCATCGTCAATAGCGACATTGTCAGCCTTGCTCAAGGCTCAGATCCCCGAGTACGAAGTGCGTGACGGCGAGATCTACCTTAAGGAGTCGAAAGTTCCGCTTCCCATGAGAAGCCGACCGGTTTCTGTTACCATGGCCAAGATAGGAGGAAAATTGGTTGTTGATCCCTCCATCGACGAGGAGCAGGTGATGGACGCTAGGGTAACCATGGCGATAGACGAGAACGGTAACCTCTGTGCGATACAGAAGGGGGGTATCGGCACGCTCACTCGGGCAGATGTGATATCAGCGATGCAGATAGCCCTAGAGAAGTCTGAAGAGATCAGAAAGAAGATCGCGGAGGCCGTCGAGCTTGGGCAGAACTAAGAAGGTGGGGCCAGCAGGCCGCTACGGTGTCAGATTCGGCGCAACCGTCAGAAAAAGGATCGTTGAGATCGAATCACAAGCAAAGAGGAAGCATCTCTGTCCGAGCTGTCAGTCGAGAGCGGTGAGACGGGTCAGCGTCGGGATTTGGCGGTGCAGAAGGTGTGGCCACACGTTTGCAGGAGGAGCAGTTCTGCCGACGACCAAGATCGGTGATATGGCCAGAAGGTCGGCGTCTGGTACGCAGTCATCTGCAAAGGTGAAGTAAGAGGTCGGAGAGGCCAGAACGTGGAAGGACGGTCGTGATTCTTCTCACGACTTCGCGCGAGCCAACTGCGAACATGAGATCATTCTGTAAGGAGCTTGCAAATTCCCTTTCTGGAGTCCAGCGTTTGACTCGTGGGAAAACGGGCCTGTCTAGCATAGTCAAGAAAGCGTACGAACTTGAAAAGCATTGGGTAATTCTGGTTGAGCGGTGGAAAGGAGGCCCTGGAAAGATAAGATTCATTGAAGCAAAGCCGGAAGGGCCTCGATGGGTCGATCCGACCCTATTCATCAGAGGCATCCGCCTGAGGAGAGACCAAGGAATGGGACGGACAAAATGGAGTCCGGCAGGCGGGATCCTCTTCGACAGCTCAAATCATCCGTGTTGTGTCTTGGCTAGTCTCATGGCAAGTATCACAGGTCTCAGACCGTCGCCCATTGGATCGCTGGCCCAATCCAAGACAGCATTGATGATCACTAGGTGTCAGGGGTGCTCCGCGAAGATGACCATAGTGAGAACAGATAGCTTTGCAGAGCTTGGCCCGACGATATACATTGATAGACTTCACTACTCCAAGAAGAGTGAGAGCCTTCGCTTTGTCGAAGAAAGCTGAGCTGATGGTCAGAATAGGGCTACCCTCTGTCAAGCATTCCGAGGCCATCTCTCTGTCCATGCGGCCGGACCTCAAAACGATCCCGGAACACCGCGCAAGAATTGAAGTAAAGACTGACGGGAGTGATCTTCTGCTAAGAATCTGTGCACAAGATGCTACGGCCCTCAAGTCGTCCATGAACTCAACGCTCAGGACAATATCTGCCATGATCAACGTTCTTGAACAACTAGAGCGGCTAGAGGGTGAGAGGAGTCCTCGAGGAAAGGCGTTGGACCATTAGGTTATTATTGGGGAGACTGATACTACTCGCTCACTCCTTAATGGCCGGTGAACATATTCTTTGAGTGATGATATTTCTCAGCTGCCCCCTCAGGTTCAGGAGCAACTTCTCAGGCTCCAGCAGCTTCAACAGACGCTCCAGATGGTCATTTCGCAGAAGCAGCAATTGGAGTTGGAGTCTTCTGAGATCGAGAAGGCCCTCTCGGAGCTCCAGAGGGTGACCGACGATGCTACTGTCTACAAGTCCATCGGGTCACTCCTTATCAAGACGCAGAGGGGCGAGATTATGAAGGAGCTGGAAGAGAGGAAGGATCTTGCGAAGACGCGTATAACCGTTCTTTCCAAACAGGAGGAGAGGACGAAGGAGCGTGTGAAGGAGCTCCAGCAGCGTCTACAAGAGAGGCTTCGATCACCAGCCATCGTGGAAGAGACATCGTAGTTTCGGATCTGAAATGTGATTTTGGCTGGCAAAGCTTAACCTGCCCACGGTCAACTTCTAACAGTTAGCTGACCCGCCCGGAAGGGATCCTTCCTCGGATGCCACATGCAAGTGAGACGTCTCATGATTCAGTTTGACATGGCAATGTTGTGAGACAAAGATGGCCAAACTGCGACTTCAGGCGAAACGTTTCTTGTCAATGGTCGCCGATGTCAGACCCAAGAAGATTGCATTTCTTTGTCATCACAACGCCGACCCTGACGCCGTATGCTCCGCTTTCGCTCTCATGAGACTCCTTTCAAGATCCTTTAGATTGCGCGGAACCATCGCTTCGCCGACCGGCGCAAGTAAGCTCTCACGAAAAGTTTCGTCGCAGCTCGGGTTCGCGGTGGGGTCGAGCCTTGGAACAGAGAAATGGGGAGCGTTCGTTCTTGTTGATACTAACGCTCTTTCGCAACTCAGAGAATGGGGAGAGCAGGTACGGTCAAGTGGCAAACCGATAGCAATTGTGGATCATCACGCCCGGCATCCTGACTCGTCTGAGACAGCTGATGTGAATATCTGCGTCGAAGATTCGACGTCTACAAGCGAAGTCGTGTTTATGATCGCGGAGGCCACTGGCTTGAAGATCGACAGGGTGTCGGCTCAAGCGCTGATGATGGGAATGGCGTATGATACAAAACACTTCACCTACGCGAAATCAGACACGATAAAGATTGCAGCGCGTCTTGTCGAAAGAGGTGCGGATGTTGAGAAGGCCCTCGCCCTCCTCCGATCGAGAATGGAGCGTTCGGAGAGGATAGCACGATTAAAGGCCGGGCAGAGAGCTGAGATGCACAGGGTCGGAAAATGGGTCGTCGTCTTTTCGAATCTCGGCTCGTATCAGGCTTCTGCCGCGCGGGCATTGATAGGGATTGGAGCCGACCTAGCAGTGGTAGGCGGAAGCAAGAAAGGAGAGTCGAGGATCAGCCTGAGATCGACCAAGGAGTTCCTCGAGGAGACCAAGATCCATTTGGGTAGAGATTTGGCCAGGCCGATCGGTGAAATGTTTGGAGGAAAGGGAGGAGGCCACTCGACTGCTGCAGGGATCAGCGATATTGAGGACGCGACGAAGGCCGCAAGAAGGATCCTTGATATCCTTTACGAAAAATTGACTCCAGGAATGAGTAGCTACGCTTAAATTGAGTGCCAAGTCATATCCTCGCCGCGTCGTGAAGGTTCTTGCCGATCATTAAGGTGGAGAGCCTTTTCTACAGGTATCCAGAGTCGGACTCACCCGTATTGAAGGATATCAGTTTCGCCGTCGATGAAGGCGAGTTCGTAATAGTCACGGGACCGAGCGGCTGTGGAAAGACAACCCTGTGCAGATGCTTCAACGGGCTTATTCCACACTTTTATGGAGGCAAGATGGATGGTGTGGTCGAGGTTGACGGTCTCCAAGTATCGACCACATCCACAAGCGAACTCTCCATGCATGTGGGATTCGTCTTCCAGAATCCTGAGAATCAGCTGTTCTCATTGACCGCCGAGAAAGATGTGGCATTCGGGCTTGAGAATCTCGGGATCCCGCGCGACGAGATGCGGAAGAGGGTCGACTGGGCCATGGAAACCCTCGGCATCTCGAATCTGAGAGACCGCCTGCCGCAAGAACTCTCGGGTGGCCAGCAACAGAAGGTCGCGATCGCCTCGGTTCTGGCGATGCAGCCAAAGATCATAGTGCTGGACGAGCCTACATCGTCCTTGGATCCCTACTCGGCAAAGAACCTCTTTGAGGTCGTGGCGCGTCTGAACAGGGAGTTCAGGATCACAATCGTCCTAGTTGAGCACAGGCTCGATCTGGCCGCGCAATATGCCGACAGGGTCTTTCTCATGCAAGATGGAGGCTTGGGCATCCAAGGTGATCCACGCGATGTCTTTTCGCGTGAAGATGTGAGGCTCTTGGGTGTGGGCATACCTAAGAGCGTCCTACTTGGTCAGACCATCGAGGCTGAAGGTTTCAAGCTCTCTTCGGTGCCCCTCTCAGCAAGTGAAGCCGCCGAATTGCTCAGGAAGTGCGTTTTCTCTTGATCCGGATCGAAGGTCTGAGCTACACCTATCCGACAGGAATTCAGGCTTTGAAGGATGTTTCGCTTGAACTCCGGGACGGCGAGTTTCTGGCCATAATGGGCGAGAACGGTGCTGGAAAGACGACTTTAGTAAAGCATCTCAACGGTCTGCTTAAGCCCACATCGGGTCGGGTGTCGGTGGATGGAGTCGATACTAGAGAGGCCAGCGTCGCAAGCCTTTCCAGAACGGTCGGACTCGTGTTCCAGAACCCAGATGATCAGCTCTTTTCGGAGACTTCAGAGGATGAGGTCTCGTTCGCTCTCAAGAACTTCGGTTTCTCCAAGGAGGTGATGGAGAAGAGGGTCAGCTGGGCTCTGAACCTGCTTGGCCTTGAGAGATACAGGAAGGCCTCTCCGTTGATGCTGAGTGGCGGGGAAAGAAAGCGTCTAGCTCTGGCTTCGGTATTGGCATGGGATCCGAAGGTTGTTGTCCTTGATGAACCTACAGTTGGGCAGGACCATAATCAGAAGGAGATCCTGAGGCAGTTCATAGTCCAGCTCAATGCTCAGGGGAAGACTGTCATCATCGTCACTCACGACGTTGAGTTCGTCGCTGAATGCGCTCCTAGGGTGGTGGTGATGTCTAGGGGAAGGGTCATAATGGACGGAGAGGCGCGAAGGGTGTTGTGTGACGAGAGTATCCTCGGTCAGGCATCCATCATCCCCCCACAGGTTGCTCAGGTCTTCTATATGCTGCAGGATTTGGGCTTCCCGAGGGACGTCATCAACGTTGAAGATGCCAGGAGGTTCATCGTTGCGAGGGTGAGGCCCGGATGACTCTAAGAGTTCTGGACGGACTGAAGTTCAGAAAGGCAGCTTCTCCAATTCATACGCTGGATCCGAGAACAAAGATGCTTTCAGCCGCGTTCTTTTTCTTCGCAACTGTACTGTTCAGCGAGTTTCTGCCGCTCATGATTCTGTTCATGGTTCAGCTCCCATTCATAGCGGCTGGGAGGATTTGGAAAGAGTGGGCCAGATCGATGAGAGGTGCCCTCTTTCTCGGCATCATGATTCTTGTGATGAACCTGATCTTCAGTCAGGGGCTCGTGTATTCGATCGCAATGACGACCAGATTCTTGGGCCTACTGTCGTCCTTCTCGCTCTTCTTCCTGACGACGTCTCCAGACGATCTGAGCCTTGCCTTGCAGAAGTGGCACATTCCGTACGAGCTCTGCTTCGCCTTCACCACCGCCGTCAGGTTCGTTCCGGTGCTGGCCAACGAGGCGCAGACGATCGTCGACGCTCAGAGATCTAGGGGGCTTGAACTCGAGAAGGGGAACTTCATCAAGAGGATACGGAACTACATACCCATACTGGTCCCCTTGATAGTGAATGCTATTAGAAGGAGCCTCGACTTGGCTGAAGTGATGGAGTCTAGGGCTTTTGGAGCTATCAAGAAGAGGACGAGTCTTTTCGAACTGAGGCTCGGCTCTGGAGACTACGTCGCCTTCCTTCTCGTGGCAGTCGGCGTCGCCTTGGTATTGTATGCAAGGTTGGGCGTAAAGATTCCCTTCTAGTATCTCTTCAGTCTATCCGTTGCGAGTCTGATTCCCAGGTCGAACGCTGCCAAGTTTGCCTGCAACGTCTCCTTCGGGACTAGGGAGGATATGGCATTCTTGAGAGCCTCTGAGCCGGCTATGGAAGTGATCTCGGACATAGCTCCTAGCATCACCATGTTGGCGTAGGTCTTGCTCTTGAAGGCCTCTTGGGAGCTCCTCGTGGCTGGTATCTTGAAGAGCTTCAGGCCTTGCATCGAAGGTATCTCCTTCACGAGATCTTCATCCACTATTAAGGTGCTCCCGGCGCGAAGGTCTTCTTCATCACCTTTCAGGGTGGATTGATTCATCGCAATCAGGATATCACAGCCACTCAGAAGCGGGTAAGGTATCTTCTGATCGGACACAATGACGTCGCTTCTAGCTGGCCCTCCTCTGGTTTCGGCGCCGTAGGATTGGGTCTGAGAGGCGTACCGGCCTTCATACTGGGTGACGGCCGTGCCCAAGATCACTCCAGCGAGTAGCACACCCTGTCCTCCAAGTCCTGAGAACCTGACCTCCATTCTAGTCATGGATCTTGGTCGCCTCCTTGGCGACTAGTTCGAGATTCTCCAGTAGACCAAGCTTCTCCCTCTCAACTATCTCGCCGATGACTAGTTTGCCTTCGAGCTCCTCCGCGGTCATAGTTTTCGCTCGGGAGACCGTTACCGAGCTGTCCTTGAACCATCTCACCATGTCAACGGAGTTCTTGAATCCAACTCGCCTTCCGTACATTGTGTGGCATTGGCTATAGACTTCGATGAAAGAGAAGCCCTTCTTCCCGAGGGCCTTCTTGATCGAATCTTTCAGGGGAAAGACATGGTGGGTGGTCCATCTGGCTACGTAAGCTGCCCCTGCGGCGGTGATCACGTTGGCTGCGTCCAAAGGATATTCTGTGTTGCCATATGGAGTGGTCGTTGTTCTCCTGCCCTTTGGAGTTGTGGGCGCGACCTGCCCTCCAGTCATTCCGTATATCATATTGTTGACCATAATCGTTAGGAGATCTACGTTCCTTCTAGCTGCGTGTATCAGATGATTGAGGCCGATTCCGGCGAGATCTCCATCTCCTCCGAAGACGACAACTTTCAGGTCGGGTCTGGCGAGTTTCACTCCCATGGCCACTGGGACTGCTCTGCCGTGGGTGCTGTGGATCGAGTCGGCTTTGAAGTGGGGCGACGGAATCCAGGCTGAACAGCCTATCCCGCTGCAGAATACGAATCGATCGAGGTTCTGATGGCCTAGCTCGTTGACCGCCTTCAGGAAGCAGTTGATAATCGTCCCTGCTCCACATCCTGGGCAGAAGGTCGATGGGAGAACCTCTTCTCTTAGGTACTGTCGTGAGAAGTGCTTCAACGGTTGTTGGCTTGTCAACTGCTGACCTCCTTGACCTTTGAGGCGATTTCCTCTGGAGTTATGATGAGTCCGCCGCCGATCTTGTTGATTGGTACTAGGTCGCGCGCTCTCCCTTGGCCGGAGGCTCTCTGGACTTCAAAGTAGATCTGTTTGAGGTTCATCTCTGGGATGACTATCGTTTTCACCCTCTCTGCGAGCGCTTGGATTGCAGTGTCTGGGAAAGGCCAGATCGTCTTCAGTCGCAGATGCCCTATCTTGAGCTCGGGATGTCTCCTCATCGCTTCGTAGACGGACCTTGATACGCAACCATAGGAGACGACGCCAACATTGCAGTCCTCGATGTTCTGTTCCTCGTTATCTTTGATCTCTTCAGCATGGTGTCTGATCTTGTTGACTAGACGTGAGACGAGTTTGCGGTGGATCTCCGGATCACCGGTTGACCTCAGCCCCCATTCGTCGTGGGTGGAGCCGGTCACCATGATGTGGTAGCCTTCTCCCAGAGGAGGCATTGGAGGTACACCTTCGTCTCCAACGTCTCCAAACGGCGGTTCGTCTCTTCGACTTGCTCTACGCCTCGAAGTCAGCTCTATTCGTTCGAAGGGTGGGACGTCGACGGTCTCCCGCATGTGAGCGACGATTTCATCGGCGAGCAAAATCACAGGTACACGGTACTGCT
>CAYWPD010000023.1:20765-25789 GCA_964460055.1 uncultured Candidatus Bathyarchaeia archaeon
CGCATGTGAGCGACGATTTCATCGGCGAGCAAAATCACAGGTACACGGTACTGCTCGGACAGGTTGAACGCTCTCACGGTTAGGTCGAACATTTCCTGCACTGAGTTTGGTGAGAGCGCGATGACTTCATGGTCTCCATGTGTACCCCACCGCGCCTGCATCAGGTCGCCGGTCGCGCATTTTGTGGCCTGGCCGGTGCTTGGTCCGGCTCTCTGGACATCCACGACGATGATAGGTGTCTCGGTCATGCAGGCGTAGCCTATGCTCTCTTGCATTAGGCTGAAGCCGGGTCCTGAGGTGGCTGTCATCGATTTGACGCCGCCCCAGCTTGCTCCTATTATTGAGCAGATGGAGGCGATCTCGTCTTCCATCTGCAGGAAGGTGCCGCCCAAGGTCGGGAGCCTCTCCGCCATTCTCTCAGCAATCTCGCTTGCGGGTGTGATTGGGTAGCCAGCGTAGAATCTGCACCCTGCTGCGATAGCTCCCTCGGAGCATGCGATGCCTCCCTGAAGGAAGAGTCTTCCACCTTCCTCCAAAGTCTTCATAAGAGTTCCTCTGTGGACGAGCATCAAGTCATTCGGCTTCATAATAATCTTT
Organism: uncultured Candidatus Bathyarchaeia archaeon; assembly: GCA_964460055.1. Lineage (GTDB taxonomy): Archaea > Thermoproteota > Bathyarchaeia > RBG-16-48-13 > CAYWPD01 > CAYWPD01. The sequence continues at coordinate 21,363 of CAYWPD010000023.1, forward strand.
TCAGGAAATGCTCATGCATCTCCGGGAAGGATGCGCATTAATGAGGTGATTTGGCTGACTATCTCAGAATTCGTCGTTGAGTCGATGAGTGGACTTGAGATGATAAGGTAGTAGCTGCTTTCTTGGGACACTGTTTGCAGGAGTAGACCGCTTTCTTCGATGCTGAAAACGACATATACTGGCTGTGACTATCTTCGTTTCTGCTAGTCGAGCGGAGGGCTCAGGCTCTGGAGTGGTTCAAGGCCTCTGTGGGAGAGATAATCGCGGAGATTCAGAAGTCGATATCGTCGGTGCGCCCAGATGATGTCGAGAGGATTATCGACACCCTCGTTCTCACGAAGGCTAGGGGGAACAAGGTCATGGTTCTGGGCTCTGGGCGGAGCGGCCTGGTGGCAAGGTCCTTCGCCCTAAGGCTGATGCACTTGGGATTTCAGATATATGTGCTCGGCGAGACGATAACCCCCGCGGTTGGGAAGGGAGATCTGATGCTGGCCATATCGGGCTCTGGAACCACTGAGCTTGTGGTCAGTGCTTCAAGGGTTGCCAAGAGGGTGGGCGCGAGAGTCTTGGCTATTACATCTCACCCAGACTCGCCCCTAGGTGAACTCGCAGACTATGTCATCCAGCTCAGGGGACGGACGAAGGTGGCGCATGAAGAGGATTACGTGGCCAGGCAAATGGTCGGAGAGCATGAGCCACTAGCCCCGCTGGGTACAGTTTTCGAAGATTCATGTATGGTCTTCTTCGATGGCATAATCGTCGAGCTCATGCACAGACTTGAGGAGACGGAGGCCGACCTCAGAAAGAGGCATGCGACCATAGAGTAGAGAATCACATCCGAGCCCATCAGATGGCCAGATGAGTTCTTGTCAGCGCAGGGTCAATTTTCCGACGCCTTGCAGAAGTAGAGGTGAGAGGCTGTCTCTGAGACAGCACACTGGCGGTCCAATCGCATAAGACTTAAAAGTGGATCGCCGCAAGTTTGGCCAGCCCAGCCGTTCATGGGTGTCAGAATTAGGTTTCGCCCGAGTGCAGAGCTTTCGAAGGGTGCCTAGATTTGCCAAAGTTCAAGCAGACCCTTGAGTTGGTCAAGATACTGAATAACAGGGATCAGATCCGTAACATCGGCATCATAGCTCATGTCGATCACGGCAAGACTACCATGACCGATTCCCTCCTCGCCGCAGCTGGTATCCTCTCTCCAAGCCTCGCCGGTCAGGCACTCGCGCTGGACTTCTTGGAGGAGGAACAGAAGAGGCAGATGACGATAAAGGCGGCGAACATCAGCCTCGGACACGAGGTTGACGGAGTCTCATATATCATCAACATGATTGACACTCCAGGGCACGTCGACTTCACGGGACGCGTCACGAGGTCTCTGAGGGCTATCGATGGAGCGGTCGTGGTCGTTGACGCCGTTGAAGAGGTGATGGTTCAGACCGAGACTGTGACGAGGCAGGCTCTGGAGGAGAGGGTAAGGCCTCTGCTCTACATCAACAAGATCGACCGCCTCATCAAGGAGCTGAAGTTGACACCCGATCAGATCCAGGCGAAGCTTGCAAGGATAATCAGAGACTTCAATCGCCTCATCGACACCTACGGGGAGCCAGAGTTCAGGGATGTCTGGAAGGTCAATCCTTCAGAAGGCACCGTCGCGCTGGGATCTGCGAAGGACCGATGGGGTTTCACCCTCGAAGCTGCCCAAAAGAAGGGCATAAAGTTCAGCGATGTGGTGGATGCCTATACCTCCGGGAGTGTGGAAGATCTAGCAAAGCAGGCGCCGCTCCATGAAGCCATTTTGAACATGGTTGTCGGCCACGTCGCGCCACCTCACATCGCCCAGAAGTATAGGATTCCCAGAATCTGGCGCGGCGACATCAACACAGAAGCCGGGCAGGCTATGTCGAACTGTGACGAGAAGGGTCCGGCCGTCATGTGTGTCACCGATGTCAAAGTGGACCCGAACGCAGGCATCGTGGCGACCGGGAGGCTCTTCTCAGGCACCTTGAACGAAGGTGACGAGGTCTACCTGATCTCGGCCAAGAAGGAGGGCCGTGTGCAGCAGGTCTGCATGTACATGTCGCAGTTCCGGGAGATCGTCGGCTCGATGCCGGCTGGCAACATCCCGGCCATATTAGGTCTCGAGCAAGCTAGGTCAGGTGACACAATAGCTTCGACGAAGGATGTGGTTCCCTTTGAGGCGGTCAAGTATGTGTCTGAACCGGTCGTCACGATCGCTGTTGAGCCGAAGCACAGCAGGGATCTGCCTAGGTTGGTTGACTTTCTGAACAAGCTGTCGATTGAGGATCCGACCCTCCAGACGACGGTGCGGCCCGAGACGGGTGAGTATCTGATCTCTGGTATGGGGACGCTGCACCTTGAGATCGCTCAGACCTGGATCACAAAGACCGGGCTTGAGATCATCTCCTCAAAGCCGATAGTCATCTATCGAGAGGGCATCAGAGGGAACGCCGGGCCGTTCGAGGGGAAGTCGCCTAACAAGCATAACAGAGTCTACCTCTCAGTGGAGCCGCTTGAGCCGGAGATCATGGAGCTTGTCCGGAAGGGTGAGATCCACGAGGCTCTGGATCGGAAGACGCTCGCCAAGATTCTGAAGGATGCCGGGTGGGAGACGGATGAGGCGCGCGGTGTATGGGCCGTTGACAGTCATGGATGCATTCTCGTGGATGTCACGAAGGGTCTTCAGTACCTGAATGAGGTGAAAGACTACATCATCAACGGCTTCACGTGGGCGATGGATGAGGGTCCTCTGGCGCACGAGTTGTTGAGGAGCGTCAAGGTGAAGTTGGAGGACGCGTCGCTACATGAAGATCCTGTGCACAGGGGTCCGGCGCAGATAACCCCTGCAACTAGGCAGTCCATCTTCGCCGGGATTCTTTCTGCGGATCCAATCCTGATGGAACCGGTTCTGAAGCTCGATGTGAAGATCCCTGTTGACCAGGTTGGTAATGTCACCAAGGTCATCAATCAGAAGAGGGGCCGCGTTGTCACGATAGAGCAGAAGGAGCATCTCATGTACATTACCGGGGAGCTTCCGGCGGCGGAGACCTTCGATCTCTCCGAGGTCATGAGGAGTGCCACTGGGGGTAGAGCCTTCTGGGGAACGTCGTTCAGCTCTTGGCAGCCAGTGCCTGCGAGCCTCCTGATGCAGGTGATTCAAGAGATTCGGAAGCGCAAGGGTCTGTCTCCTGAGCCTCCACGCGCTGAGGAGTTCATGGAAAGATAGAACTCAACAGGCTTACCTTTTCTGGTTCGCGTGGCGTAGGAGCGGCCCGCTGTGTCCGAGTAGGTGACTTCCGTCGCATCGCAGGCAGGATTCGAAAGGATACGCTTCTCTGCAGGCTGAGAAGCTCAATGTGTATCGGTCGGCGCAAGCTTTCGCTTGGCTGATGATGGCCAACCTTGCCTGTGTTGGGAGGTACTTGTAGCCCACTATCCATTTGCCGAGGCGGTATCGCTCTCTCAGCTTCGCGGACAATTCTGGGTTGATTCCTTTGAGGGCTTGCAGGAAGTCTGGAACAAGCTTCATGGTTGCAGCTGTTACGTGCCGGATGCTGGTGTCTCGCAACTTCTGCATGAGTCCGTCTAGGCTGTTAGGGTCGTCTGTGATGTCTGGTATTATGGGGTCTATTCTCGCTATCGTCGGGATCGAATGTTCAGCCAGAGTCTGGAGGGTCTTCAGGCGGTCTTCGGGTCCGGAAGCGCCTGGCTCGAACCTGCTTGTGATATCGGGGTCCATGGTTGAGATGCTGATTGCGACCGCGCTATTCCCACTTTCCAGCAGATCTATGTCTCTTGTTACGAGCTTAGATTTGGTGACGATTAGTATTGGGAATTTGTGTTTGATTAGGGCCTTGAGTATTGTTCGGGTGATCTCGTGTTCTCTCTCCGCGGGTTGATAGGGGTCTGTGCAGTCGCTCATCATCACGGGCAGTATCGGATGTGTCTTCTCAATCGTCTTCTCGATGTTTCTGGCCAGGTCGTGCCTCGGTCTCGTTGCTCCTCTGAAGCTCGGGAATTTTGGGGCGTAGCAGTAGATGCAGCCGTGTTGGCATCGTCCTAGGTATGGATTGATGTTGTACTTGGGCGGGCAGGTGCAGAAGGCTGCCGGGGTGGAGTGGAAGCGGGTCAACAACGGGAGACACGTCTACAGGTGGTTTGAAGCGGATCTTATGCTCCATCTGATCGGTTTTCATGTTTGAATGATTGTCTTCCATATCTGCTTTGGTATTCAGACGCGTAACCTTTGCGATACGCTTATCAAACGAGCGCTAAAGATGGGGAGAACGCGTGCGGCTGCAAAGAGAAAGGCCAGAGCGGCCGTGGATGTAGGCGGAGTCTAGCCTGGTCTAGGACATCGGTCTCCCAAGCCGGTAACCCGGGTCCAAATCCCGGCGGCCGCACCA
>CAYWPD010000024.1:0-25680 GCA_964460055.1 uncultured Candidatus Bathyarchaeia archaeon
GCCTTCTCGCTTGCCGCTACCGGACCGCTAGTAGTGTGGCTGACGCTCGCATACGTGATACCCATAGCGGCTGCACTGATGCTCCTAGTCAGGAGGCGCTAGCCGTCTGGGCATTGTAAAATGGGCGAGGCTGAAGAGCCCCTGGCTAGTGCACTTCAACACAGGAGCCTGCAACGCATGCGACATTGAAGTTTTGGCCGCCTTGACGCCTCGATACGACCTAGAGAGGTTCGGTGCCGTGCTCAAAGGTAGCCCGCGACACGGCGATGTGCTGGTTGTGACCGGGCCCGTAACGCGCCAAGTCAAAGACCGCATAATGAGAATCTATGAGCAGATGCCGCCACCAAGATTTGTGGTCTCGATAGGTAGCTGCGCATCCAGTGGAGGGGTCTTCAATGGATGCTACAATGTCTACCCAGGCCTGGACTCCTTGATTCCTGTGGATGCCTACGTGCCCGGATGTCCTCCCAAGCCCGAGGCCATAATCCACGGAGTGGCAGCACTACTGGCGAAGATCAGGGGAAGCTAGACGTGAGTAAGTCAACCGAACAGGCCATAATCGACGAACTTAGGACGCAGTTCTCGCAGGAACTTCTCGAGGCAAAGGCCACTAGAAACAGACGCGTCTTCATGGAAGTATCACCTCAAGCCTACAAACCTGTCGTCGATTACGCAGTTCGGACGATGGGATTCACACACCTATCGACGATAACAGGTCTTGACTCGGCGAAGGGCTTCGAGATTATGCCGCACCTCTCGAGGAGCGGTGCGGTCCTCACGGTCAAGGTCACTGTTCCCCGCGAAGATCCGACGGTCGAGACGATTACTGATCTGATACCTGGGGCAATTCTGTACGAGCGCGAGATCCACGATCTCGTCGGCGTGGTGTTCAGAGGACATCCCGGTCTGGAACGGCTTGTTCTCCATGAGGGATGGCCTGAAGGTGTTCATCCTTTGCGGAAGGAGTACAAAGCTGTTCAGCCCGAGCCGCTGAGGAAGGCGTAACGTATGGCAATCTCGACATTTGACGTTCCAGTAGGCCCGCAGCACCCGGCTCTCAAGGAGCCAGTCAACTTCACCTTCACGGTTGACGGCGAACACGTTGTGGGGGTGAGGCCCAGAATAGGATACAACCATCGGGGAATCGAAAAAGCTGCTGAGTCGAGGACGTATATTCAGAACATCTACCTGATGGAGAGGATCTGTGGCATCTGTTCGGTCGCACACACAACAACATACGTGCAGAACGTCGAATACGTCCTTGGAAAGGAGATTCCAAGACGAGCGGAGTTCTACCGCGTGCTGATCAATGAGCTAAACAGGATTCACAGTCACCTCTTGTGGCTCGGCGTAGCCGGGCACGAGATAGGCTTTGACACGCTCTTCATGTACGTGTGGAGGGACAGGGAGCATGTCATGGATATCCTTGAGATGCTCACAGGAAACAGAGTCAACTACGCCATCAATACCATTGGAGGAGTCAGAAGGGACATCACGCCAGAGATGGTCGGCAAGGTAAGGAAAGTAATGGAAGTGGTGGAACAGAGGGTAACATACTATAGGAAAGCAGCTGCAGCAGAGCCGACCCTGTTAACCAGAGTGAAGGGAATAGGCGTCCTCAAGACAGAGGATGCTCTCAAGCTCTGCGCTGTGGGACCGACTGCGAGAGCGTCGGGGGTCAAATCCGATGTCAGAGCCGACGATCCGTATGCCGCTTACGACGAGGTTCCATTCAACCTTGTCTCATACGATCTCTGCGACGTTCTTTCTAGAGTCTTGGTCCGAGTGGATGAGACCTTGGAGTCCGTAAAAATGGTGAAGCATTGCCTCGATCACATGCCAGCGGGCCCCGTAAGAGTGAAGTTGCCGCGAGTCGTTCCCGCAGCAGAGTCGGTCAGCAGAATTGAGGCTCCACGGGGAGAAGTCATACATTACTTGAGGTCCAACGGAACAGATAAGCCCGAAAGATACAAGGTCAGAGCCCCAACCTTGGGGAATATTCCATCTGTCTGTGAGATGCTCACTTCGAAAGGAGACTATGCAGTCAGGATCGGGGATATTCCAATCGCGCTTGCGTCGATAGATCCATGCTTCAGCTGCACGGACAGAGCTGTGCTTTTCATTGATCCATCGAGAGGAAAAGAGTGGTTGTGGACTTTCGAGCACATCAGAAAGTACGCGGGGAGGGTTTGAGAGATATGTCGTTCTTCCTAGATATCCTAAGCATTCTTCTGTTTCCGGGATTCGTGTTTGTAATTGTCCTAGCTCTAATCTATGAATGGATAGACAGGAAGTTCTATGCCAAGCTGCAGAATCGTATGGGCCCAACGTACACTGGTCCTGCAGGATTCTTGCAGCCCTTCGCGGATCTCATAAAGCTCCTTGCCAAAGAGGACATAACCCCCATAGCGGCTGACCGGCCATTCTTCAGTGTGACTCCGGTTGTTGCCCTTGCGCTCATGTTGACTGGAGTTTTGATCATTCCGATAGCAGGATCGTCTGGATTACTCAGCTTCCGTGGCGATGTCATCGTCGCTGTGGCCTTGATGACCCTGCTAGCGATCGTTCTGTTTCTGTCAGGATTATTCTCGGTCAACCGCTTCTCGATCATAGGGGCAGAGAGAGCTGTCCTACAACTCTTGGGCTACGAGATTCCGTTGATGCTGGCGGTTCTGGGTGTGGCTCTCGGCGCAGGTTCTCTGACGCTTGCTGAGATCGCTGGAAGCACGAAGGCATGGTACCTCTTCGGCCCGCAAGTCATCGGGTTTGCCATCTATATAGTCGCGGCTCAAGCGGAGCTGGAACGAGTTCCGTTTGACATCCCGGAGGCGGAGCAGGAGATCGTTGCTGGATGGCTGACAGAGTACTCTGGGAGAAAACTCGCTCTGTTTAGACTGACGCGGGACGTTGAGCTCGTCTACATCTCTGGACTTGCCGCAGCTCTGTTCTTGGGAGGCGCAGGGCCCATATTCGAGGGAATTCATCCATGGATGCAGATGCTGCTGTCGACCTTCTTCTTTGTGGTAAAGACGGTTGTGATATTGTTGATTCTGTCCACGATCAGAGCGCTATTTGCCAGATTGAGGATCGATCAGATGGTCGATTTCTCTTGGAAGTATCTTGTCCCGATCTCACTCCTCCAGATGATCCTCGTGAGGCTGGTGATCTAGGGTTGGCCATGCTTGGAGAGCTTTCAAGACATCTCCTGAAGAAACGAGCGACGATTCTGTACCCATTCAAAGAAAGGGAGCTCGTCCCTCTACCCAAGGGCTACCGAGGTAAGATAAGTTTCAATAGAGATCTATGCGTGGGCTGCACCCTATGCGCCAAAGACTGCCCGTCGAACGCCTGCGAGATCAGCAAAGATGAAAAAGGAAACCGCCCCGTCTTCCACTTGGATCGTTGCTGCTTCTGCGGCCAGTGCGAAGAGACCTGCCCAAGAAAGGCCATCAGCCTAACGAACGAGTTTGAGCTTGCGGTGTACGACAGATCCAGCTTGGCGGTAAGGTGAGTAAGATGGCGGTTGAAGTCGTTCACATAGCCTCAGCAGTCTTGCTTCTTGTCAGCGCTCTGGTGGCGGTCGAAACCCGCGATCTTGTGAGATCGGCAGTCGCGTTCTCCGTGATGGCAGTAGTGCTCGCCGTCATATTCTACCTACTCGACGCCCCAGTCGTGGCGGTTTTTCAGCTCGCAATCTACGCTGGAGCGATCACGGTGCTCTTTCTAGCAGCGATACACACACTGAGGAGGGTGTAGCATGAACAACCATTCAGAACTAGCCGTAGCTGGTCTGGTCATCGTGTTGCTTGCTGCAGCCATGTTTATCTTCACTTCTGAGCTCTTGGGATCAGAACCTGCAGTCGCACCTTACAGACCTTCGTTGACCGCTTTTCTGTGGACCTATCGTGGGATGGACATCCTCGTACAAGGATTTCTCATATTCGCAGCTGCTGCTGCCGTAGCCACCTTGTTTAGGGTTGAGAAAGGGCCTGGCGCGGTTGAGGAGGCAGTTGAGGAGTCTCCGAAGTCTTCAGGAGGTTCATAGTTGGTCGAAGTCTGGCAACTGTTCGTGACTACGTCCGCCCTCACTGTCATCATCGGGCTCTATTGCGTCGCATCCAAGAGGAACATGATAAAGACGGTGATTGGGGTCGAGATAATCACATCTGGGATAAACCTCAATTTCCTAGCTTTCGGTTACGGACCGTATGGCCAAGACCCTTTGGCTCAGTCCGTCGTTATTACGTCAATCGTGATAGCCGCAGCTGTTGCGGCCGTGGCGCTCTCGATGGTGATCAACGCCTACAGGCACTATGGCTCTGTTGATGTCAAAAAGCTGAGTCGCTTGAGGTGGTAAATCATGGAGATCCCCTTGATCCTGCAGCCAGTCGCGGTTCTCCTCGCCTCGGCCGTAGTCGTCCCGCTTATAGACGTGGTTGGGAGAGCTGCAAAAGCTGAAAAGATCAGGGAGATTTTCGCAGTCGCAGCATTCGCTGCCGCTTTCACCTCGATGCTGAACCTCTACTTCGAGATTGGCAGAACTGGCCCACAATCTTTCGTCTTGGGCGACTATGGCCCCAGTCTCGGGGGTGTGCAACTTTATGCGGATGAACTGAGTGTCTTTGTCTCTCTACTTTTCTGTGGTCTGGGTCTCCTCGCAGCTATCTACTCGGTGAAGTACATGGAGGTCGACACCGGACTTGACAAGTACTATTCCCTTCTCCTTACCTTGGTCGCTGGCTTGGTCGGCGTCTCTTTCTCCAGAGACTTCTTCAATCTGTACGTGTTCTGGGAGATGATGTGTATCTCGTCGTATACGTTGGTCACCTTCAGAAAGTATCGTTGGGAGCCAGTTGAGGCTGGTTTCAAGTATCTTATCATGAGCACCATAGGTTCCCTCTTTGCCCTGTATGGTATCTCGATTCTATATGGACTGACGGGGACTCTAAACTTCGGAGCGATATCCTCCATGATCCCACTGTTGAGGGAGAGAGCTGGTCTACTCACATTCTATCTCATTATCGCGATGTTGGTAAGCGGCTTCGGGGTAACAGCGGCGGTGGTTCCGCTGCATACTTGGCTGCCGGACGCTCACCCCGCCGCTCCAAGCCCTATCAGTGCAATGTTATCAGGCGTCGTGATAAAGGCGGGAGTCTACGCGATCTCCAGAAGTCTGTTCACGATCTTCAGTCCTCTCTCCTTTGACTATGGGACTCTGCTAATGATCTTGGGTGTTCTCACGATGACCATTGCAAACCTAGGGGCTCTGATGCAGAGAGACATAAAGAGGCTGCTAGCTTTCTCCAGTATAGTCAACATCGGATACATCCTCTCAGGTCTCGGAATCGGAGCGTACGCCCTAACCACCTACTATGCCTCGTTCCCGCAGATCGCTATCAGCGCCGCGATTCTTGGGGTGATGGGCGCGCTGTTCCACCTTTTCAACCACGCCATTGGCAAGGGACTCTTGTTCCTTGGCTCCGGATGCTTTGTCCATGAGTTGGAGACCAGGGACATATCAAGGATGGAGGGTGTTGGCCGAAGGATGATATGGAGCGGTGTTTCCTTTTCACTGGGCCTGTTAGCTTTGGCAGGTATTCCACCGTTGAGCGGTTTCTGGAGCAAGCTCTTCATCATACTGGCCGGCTTCAGCGTACCAGAAAGTGGCCTGATGAAGGTGGTCTCAATAGCTATTGTGATCAACAGTATCTTCGCCGCGTCGTATTATCTCTGGCTGATTCAAAGGATCATGCTCAAGAAGCCGAGTGAGAAGGTGGGACAGGCGTCAGAGGCTCACCCATTGATGGTACTTCCACTCCTAATCCTTGCCATAGTCTTGGTCGTGGTTGGTCTATGGCCAGGGATGATCATTCAATTCGCGGAAAGCGCCGCTAGGGCTCTTCTTGGAGGCTAATGCGTGATGGAAGGTTTTGCTGGAGATTGGGTTTGGCAGGCATGGTTGGTATGGATCTTTCCCTTGCTTGGAGCTCTGTTCTCACCGGTGTTGGCGAAGATTCATCCCAGAGCTAGGGACTATGGAGCCGTCTTTTTCTCTTTCCTCGCGGCCGTTATGGCTATCATGATGATTCCGTATCTGTTGGAGGGCAAACTTGTCCACAATCAAGCAACTTGGAACGTGCTTCCCGGGTCGCCGATACTGGGAGAGCTGAATGCCGGAGTCATGGTCGACCCGCTAAGCGTGATAATGGCCAACGTCGTCGCTGTCATCAGTTTCCTCATCATGGTCTACTCGCTCGGATACATGCACGGAGATGAGAGCCTTACAAGATACTGGTTCTTCATGAATCTCTTCATCGGCAACATGCTGCTCTTGGTCATGTCGGACAACTTCATCCAACTGCTCTTCGGATGGGAGGGAGTCGGACTATGCAGCTACGCCCTCATCGGCTTCTGGTACAAGGATTCCAAGAAAGACTACCTGAAATGCTGGGTTGGAGAAGGACCCAGAGCATATCCGCCGAGCCACTGCGGTCTCAAGGCCTTCATAACAACCCGATTCGGCGACATCCTTTTCCTCTTTGGCATCTTCGTCATCCTAGCGTTCGCTGGGACAGTAAACTTCATAGAACTTCAGAACGGCGCAATCGGGAGAGTCCCCATATGGGCCCTGCTTCCAGCCGCCATACTACTCTTCGGTGGGCCTATAGGAAAGTCAGCACAGCTCCCGTTGATGGAGTGGCTACCTGACGCCATGGCAGGGCCGACCACTGTCAGTGCGCTGATACACGCAGCGACAATGGTCAAAGCTGGAGTCTACCTAGTCGGCAGGGTCTTCCCCATCTTCTACCTCGCAACTTGGGCCGCTGGATCACCAAACGACCTAATCGGCTTCTTCTACGTAGTTGCTTGGATGGGAGCGGTGACTGCCTTCGTAGCGGGAACTCAGGGAATGACCTCTAAAGAGATCAAGAAAGTTCTAGCATACTCAACGGTAAGTCAGCTCGGCTACATGATGTTGGCCATGGGTGTGGCAGGAGCAACCGCCGAGTTCATCATCGGCTACACTGGAGGAGTCTTTCACCTTATGAGCCATGCATTGTTCAAGGCGGCTCTCTTCCTGACCGCTGGCGCTGTCATCCACGCGGTGGAGTCGAGATTCATGACGCATATGGGCGGACTGAAGCAGAACATGCCGATAACGTTCTGGTCAACTGTGTTGACCGGATTCTCGTTGATGGGAGTTCCACTTCTCTTCAGCGGGTTCTGGAGCAAGGACATGGTTTTGGAAGCCCCGCTACTTGCGGGGCAGTATTGGATCTTCGTGATCGCTGCGGCGACAGTGGCAATAACTTGCTTCTACACTGTCCGCATGATAGGGATCACCTTCTTCGGCAACAAGAGCGAGCATATCTTGGAGTTGGAGAAGGAGGGAAGACATCTTCATGAAGCGCCGTCAGTCATGTGGGTTCCGTTCGCGCTGCTCGCTGGAGCAACCGTTGCGTTCGGAGTTGGAGGATTCTTTGCGAGGGGCTGGCTTGAGAGCGTATTCGAGCAGTATCTCGGAGGAATCTTAGGGCACGGAGAATTGGCGTCAGCTGTCGGTTCCGTGATCAATATTGGATTGGCCGAGGACGTGGCTGTTTGGGTGACTTTGATAGTCTCCATCTCGATGCTTCTCATAGGCGCGGTCCCGGCCTACTTCATGTACATCAAAAAGAGCTTGGATCCGGTCACTATTGTGAAGAGCAGTTTGATCAGCCGTGGCGTCTGGAAATTCATTGCGAACAGATGGTACATCAACAGCTTCCTTTATGCAGTAGTGGTGTACCCGACCGTAGGGATTTGCAGGTGGCTTTCTAGCAACGTCGAGCTAAAGGCGATCGACGGATTCAACTATCTGGTTGCCAGCGCAGGATCGAAGCTGTCGGACGTCGTTAGGAAGACTCAGACTGGAGTCCTGACATCCAACATAGTTGCTATGCTCATGGGTCTAACGATAATTCTACTCATCTTGTTCAGAGTCGCAATAGGGTGATCTGAATGATTGATACGATGAACCTCTTACTGCAAGCTATACTCCTGCCCGTTGTTTTTGCTCCAATAGTTTTGGTTCTCGGAAGAAGACTGGGCAAGAGCGCAGGATGGATCGCACTCCTACCGCTAGCATATGCCACGCTCATCTTCGCATATGTGGCCGTGGGGATCTACACGGGTTCCATTGATGGTAACCTCTATTCAACGTTCGAATGGGCTCCCTTCATCGGCAACTTCACGTTACTGGCGGATGGCATGAGCACGCCTGTCGCCCTTACGATTGCACTGTTGACCGCAGTGATATCGGTCTACTCGATTGCGTACATGGAGCACGAGAAGAACCTAGGAGCCTACTTCGGGCTCTACCTCCTCTACGCTGCCGGAATGATCGGGACCGTTCTGACCACCAATCTGGCTGCGTTCTTCCTTTTCTTCGAACTAATGCTGATCCCGTCTTGGGCCCTGATAGGCATGTGGGGAACCGGTCCAAAGGAGAAGATCGCCTTCAAGTACTTCATGTTCACTGAGGCCGGTGCTCTGTCTCTGCTCGCGGGGATCGTCGCCATCGGCTTTGTCGCCAGAAGTTTTGATATCTTCGCGATAGCCCTGCGGACTTCGACAACTAGTGTCACACTTCTAGCGTTCATCGTGGCTGCAATGTTGATCGGTCTGTTCGTCAAGATGGCTGTTTTCCCGCTGCACACTTGGCTGCCGGATGCGCATGCAGAGGCGCCAACACCTATCTCAGCGCTTCTTTCCCCAGCTATGATCGGGATCGGTGGGTACGCTGCCATAAGGATTGTGTACACGGCCTTCCCAAGGGTAATCCAGCTCACTCAGTTCAATCTGGGCATAGCTGTACTTGCGGTTGTGACGCTAGGATACGGCGGAATCATGGCTGTGGCCCAGTCTGATATGAAGCGTCTACTTGCCTACTCAAGCATAAGCCAGATGGGATATCTGCTATTCGGCATAGCCTCGGTCTCAGTCATCGGCGTGGCAGGGGCGATAGTCCTCTACATCAGCCATGGCCTGTGTAAGGCGGTGCTCTTCATGGTCTCAGGGATCTTCATGCACAACTACAATACCAGAGACATCAGCAGCCTCAGCGGACTCGCCTCAAAGATGCCATACACAGCAGTAGCGACGCTCGTGAGTTTCCTTGGCTTGGCCGGAGTCCCGCCGCTCGTCGGATTCTGGGGAGAGTTCTACGTATTCTCGGGATCAATCTATTCTGGTCTTCTACCCTCTCTGAACATGACCAGAATCGGGGTCACGGCAGTCGCCCTAGTTGCATCAATACTCACCGCCGGATACGGTCTTTGGACCGTGCGGAGAGTCTTCTACGGAGAGGTCGGCGAACATCTCAAAGAGGCGAGAGAGGGGCCCATGACGATGCTGGCCCCCATATTCGTACTCGTGTTTCTCACGGTGGCCTTCGGCATCTATCCGGCCTTGATCGGCAAAGTTGTCACGCCGGTTGCCGCTGATCTTGTCAGAGATCTATTGAGAATGTAGTAGTTGGTCTATCTCAGGACATGAAGTCGCATAGGCTAATGTCCTTCTTCTTCTCTTGCTTGACACAAATATCGAATAGTGAGTCATTTTCCCCGGCGCGACTTGTCTGTTTCGAGTCTGTCGATAGATTGAGTTTACCGTAATACCCATCATATCCGGCCCTTACTCTGATGGTGTCGCTTCTGACGGCTATGATCGTCTCTGCCACCTCGTCTGAGGTGACTGCTCTTATCGATTCGAAGTCCGCCTCAAGCAGCGTGGAGAACTCGTCTCCGAATCTCGCTATCAACTGGTTGTAGTGGTTCCAGACCTTTGTGGAGTCAGGTCTTTCTGCCTTCAGCACCGTTGCCAAAATTTCAGATAATGGCAGGAGGTGGACAAAGCCTGCCGCTCTCGACGGCTTGAACCCTAGCGGTCTATCGGCGAGTTCTTCGACTCTGTCCTCAACTCCCTTTGTCAGCTTGCGCTTACATATGGGACAAGAGGTGATGCTCTTGGTCATCTGTGGCGGGATCGAGAAACCCACGCCTTCTGACTCCACGTTGAAGAAGCCACGTAACTCATCAGGCAAGGTGAGATTCTTCAGAGCATCTGCTCCGTGCAAGTATCTTCCTGGGCGGTGGCCAGTCCAGTGGTATTTGCCGTATTTGGGATCTGTCTCTATTGTGAAGACGAGCCTGCCCCGGTCTCTGCTGCGTATGGCGTCGCAGATCTCTGAGTATGAGAGAGAGGGTAGGTCGAAGACGTTGGCTTCTCTGCCTATCCTCCAGGGCCATGCTGAGTGTGAGTCGCTGTTCGACAAGAGTGTATACCTGTCTAGGGCGCTGAGCCGCCAGTTCATCGGCGGATCGGAGGACAAGCCAGTTTCCAACGCGTGAATATGTTTTGTCATGTCTTGGTAGCATTCTTCGAGACTGTCGAACCCGCTGAATGCGCCGAAGACGCTGAACCAGGGGGTCCATGCATGTGCGGGAAATATCATAGAGTCTTTGGAGGTGGATACGATCTCCTCTACGAGTTCGGGGGCGGACATGTCGAGTGTTGGTCGCCCGTCCGAGGACAGGTTGCCGAATTTTCCAAGCCTTTCGTTTATGCTCGAAACGGTCTCCAAGTCTGGAGCTAGGATGACGTGATGGACTTTTCTCGATCTGTTCTGGAAGTCGAAGATGGTTGAGACCTCGGCCGATGGTATGAAGCATATGGTGTCAGTTTGCTTGGATTGGGTCAGCTGGTAGAGTCCTTCGTTAGGTGATGGACGGAGCTCTCTTTTCAGTTCCTCAAGCCAGTTTGGATGAGTGAAATCGCCGGTGCCGACGATGTTGAGTCCTTTGATCCTCGCGTAATGGCTGATCTCTTGGGGATTCATGTTGAGGCTTGTGGCTTGACTGTATCTCCCATGGATGTGGAGATCTGCTATGACTCTCAATGTTGGATTCTCCGTGTCTGACTTTCCGTTTTTGGCGATTCAACTATGGGATAGATTCGCTTGACGATCTCGCCAGCCAAGAGTATGCTTCCTGAAATCGCTACGATGACGAGCCAGTCCATAGCAGACAGAGGTTCGGTGGAAAAGACGTTTTGGAGGAAGGGTAGATACACGACTGCGAGCTGGATTGTGATCGAGGAAGCCACAGCCAACAGCAGATACTTGTTGCGTGAAGGACCGATGTCTAGTATCGAATGCCTTTCAGATCTGCAGTTGAAGACGTGGAAAAGTTGGAACATGACCAGGGTTGTGAACGAGATCGTCCGAGCCTTTTCAAGATCCACATCCGGTCTTCCCCACAGGAAGGCCCCGAGGGTTCCAATGCACATCAGAAGGCCCACAGCGAAGATTCCCCTGAGAGTCTTCATCGTGATTATCTCTTCTTTGGGGCCTCTCGGCGGTCTTTTCATCAGGTCCGGTTCTGGTGGCTCAACGCCGAGTGCCAGTGCGGGAAGTCCATCGGTCACAAGGTTGACCAGGAGTATTTGAATCGCGATCACCGGTAGCTTCAGCCCGAGGAGAGCCGCCGCCAACATTAGCATGACCTCCCCCGAGTTGGTTGACAGCAGGAAGAAGATGAACTTCTTTATGTTGGCGAAAATGGCCCTGCCCTCTTCTACAGCGGAGACGATGGTCGCGAAATTGTCATCTACCAGAATCATGTCCGAGGCTTCTTTTGCGACATCGGTTCCAGTCATTCCCATTGCGATTCCGATATCAGCTGTCTTGAGAGCGGGCGCATCGTTCACTCCATCGCCTGTCATAGCCACGTTATGTCCATTCTTCTTTAGGGCTGAGACGATCTTCAGTTTATGGTGCGGAGACACTCTGGCGTAGACATAGACAGTCCGTGCAAGCTGTTCGAGATCGTTCTCCGAAAGCTTGTCCAATCTGGCGCCGCTGAGAGTTGCGGCGCCTTCCTTCATGATCTTCAGTTCCTTTGCAATTGCGGTCGCAGTGACTTCGTGGTCACCAGTGATCATGACGACCTCGATTCCAGCCTCTCGACATGTGTTGACGGCGCGCTCGGCCTCTTCTCTCGGTGGGTCCATCATGCCGCAGAGTCCTACGAAAATGAAGTCCTTTTCGAACTCGTCTGCAGGAATGTCAGCGAGGGTCTCTTCAGTCGGCTTGTAAGCGAAGCCGAGCACTCTGAGGGCGTTCTCAGCCATTCCGTGAGCTTCGCTTTTCAGAATATCCTTTTCTGCTTGGGTTAGCGTCCTCACCGCGCCATACTCCATGATCTTGGTGCATAAGTCGATGACTACCTCCGGTGCGCCCTTCATGTAGGCCATCCATGTCTTGTCAGGTCTGCTGTGAACGGTTGTCATTCGTTTCCTCTCAGAGGAAAAGGGATGTTCATCTACCCTTGGGTATCTCATGTGCAGATCTTCTACGTCTATTCCAGCCTTCTTTGCAGCAACTATCAGGGCGCCTTCAGTCGGATCGCCTACGACTCTCCACATAATCCGGCCGAGCTTGTCACCGCTCTTCGACTGCTCCAGCTTTGCATCGTTGCAGAGAGTGCCAATTTCCAATAGGAGCCTTGCGCCTTCGGAGGGAGAGGTTACAGGCTCTTCGCCTTCTAGGAAGGTTCCAATTGGAGCGTATCCTTCGCCCGTCACTGAAACCTCTGAACCATCCACGTACAGTTGGCGAATCGTCATCTCGTTCTTGGTGAGAGTTCCCGTCTTGTCGCTGCAGATAGCGGTGGTTGAGCCCAAGGTTTCGACCGCATGCAGCTTCCTTACGATGGCATTCCTTCTTGCCATTCTTTGCATTCCGAGTGCCAGCGCGGCTGTGATCATTGCCGGAAGGCCTTCGGGTATTGCCGCTACTGCCAGACTTACCGACGTGACGAAGGTTTCGAGAAGTTGCTCTCCTCTTGAGATTTCGAGGAGGAATACTATGATGCTGATGCCTATGATGAGAAGACCGAGTCTCTTTCCGAACTCCTCTAGCCGGAGTTGAAGGGGCGTATGCTTCGTTGGTGCTGTCTGAATCAGATGCGCGATCTTTCCAATCTCTGTCTGCATTCCTGTTGAGACTGTGATGGCTTTTCCTCTTCCGTAGGTGGCGTGTGTGCTGGTGAAGATCATATTGTCTCTGTCGCTTATTGGCGCGGGCTCCAGGGACGGCTTCAGTGGAGCCGAGGTTTTTTCGCGCGGAATCGACTCACCTGTGAGAGCGGACTCGTCCACCATCAGGCTCACGGACTCGATGAGTCTCGCATCTGACGGAATCTTGTCTCCAGCCTGTATCAGAACTAGGTCGCCTGGGACCAGCTGACTGGCGTCGATTTCGTGTCTTTCTCCGTCTCTGATGACGAGGGCTTTCAAGGAAGCCATTCGTCTTAGGGCTTCCATCGCCTTCTCTGCCTTTCGTTCTTGGATGAATCCCAAGGTGGCGTTTAGGACTACAATCACCAGAATGACAACCGCGTCTTTCGTCTCCCCGACTAGGAAGGAAATTACGGTTGAAGCCAGCAGGATCAAGACCAGAAAATCTTTGAACTGCCCCAGGAACCTAAGCCAAGCAGGCTCTTTCTTCTCCTCTCTAAGCGCATTGGGGCCATAGATTCCGATGCGCCTGCAGGCCTCTTCTGACTTCAGACCTCTGTCGGTAGAGCCGAGGACGGTGAAGACCTCGTCGATGCTCATCTGATGCCAATTTCTGTCCATGATTGAGATTTGACTCCGATCCGCAGCCAAGTGTTATCCGCTCTTCGCAACGTGAGATCGACTGCATTTGTCCTACTTAGGGTGAGTTTTAGTCTTCCATGTACATGAACACCAAAAAGGATATAGGTGGTACGATTTCGAATGGGGGCAGCCAAAATTCCTTTGTGATCGGTGGTTTCTTGGAATCAGAGGCAACCGCTGAAGTCAGTCTTCCTGACAAACATGAAGACTTCAGTGAATGGTATGGTGAGATTTTACAGAGAGCGAACCTCGTAGACATCAGGTACGGGCTGAAAGGTTTCATCGTGTATCGTCCTAACATTATGTACATCATCAAACGGATCTATGAGACGTACGAGGTGGAGTTGGAAGCGACCAAACACAAGCCGGTTCTATTTCCGGTGGTCATTCCCTACACGGCCTTCAAGAAAGAGGCCGATCATATCAAGGGTTTCCAAGAGGAGGTTTTCTGGGTCTCGAAGGCTGGTGGCCACGAGCTTGAGGAGCCTGGAATCTTGAGGCCGACGTCAGAGACAGCGATGTATCCTATATACTCTCTGTGGGTCAGGAGCTACAAGGACCTGCCGCTCAAGGTCTATCAGAGTTGCGCAGTATACCGTTACGAGACCAAGGCTACGAAGCCCTTGATCCGTGGCCGCGAGTTTCTTTGGATAGAGGCTCACACTCTACATCGAGATGAGAAGGGCGCGATGGGTCAAGTCACGGAAGATATGGAGATAGCGAAGAAAGTCCTGTATGAGCATCTTGGGCTGCCATTCATTCTCGTCCAGAGGGAGGACTTCGACAAGTTCTACGGCGCGGTCTCGAGCTTCGCTTTTGATGTCCTCCTTCCTGACCTTAGAGTATTGCAGGTGGCCACAACCCATTATCTAGGCACCAAATTCTCGGTACCATTCGAGGTCCGTTACCTCGATGAGGACGGGCAGAGCAAGTATCCGCACACGACCTGCTACGGCCCAGGAATATCGAGGATCGCAGCGGCTGCGATATCTGTTCATGGAGACGGCTTCGGCGCGGTTCTTCCATTCGACGGGGCACCGGTTCAGATCGTTATCATACCGATCCCAAAGGAGGGCTTCCAAGACAGAATATTCATGATGTGCCGAGACCTCGAGAAACTGTTTCGCAGTAGGGGATTCAGGGCTCAGTTTGATGATTCCGATGCGCGACCGGGCGAGAAGTTCTATCGATGGGAGCTGCTAGGAACGCCTGTGAGGATTGAGGTGGGGCCGAGAGACCTAGAGGAGAACGTTGTTACGGTCTTCAGGCGTGATACACGCACGAGAGCAACAGTCAAGGAGAGCGAACTCGCCGACCATGTTGACAGGTTGAGGCAGGATATCCTGTTGAATCTGAGGAAGAATGGTGAGGCTTTCCTCAAGGATAACATGCACGTGGCTATGACAAAGCAGAAGTTGATGGAGATAGCGAAGAAGGGAGGGATAGCGAAGATTAGGTTCTGCGGCAGGAAGGAGTGCGCCGATGAGATGAAGGCGGAGACAGAGGGATTCGAGGTCAGAGGCATGGACGTGGAGTCCCACGAGAAAGCAGAGGGTCCGTGCACTTGGTGTGGATTCCCCGCCGTCCATGTGGCTTTTGCGGCGCGTGCATACTGACGGAGTCCGCCGAGAAAACTGCCGACAATAGTCTTCAGGGCCGGAGCTTCTTCTCCAAGATCTCCTCCAGCACAGCTCTAGATCGAATTCGGAGTTCCCGTGAATCAAACGGCTGGAATGATCCGCCGGTCTCTACGCGTAGCGAAGCAGCCGCACTGGCCGTGGCAGCGCATTCTCTGATCGATCTTCCCGTTGCGTACTCTGAGAGGAAGGCGCCTACGTAGCTGTCGCCAGCTCCGGTTGAATCGCGGGGGGCCACGACAGGATAGGCTGGAATAGAATATTGTCTTCCATTAGAGAAGATGGTTGAGCCTTTGTCTTCCTGCGTGACAATGAGTATCTCGACTCCTAGAGAAAGGATTCTGCTGGCGCTCTCGGCTAGACTATGTTGACCTAGCCCCTTTACGACTTCTTCTTCGCTTCCATTGACGATCGACGCCTTCGACAAGAAGTCCGTGGTCTCAAGTGCCTTGATATTGGCGAAGCCCTTGGGAGAGAATGATCGTACGAATCCCTGTAGATCGATGGAGATGAACGAGCATTTCTTATGCAGTGTGGTGATGGTTTGTGGCGAGACCTCTTTTGCGACCGTTCCGATGTGCACTACCTTGGAGTCAAGGAGGGCTGGAATGTCTATGGGCACTATGGGCGAACATCTGTCGATGAGTCTGATTCTCCTCTGACCGGCTCTCGAGTATCTGAGTAGGAGTTTGGTGGTCGGATGGCTTTTGTCGATGACGAGCATGGACGTGTCGACGCCTTGACTTGTCAGTAGTCTGATGTACTCAATTGGATAGTCTTGTCCAGCCTTTGATAGAACGGCGACTCTGGATCTGAGCCAAGACGCGGCCAACGATGAATAGGTGACGGCGCCGCCTGGCCGGGTAAATTGCTCATCATCCTTCGTGATCGTGTCGATGACGTTGTGGCCGACTATCGTTATGTCGAACAAGCCTATCCTGCAAGCTTTTATCCCTGCTTTCTGTTTTAGGTTAACCTTGATCGTTCTCCGGAATGAGATGTAATGCCTCAAAAGCGGAAGAGTAGAGGAAGAGCGAAAGGCGGGAAAGGAAGAAGCGAAGTCGTCCAGTGCAGTATGTGCGGGAGCTTGGTGCCCAAAGACAAGGCTAAGAGGGTAACCTCGTTTTCCTCTTTGGTCGATCCTACGCTGGCGCGCGAGTTGAAGGCGAGAGGAGCCTTCATAAGTGGGCAAAGGGTGGTCAAGTATTACTGTATCTCATGTGCGATTCACCATCGAGTGGTGAAGGTGCGCCAGAGGACTCTGAGGAGAGGTTACTAGCTAGGACCGCCATATCACGCTGGGAATATTCGCTCAGGCAAGCAGGTTCCATACGAGTGGTGGTTGAACCTTAGCCTACGCTAAAATAGTCTCTGGGTCAAACGAATGGATGTACTTCGAAACTCCCGAAGAGTAAGCTAGGCCTATACTCTATGTACAGTAGGGACGAGATTGGCGTACGAGCGGCTTCGCAGGAAGTTGACCACGGAGAACCTCTGGTTATACATTCTCAGGATGCTTAAAGACAGGCCAATGTATGCTTATGAGGTCAAAAAGTCCCTTAAAGAGCGTTTCGACTTCTCACCGGCCACTGTAACGGTTTACGTCGTTCTCTATAGGTTGCTTAATACTGGGCTGATACGCTTGAGGAAGGAGGCGGGTTTGCTGTTAAGGCCTGAAAGGAAATATTATGAGATCACGGAAGAAGGGCAGCGGCTGTTGGAAAAGGGCATTGCACTGCTCAGGTCTGTCGAGGAGAAGCTGCACTAAGCATCTGTCTCGCATGGTAGAGCCGCTGAAAGACCGTGAGATGGCTGAGGACTGCCACCGTGATTACGCCGTAGGAGATTATGCCCGCTATGCTCGCGACTATGATTATGATCAGTCTCTCCGCCCGTTCGACGAGACCTATCGACGACATTGATACGCCTTCGCACTCGGATCTCGCTCTGAGGTAGCTGACGAGTATGCTGCCTGTGATGGCGACCAATCCCCAGAGTGCATCACATTGGCCGGAGAGTATGAAGCTGGAAATGATGAAAATGTCTGCGTATCTGTCGAGGGTGGAATCGAGGACGCCGCCGAACCTTGTTTCCATTCCAGCAATTCTTGCAACTACTCCATCGAAGGCGTCTGTGAAGCCGGAGGTGGCGAGCAGGAGCGCACCTAGAAGCCTCATGGTTGTACTCTCCACCGAATAGAGAAAGACTAGTGATGAGAGTCCGGTCAGGACAAATCCAGCCCACGTTAAGAGGTTGGGTGTGATTCCTGCTCTCCAGCAGAGCAAGGCGAGGCCTGCTGTTTTCTGTTGGAAGAGTTCTTTCAGAAAGGAGAGCATCGAAGGGCCACACAACCGCTATGACGAACGCAATTCCAGACATGTATGTGCTGCAGATAAGTATTCTTGGGTCAAGTCTCAAATATGTGGCATCTAAGTTGCGATTTTCGAAAGGTCTCTGCAAGCGCCTTCTCAATTTTATCGCCACTTCTGTAATGTAATTTGATTAGGTGCGCGGGGCAGTCTGCTCTGCAATCTGAGGATCCGAAGCCCTTCGTAGGCATTTCTGAACCGTCCAACTTTAGGAGGTTCTTTGCCAAGTCGCATTCTCTGTTTGACTTGCTCTTTGCGAAGAAGACTGTATGGATTCTCGCGGCTTCGCTGGCAAGTAAATGGTCAATGTGCCATCTTATCTTCTTGCATTTGCTGAGATGTCTTGAGATTCTCGACCTCAGGTTCTGCCCGTCGACGCCCATTGCGGAGCCACAGTATATGTACCATCCTCTGTCAAATGGTCGTCGACCGAGCGCGCCAACCGATACGAAGCTTCTTCGATCGATGTGGATGACGAGTGCATAGTTTCCGGTGGCTTTTGGAAGGTTCACTTCAACTAACCTTTTAGATGACATCGTATATACCACGGCGGTAAAAAGTTGGGGCAGACCCCAGTTTGGGCCGTATTTCGAAGGGAGAGAAATGCAGTGTGGTGGGCTGCTCGAATCCAGCAGTGAGATCGCTGTCACCGGAGAAGGTGGGAACGAGCGGTCTCAAGATCGGAGAGGTTAGACGCGCCTACCTCTGTGAATCTCACTACAAGGAATTCAAGAAGAAAGTCAGAAAGATCGAGACTCTGGAACGATGGAGGAGAATGGGCGGGCGTGCGCCATAACGAGCGCTGATGCGGTGAAATGAAGTGAAGATCTTACTGATACATGCTGACAGTTTCTCGTACGAGGTCAGGGATAGGGCGATCAAGACGCCAGAGACGATGCCTGAAGAGATGAAAGCTCTCGCACTCGAGGATGTCCTCGTAGCCTTCTGTACGGTCGAGAAGGAAGATGCCAAGGATCCATCGCAGATCGCGAAAAAGGCATCGGACTCGGTCGCTGAGGTGGCGAAGTGGGTCAAGACGAACAAGATAGTGGTATACCCCTATGCTCATCTGTCTTCGAGCTTGGCTTCTGCCGATTTCTCGATTCCTCTCCTAGCTGGAATGCAGGAGATCCTGTCCGGCATGGGCTTCGAGGTTAGAAGGAGCCCCTTCGGCTGGTACAAGGCCTTCTCGATAAAATGTAAGGGACACCCTCTCTCAGAACTCTCCAGAACCATATCTGCAGAGCCTCGAAAGGAGGAGCCGAAGCCGCAGCCTCAAGTTTCAGACGAATCTGCGATATTTACTCCTGATGGAAGACTCTACGGCCTGCGTGAATACGAGTATGGTCCGGACGAAGCCGACTTCAGAACTCTGGTCGAGAGAGAGGGCTTGAAGATTCCACACGCTGAGACTAGAGAGGAGCCGAAGTACATTGCTTACCTGAAGAAGTTTGGGATCGAGGCCGAACCGCTGTCTGACATCGGTAACATGAGGTATGGTCCTCGGGGAGCTTTGATCTTCGACCTGATTGGCGACTACTCACTGGAACTAGCGCTCGGGCTAAACGCGCTTCCGATCAGGGGCGCCAACATGTTTGATCTCGATCACCCAGCAATAAAGGCGCATGCGCAGCTATTCGGAGAACGGTTGTACGAGGTAGATCTCGATGACAAGCGCTACGTGCTGAGATACGCGGCGTGCTTCCAGCAGTTCGCCATGCTAAAGGATTGGACGCTCAGCTATCGGAACCTTCCGCTCGGCGTCTTTGAGCTCGCAGACAGTTACAGGTTGGAGCAGCCCGGAGAGGTCGTGAGCCTCTTCCGAACTAGGAAGTTCCTGATGCCGGATCTCCACTACTTCTGCAAAGATCTTCCTGACTCGCAGAAGCAGTTCGTGGAAATACACAAGTTGATTCTGGAAGAGGCAAGGAAGTCAGGTTGGTCATACGTCTCTCTCTATAACCTGACCCGAAGCTTCTTGGAGCAGAACAGGGAATTCGTCAAGACTCTGGCCGAGCTCGAAGGCAAGCCGATACTGATCCACTTCGTTCCGGAGAAGAAGTACTACTGGGTGATAAACATCGAATACCACATAGTTGACGTGCTCGGTCGTCCACGGGAGATAGCTACCTGCCAGATAGATGTGGGAAACGCCGAGCGTTTCGAAATAAAATACGCTGATGCCAACGGGTCGGCGAGATATCCGCCTATCCTTCACATAGCGATTCTCGGATCGATAGAGAGATATCTCTACGGAGTCTTGGACTCGGCGATAAAGGCTGAGGAGCGTGGAGAGGTTCCGGCGCTTCCTTTCTGGCTCTCGCCCATACAGGCGCGGATCATCCCAGTCACAGACGCATATCTCAGCGATGCTCTGAAGATTGCTGAGGCGTTAAAATCCCAGAAGGTACGGGTGGATGTGGACGATACCCAAGAGACCGTCCAGAAGAAAGTCCGCGATGCTGAGACGCAGTGGATCCCATACATACTAGTCGTCGGGGAACGAGAGGCGAAGACGGGCAGCCTTCCGGTGAGAATCAGGAGACTCGGTGAGATCATAGAGATGAAGCTAGAGGAACTGATGAGTGAACTCAAGAAGGAACAGGGCGAGAAACCGTTTAGACAGTCTTATCTGCCAATGCTCGTGTCCAATAGGCCGATAGACGCTTAGACACGCCATGAACGTCGCTATCGATCCGACGAACGTCTTTTCGTTAAGGCTTTATGAGTGAGTCTCTCCTAGCTGGCCGAGTCTCCGGGGTACAGGCTTTGTCGGTGGACTATGGCAGGCTCGCCAATCAACTGGCCGACCTGATCGGAAGTGAGAAGGTCACAGCTGAGATCGTCGACAGGATGGCATATAGCAGAGACTGGTCTGTGCGTCCTTCCGATGAGGCCGTGCTACCTGACTTGATAGTCAGGCCCACTTCAAAGGAAGACATCGTCAAGGTCGTCCAAGTCGCATCGAGTTTGAAGGTTCCCATAGTGACGGCGGGAGGTCTGACCGGAATGGCGGGCGGAGCTGTAGCGTCTAGGGGAGGAATCCTCCTGGACACGAATGGGCTCAACAATGTCTTGGAGATAGATGAGGCGAACCTCGCTGTGACAGTTCAGGCGGGCATCACGATAAACAAGCTGAATGAAGAGCTCCGCAGGCGTAACCTCTGGTTTCCTCATGATCCGGAAAGTAAGATCGTCTCGACTATAGGGGCCGCCATAGCCTGCCGCAGTGACTCAACCTTCGGAATCAAATACGGCAAGGTTGAGCAGGCGCTTATAGACGCCGTTGTGGTCGCCGGTTCTGGAGAGTTGATTCGGGTCGGTCATAGGAAGACGCTGATCAGTTCCTCTGGGTATCAGCTTCACTGGCTTCTGCTGGGGTCTGAAGGAACGCTTGGAATTATCGTCGAGGCGACTCTGCGAGTATTCCCTCTTCCAGAAGAGCGGGCCTTGGAGATGTTTGCGTTTCCGTCGTTGAACATTGCAGCCAAAGCGATCAACCGGATGGTGCAGGCAGGCCTATCGGTGGAGTCAGCGAATATAATGTGCAGTAACAGGTTCTATTTCTACACGCATGACTACAGGGTGAAGTATCGTAGAGATGCGATGGTGCCGTCCGACACAAGAGGGGTATTGTGCATCTCCTTCGCCGGTGACCGCGAAGTTGTGGATTGCTGTCGAGAATACTCAGCGAAGATCTGCGAGGAGTTGGGCGGATCGAGAGTAGGGGAAAGAGAGATCGTCGAGGCTTGGTGGACGAGTAAACATAGGCAGGATTTCGAGCCTTTCAAGCAGGCATGGCCTGATAGCCAGAGGATCGAGAGGTTCGGCGCCGCAGACGTGAGTATTCCTCAAGGCTTCCTTGATGACGCATTCTTGAAGTATCAAGAGCTGGCTGCGAAGAATGGTGTGCGAGTCCTTGGGATGAACGTCTATGTTCAGTCGCCATACGCCGTCCATACGAGCGTTAGCTTTGCGGTTTATGTCGATGATAGAGATCGAAGTATGGTCGAACGCTTCTATGATTATGTTAGAGATATGGCCCTCTATGCAGTGTCAGTAGGCGGATCGATGACATCGTACCAAGGTGACGGAGAGAAGTTCGGCAATTTCTCTAGGCTGGAGCACGGAGATGGCTTCGAGTACATGCGGAAGATCAAGAAGGTATTCGACCCTGCGGGAATCCTTAACCCGGGCAAGAAGTTCGCACCGCCGAGATGGATCAAGCCGGAAGGAACTGCACCGGAGGCTTCTAACGCTTAATGTTGAACGATTTCAGAGACCAACACTTGGATGAGATCCTTGTCTGCAACAGGACGAGATGCGGATTCTGTCACGAAGAGTGCCCGGTCTACTATGAGAAGAGGATTGAGTCCTACAGTTGTAGAGGAAAGTTGCAGATTGCGAAGGGACTCATTCACGGTCTCTGTGAACCCTCACCAGCTCTCGTAGATCGTCTGTGGACCTGCACGCTCTGTGGGTATTGCAAGTCGCAATGCGCTTTGCAGACCACGGAGATCGTCGAGGATCTCAGGACTTCGTTGCTTGAGGCGGGAACTCCTCCTGTAGCTAGGCACGGAGAGATCATGAGCTGGGTTGAGAAAGAGCACAACCCCTACTTCGAGAAGCACGAGAATAGGGCGCACTGGCTCTCTTCTCGACATCCTCTAACTGACAGATCAGACTTGATCTTCTTCGCGGGATGCACCGCCTCATATCGGCAGCCGGAACTGAACAAGGCAACGTTGGCAGTGCTGGAATCCGCGAACGTCAAGGTCGGCTACCTTGGGGAAGACGAGTGGTGCTGCGGCTCAGTTCTCCTCAGAACGGGTGACAGAAAGGATGCGATCCAGCTTGCACGACATAACTTGGAAGTTGTGCAGGCTCAAGGCGCTAGAGTTGTGGTCACAGGATGCCCAGGATGCTATCGGACCTTGAAGTTCGACTATCCAAAGCTGCTCGGCTGCACCGGTCTCGAGGTTCTTCATAACTCTCAGCTCTTCTCCCAGCTCGTCTCAGATAGCAAGATTGAGCTGAACGGTAATGTCGCCGGATCTCTCACCTATCATGATCCTTGCCATCTTGGACGCCACTGTGGAGAATATGAGGCTCCTAGGCGCGTGTTGAAGAGCATTCCGGGCGCGGAGACTGTTGAGATGCGAAGGACGAGGGAGAATTCGAGGTGTTGCGGCGCTGGAGGTGGTCTCAGGTCTGCCTTTCCTGACCTGTCGCTGAGAATAGCCGAAAAGAGGGTTCTTGAAGCCGCTGAGACGGGAGCAGATTGCTTGGTTTCTGCGTGTCCTTTCTGCAGAAACAATCTGAAAGAGGCTGCGAACTCGCTCAAGATGGCGAGATCCTTGAGCGTGCTGGATCTCTCAGAGCTTCTGGCTGAGGTTGTCTGACGAGAAGCTGGTTTCTTAGCCGGTCTCTTCCACCTCTTCCTCCTCTTCGAACTCTCTTTCGACGGGTTTTCGCGTTGGAACGGTGATTCCGAAGAAGGATTCGAGCCTCACAATTCCAAGGATCTCGTTGAATTCCAGGCCCAGAGCATCCAATACTTGGTCGAAGGTCGATTCCACGTAGTCCATGTACTTATCTGTGTCAACCTCGTTGATCGATGCCAGTTGTAGCGGTTTGACGCCCGGCGACCCATAGACCTTCACGTATGATATTAGGTCGCCTTCTACCACTTCGAGTCCGGCACTACTAAGCTGTGTGGCGGCCTTCAGGTGCTGAGGAGTAGTCTTTGTGTACCTGTCAGGGCTCTTTCCGAGCATCACGTTGAACGCCAAGTCTTCGAGCGTATACTCCTTGTTCTTCAGTTTGACGTAGCAGGTTCTGACGATCTCTCTGATCCTCTGTCGCGCCCTTCCAAAGTCTTCTTCGGTCTGAACCCCACTGAGGGTCTTGACCATGTCTTCGAAGGCTTTCTTCAGGAACTCTGGTGTGTTGCGCTTCTTTCCGGTGAGTCCCTTTATGTCGACGCTTCCGTCGGGGAATACACCGAGGTAGTTCTTCTTTCGGCTCGAGAGGGCGGCATATCTGTATAACTTGTCTACGTCCAGCTCCATCCCGAGCTGTTTGGCGGTCCACTCGGTGAGTCTCTCAATCTGATCGGGTCTTGGGCTTCTGAGAAAGATGCTGTCCGTATCGCCGTAGACGACCTCGATTCCAAGCCTTTCGGCTTCTTTGATCGTTTCGGTTATGGCATATCGCCCTATGGCTGTGGTTGCTTCTGCCACTGGTGGACAGTATAGGCTGAAGATCTCGCTTCCGAATACTCCGTAGCTGGCGTTGAGGATGACTTTGAGTGCTTGGTTGACGACGTTGTACCAGCTGCGGGTTACGTGGAGGAGCGTCTTGTCTTTGGCCTTGGACTTGTACCATTTAACGCGTAGGTCTCTGAGTGAGCCGATTATTAGGCTCGATAGGCCTCTCTTCTTTGTGCAAACCCAATGTGGCGTGTCGGGTACGATATTGCTGCGGCACTCTTGGTGAGGGCAGAGGATCGTCTCATACGAGAGGTTGTGCTTCTTGATTATGCTGGGATATAGGCTGGCGAAGTCCAGCACTGATACGTTGAAGTAGACGCCCGGCTTGGGTTGTACGACGATTGCGCCCTTGTACTTCTTGCCCTTGATTATGGCTTCAGTTGCTGTTACACCCTTCGTCGCGAGGATGTCTTCAGACCGCGGGATAATGGCACCTATGCGGCGGTGCTCCGAGTAGACCAAGCTTCGAATCCATCTGGAGACGCCTTGTCTAGAGGTATCTTCGAACGGCATCCTTGCGATTCTTGAGAGGATTGTTACGAGACGCATGACGAGGCTGTCGTCGAATCTTGTGAGTTCGAGGGTGATTTGAGCGTCTCTGTAGCAGTAGGCTGCGAGTTCTGAGTAGCTGGCCTTGAGCAGGTTGTCCATCTTTAGTTTTTGAACTCCAATCAGGGCCTCTCCGACGCTGTCTAGAGTGTTCTCCTTGTATCTCTGTCCGAAGGCGTAGATCTGTATGGAGCGGTTGAAGAAGAACTTGTAGAGGTCAATGTGGACTCCATATTTTAGTGTAGCCGACTCCTTTCCAAGCTCGATCGGGATCTGGGCTCTCGAGAAGCCGAGATAGTTTTCGGCGCGATGGAAGATGTATCTGAGGTCGAAGTTGTCTCCGTTGAAGGTGATGACGAATGGGTAATCCAAGAGGGCTTTGAAGATCTCGATGAAGAGGCGAACCTCGTCTTCATACCGCTCTATGGATACTCCTTGAGGGAGTCTCACGTCTCCGAACTCAACGCCGGGGCGTTCGAGGAGGAGGACACGCCTTGTGCCATCTGACCCTAGGAGTGAGACGCACAGTACTTGCTGCTTCGCTTCGTTTGCGTCTGGAAGTCTTGTGGGGATTTCCGTAGCGACCTCGATGTCCAAGGCGACACGTCTGAGCTCGGTTGTCGGGGACTGAAGGAGCGGTATCCATCTGTCCGCGTGATCCTTGAGCTCCTGAGACTCGTTCTCGAAAATCTTTGAGATGGCTTCTTCCTCTTGCTGCATGAGTTTGTAGGGTTTGGCGGAGAGTTTGCCGTCTGAAAGCTGGTATGGCATCCCTGGAGCGAGCTGTTCATCGTAGATGTAGCAGTCTCTGTAGGGTATGTCCGCCTCCCAGATCTTGCCTTTACTGTTTTGTGGGATTATGTCTCTGATGCAGCCGCTCGGTCTCCCGCCGATCGCTAGTGGATCTTTGGCCACAATCTTGGTGAACTGGGCAGGCGTATCTCGGAGAAGATCGTATTTTGTTATCTTTTCGAAGCGGTCTAGACCGGGGTGGGAAATAAGTTGGCCTATGCCGCTCAGCTCTTCTGTCGATAGATCGCTGAAGCAGTATGGCTGATGCCCCGAACGATCGTGAAGAGATAGTACCTTGTGAGAGACGGGCTCGTAGAACTTCAAGAGGGCTGTCTTGCTCTCTCCATCGTAGGAAGAAGA